>JBDNDK010000123.1:0-7219 GCA_046719185.1 Armatimonadota bacterium
TTCTGTTCCGGGCATTGGTGTGAGTATATTTATCTCATGAGAGGAAATTTTTCTTTCTGAATATGCATTTAATATAAAATTGTATGTGTCAAGTATATCTTCAATTTTCTCATCATAATGACCAACCACAAAACCTAATCCACAGGCTAGTCCGTGTTTGTTAAGAGTATCAAGAGCTCTTTGGTTTATATCTACCCCACAACTGTCATTTTTTAGTTTTTTGAGTATTTTCTCTGAACCAGATTCAGCACCAAAAGTAATAAATTCAAATCCAGCTCTTTTTAATAGTATGCAGAGTTCATCATTTACAAGATTTGCTCTTACTGAGCCTCCAAATTTAACTCTTTTATTGATTTCTTTTTCTTCTATAATATCAACAATCTCTTTAAGCCTTTTTTTATCTCCAGCCAATAAGTCATCATAAAACATAATTCTTGGTATATTTGGAAATTTTTCCAATATATCTTCAATTTCTTCTACCACTCTTTTTGCACTATGATATCTGACACCTTTCCAATATCTGCTGGATGCACAGAAACTGCATCTGTATGGACATCCTCTTGATGAAAATATATATGGAGATTGTCCTTGAACCATTCCAAAATATCTATCTGGCATGGGCAGATCATCAAGATTTTCTATTTCATCTCTGCAAGGTGTTTTGATAATTTTGCCCTCATTGTCTCTATATACAATACCTTTGATGCTGGAAAGTGTGCTTGCACTAAGGTTTCCAAGTGAAATGAATCTGTCAAGTATTTCAGTGAATGTTTTTTCACCTTCACCTATTACACCTAGAACTGCCTCATTAGGCAAAGTTTCTGGAAAAGCTGTTATATGGTGCCCACCGAAAATTATATTTTCAAATCCACAGGCTTGGGCTTGTCTTGCAAGACTCATCCCTTCTTCAAAATCTTGTGAAAGGCAGGAAATGCCTAGTATATCTGGCTTGAAATTTATTATTTCATTTAGATTGTGAGCACAAAAAAATGTTACATCGTCTCCAAAAACTTTTTCTGCATAAGCTTTTATATAACCAAATCCAATTGCAGAGTTGCATTGAACATCATATTGATTGCTAGCTTGAATGAGGCACACTTTTGTCTTATACATAATCTGAAAATATCTCCTAACCATTATTTTAATTTAAGTTTATTTTTATAGTTATCAGAGATATTATCGGAAGCAAGCAGTTTTTTTGTTAGCAAATAGTGATTGTGTTAGGAGACAATCTTTATGGAAAATGAAAATCTTAACACAATTTTGGCTAAAACTGTTGCTATAAGAGGTGAATAAGTGGCGCCCCCTGCATGATTCGAACATGCGACCCACTGCTTAGAAGGCAGTTGCTCTATCCCCTGAGCTAAGGGGGCTTGTTTTTGCTTGCGAGGTATTTTTGCAAACAACAAAACAATAATAATATTTTTCTAAAAAAAAATCAATATATTTTGAGAGCCAATTTTATTTTTATCTTCCATTTTGCTTTTTAATTAGATTAATAAGGCTTGGATTATCTAACAATAGTTCTCTAAATCTAGCTACACTATGGCTAAACTGCCTTATTTCCATTCCCACTTTTGCAACCTCAAATAATGGAAATATATCAAGAGGTGATTTATGAGCAGCTCTCATTGCTGATATGAAATTTTTATGCAGTTCTTCTGTCCAATCTTGCTCTTTATTTTTTAGATTGTCAATACTGCCCTCTTTAAGCGATTTAATAATTGCAGCATATAGATTTATGCTTGGTTCAAGAGAAGAAAGCAAAATATCATATACTTTTGCATCATTGTGTATATATTCTGGGTGATCTTCTAATATCATTTTTGTATCTGTGAGGATTCTGTGTGCCGAAAGATGAATGCTATTTATTATTCCGTGCAGTTCTTCTAATACCGGAGTTATTTCTATTTTATGCACCGCTAAATACTGTTTCACATTTGCAGATTCCTTAAACCAAGTTAAATGGTCATTTGCTCGTTCAAATTCTCGCTCATTTAATTTCCATTGTTCTAATTCTTTGATTGCTTCTTCATAATTCCTTGTGCAAAATATATTAACTGCATTTCTAAACTCATTTAATGATTTTTCAGCAATTCCATATACTTTCTTAGGATATAAATCTTCAACCTTTGGCCACCAGATAAAGGCATTTACTAATGAGGCAACAACCACACCTATTGCAGTAACTAAAAATCTTTCAGTGGCATATCTATATATATCTCTTCCTTCATCATATCTGCCAAATATCACAACCACAATTGCTGCAGCAAGCACTAGTGAATCCATCCATTTAAGAGTGAGGCAAATCCACATCACAACAACCACTGCAAGACCCGCAAGCAGTGGTTCAAAGGCTTTAGGAATATAATGCTCTACCAATATTATAGTCAATACAGCTATCACTGCACCAATGAAAGTTGCCTGAAGTCTATCAAGACCTTTTCTGAAGGTTTGAAGTATAGTAGGAGACATTACTATTACAGCAGCAACACCCGCAAGCATAGGCTCAGGTATCTTAAATGCATTGCATATTGCATAAGATATTGCAACAGCAATACCTGTTTTCCAAACTCTTGCACCTATCCTTGGCAGTTTTTTTGATTGTTCCATGTGAGGTTTCTACAACTAATATTTGCTATGATATATCATTATTTAAGATTATGGCATAGCTTCATTATTAGTTATAGGGAAAAATATAAAAACCTGCTTATTTATAGTGTTTTTCCAAATATGCTATGATTGCATCATCATCATCTGCTATTATTGTGCCGTCTTCACATACAAGAGTTGGGATTCCCGATTGACCTGATAGTTCAATAAGTTCTTTTCTGTCTGGTTTTGCTCTTGGAACATTTATGTTGATGTAGTCTATTCCCATCTCACTCATTTTCATTCTTACTCTTGCACAATACGGGCACCATTCAGCTTGATATAATTTTAGCATTTTCTGCCTCCGTATGGATATTTAAATTTTATGTTTTTTGCCTTTGAAATCTGTGTAGCAGTCAGTATTTGCAGACCAAAAACCCAATGGAACAGGTATTTTCCCGCTTCCATCAGGTGCATCTATAACATAAGTAGGATATGCAAGCCCAGAAATTTTTTTTCTCAGCTCTGTCATTATTTCTATTTCCTGCTCAAATGGAACCGTGAAATGCTCAGCTCCCGGAACAGGATCACATCTGTATATATAATATGGTCTTACACCATTTTCTATTAACTCATTGAATAGTCTATATAGAACATCAACATCATCATTTATATCTTTTAAAAACACTGTCTGAGAATATAATATTGCACCAGACATTCTCAGTTTTTTAATTGCAGATTTTGTTATGTCTGTGAGTTCAGAAAAATGTTCAAAATGAATACCAATGTATATGGGTTTGTCTATTTGAGAAATCACTTTTAATTTTTCATTAGTTATCAATGATGGGTCTGCAGATGGTGCTCTTGTGCCGATTCGTATTACTTTTATGTTATCAATCTTGTTTATCATATTCAGCACATTTGCAAATATATCATTTGGTACTATAAAAGGATCACCGCCAGATAAAATAATTTCTGAGATTTGTGTGTTTTCTCTTAAATATTTTTCCCATATATCAATTTGATTTTTATCTGCATGACCACCTGATTCATTTCCAACTCTTCTTCTTCTGGTGCAAAATCTGCAGTATGCCGCACATTCTGTGGTGATTAAACAGAGCACTCTATTGCCATATTTGTTTATAATTCCCGGCACCACTTCGTGTTCATCTTCCAAAAGTGGATCAGATTTCAAATGACAAGATTGAATCTCTTCTATTATTTGTTGTTGAAATTGAAGCCTAATAGCAGGCTCTATAGTCATTAAATCACTTATATGTTTTGATATTTTTTCTTGCATAGTAATATTATTATAACCCTGTATTTAGATTAATAACCTTCAATCATTCTCTTCAATACATGGAGATATCACAGCAGATTTCATTCCGTGTATTATCTTTTTATTATTAGGACATGCTGTAGCCATCACTCCAGCCAGTTCTGCATTATCATTGCTTACAAAATAATACGGGCACAGCCTCACTTTTGCTTTCATTTCAGCTATTTCTTTTGAATTTTCAATATAATGCTCAATTTTTATTGTTTCACTTTCTGCAAATGGCTGCAGCACCCAAGGTGATGATGTGAAATCATTTAGAGCACTATCAACTGCATCAGCCCAGCTTTCCTGAGACATATCATGACCTACTATAACTCCTCTTGAACCCCATGCAAGAGGAGAGAACCCAGATGGTTTAATTACTAGCATTCTTTCTTTTTGAGAACCATATTTTATCACTTTCCAATCTTGAATTGGCATATTTTTCCATTTGAATCCACAAATTTCTGAATGTGGAGGAACCGGTCTGCTGTCTAATATATATGTCGGTGAAATATACTTAGAAAGTATTTCAAATGTTTCAGCTCCAAGATTATTAAGCCAATACTCTTTAAGCACTGGATGATGAATGAAAGCTAAGAGCATTTTTTCTTCTAGATTATGCTTTAATGGTGGTGTAATAGATATACTTTTCTTTTTTGCTGCGTATGCTATCAGTTCAGATTTTGGTATGTTAAGCAAATCAAAAAGCTCATAAAATCTATATGTAATATCTATTTTAAGTTTTCCGTTGCCAGTTTGAATATAAATATTCTCATCTTCAAAAATAATCTCAGATGGATGGATGGTGTATGCTTGAATATCAATATTTCTCAGCTCATCTGCAAGATATTTCATTTCAGGAAGATAATCAGATGATTCATCAGATACTACTATTGCACACACAGGATTTTCATTATTACATACATCTTTCAGAATCTTAGCAAATCCCTGCACCATACCATCATTCCCACCAACAAGCTGGTATCCTTTATCAGAATAATACTTAGATAAATTTGCAAGATGACCCATACCACCGGGCACGCTGTCTAGTTCTGTGATAACAAGATTATCTTTGCCAATCAAAATATCTGGTCTAATAATTCTAGGCACAGATTTTTTGTGATATTTCATTCTGGTTTGCCTTATCACATCATCTGGCTTGCCAATATCCAAATAATGGCTAACCCAAGTATAATCAGAGCCAAAATATAGGCTATTGCAGGCTTTATAAAATTTGAGTATATGGTTTCCTAGATTATTTAACAGTTCAATTTGTTTCTTTGTTAGCTTAAAAGGCTCAACAGCAATCAGATGATGTCTGATATCTGCATCAATATTTGAAACACCAGCCTCTTTCATCAAAATATCTCCATCTTGCTAATTTTTATTGGGAACATATTAATACATATTATTAGTATTTATAATGTCAATACAAGATTACCCAACACATCTATAATTAGCACTTAAAATATAAACATATTCATCAGTTGCTAGAGATATTATTGGCACAATTCATATAATTACTATTAAAATACACTAGTTCACCCGAATATACTTGATGGGTATAAAAGATAAATATAAAATTTTTATAAATTAGAGTTTTGGAGGATTCACCTGTGAGTGAAAACCCAGATAAAGATAAATTAATGGATCTGATGCAAAAGCTTCATAGAGCTCAAAAGCAAATTGCAGGATTAAAAGAAAAAAGCAAATTGCTTGAGATGCAATACAAAGATGCAAAAGAAAGAGAGCAGAATAATAATGAGCTTGTGATGGAGCTAATTGAAAGGCAAAGAGAGCTGAATGTGATGCTAAATAGAGCAAATATTATGCTAAATAGAACTCAAGAAGCTATGGCTCTCACTTCATTGGAATTCAATGAGATGGCAAAAGCTCTTCCCGAGCCTAAAAAAGCAGAATGGGCAGAGAGAGTTGAAAGAATAAATGAGCTTTTCAAAAAAACAGGTGTGCAGGATGCTGATATAGCTAATCTTCCAGATAACAGCACATCAATTTCAAACGGATTCAGCAAAGATGAGCTGAAAAAAGAATCTAAAGAAGTATTTGGCAAAAAGCAAGGATTATGGGGAAAGCCAATCAAAGATCAACCTCAGAAAGTGGAAGCTGAAATAGTTGAGGAAAAAACACAAGAAGTAAAAAAAGAAGAGCATGAAATAATCGACCATAAAGAAACTGAAACCTCATCAGAAAAAAACAAAACTGATGAAGCTAAACTTGATGAAGTTTTAGACAGTTACACTCAATCTCAAGAAAAGCCTTCAGAGTCTGAATCAGAATCAGTTTCCACAACAGATGATTCCAATAACAAAAAACCTTGGTGGAAGATAATTTCAAGCTGATTTATATCACTTTGTTATTGCAACTGAAGCGTAACCTACCACATGATCCATATCTCCGGTTATATCTCCTGATGTATAGTAGCATAATTTTTCTGCCTTTGTTGCTCCAAGTTTTAGGCTTGCAGAAATTGCAACTGCTACTGCTGTTGATCCACACATACTCACTGGTGTATTATGCACAGCTTCCAGCATCCCTTTTGAATCTAGAGCTAATAGTTTGTCTAATACTAGATTATCTTTTTTCATTGTTGTGTTTTGGTTTTCATAATGGTTCATATCTGTGCTGGCAATTATCACTGCACTTTTATCTTTTATTGTTTCTGCTATAGCATTAGCAAGGTCTGCAGATGCTATTTCTGCATCTTGAAGATTTAGATGTGCAATAGATATTGCTGCAATTTTTGTTTTATTTTGAGATATATATTGCAAAAATGGCAGTTGAACCTCAATGGAATGTTCTTGAATGTGTGCTTTATTATCTGGTCTTGCATACTTTGATTTTTCTAGGATGATGTTTGTTATTTCTGAGTCAATAAATACATTGCCTAAAGGTGTGTGCCATTTATCATCAGTTGAAACTGCTATTATCTCTCCAGAGGATCTATGATTTGGACCCAGCATAATAGCAATATCTGGAATGCCGTCTTGAGCTAGTTTGTAATATGCCCAAGCTGCTGCTGGTCCTGAATAGACAAAACCTGCATGTGGGCTTATGAGAGAGATAATATTCCCTTTTCTTTCAATATTCATTTTTGGAAGACTACCCGGACCATGCTGACCTAGAAAACATTCTTCAATGCTGTCTATTAAGTTTGATGTTTCCGAATCATAAAACATACCTGCCACAGACGGATTCCTGCTCATAACAGCCTCCAGTAAAATTATGTGTTATTGTTATCAATTCTAATATGAATTTTAATATCTTTTCTATACCTGATCGGCGCGG
>JBDNDK010000124.1:0-7169 GCA_046719185.1 Armatimonadota bacterium
AATGCCATTACAGAATCTACAGATAATTTTCCGCACAATTGCAGTATCGGCACTCCCTCAGCAATCATAAGTATTATATTGTAATTTTCTGATTTTTCTTGCATTATATACTCACAAATGAGAGATTTTACATACTATACTTTATTCATTCCATAGAATTTCACGCAAGTAATAAAACCATATTTATTTTTAGAGGATTTTTTCTGCAAAAATATAATATAATTTTATAGAAAATTGGTTTTATTAATTGAAAATCTAAAAATTTCAAGGAGGAAATATTTTGAGCACTGAAGTTTTGTCAAATGAATACTTAATGAAAAAAAGAAATCAAATGTTCCTTGCAAGTTGTATTGCTCTAATTGCAACCGCTATGACATTTGCAATTAGAGGAGATATTATGGGAGTTTTAGGCTCTGAATTTGCCCTGAGTAAAGAGCAAATTGGTTTGATTGCAGGGACAGCCTTTTGGGGGTTTACTATATCAATATTTATTGGTGGAATGCTTTGTGATATTTTTGGAATGAAGAAAATACTTGCATTTGCATTCTTCTGCCATATTTTTGGATGTATTGTAACAATTCTAGCAAATGGTTTTGGAATGTTATTTGCTGGAACTCTCTTAATTGGTTTAGCTAATGGTTTTGTAGAGGCTGCTATAAATCCTCTCGCAGCCACTATTTATCCTGATCAAAAGACTGCTAAACTTAATTCACTGCATGCTTGGTTTCCCGGCGGCATTGTAATTGGCGGTCTTATTGCATATTTCTTTGGTGCAAAGCTTAATTTGGGCTGGCAGGCAAAAATGGCTACTATTCTGGTGCCTACTTTTATTTATGGTATTATGTTCCTCTCATTAAAATTGCCTGAAACAGAAAGAGTTCAATGTGATGTATCAACAAAAGATATGTATAAAGAAGCTTTAAGACCGCTGTTTATATTATGGATGATCTGTATGATTATGACAGCATCCACTGAACTTGGTACGAATCAATGGCTTCCAACTGTTATGACTCTTACAACAGGTGCAGCTGGTATATTGATACTGGTATGGATCAATGGGTTAATGGCAATTGGAAGATTATTTGCAGGTCCTATAGTTCATAAACTATCACCTCCTGGTCTTCTTATAATTTCTGCCATTTTTTCTGCTATTGGTCTATTTTATATGAGTACTGCAAATTCTCCAATATCTGGATATATTTCAGCAACTATATTTGCAATTGGTATATGCTATTTCTGGCCCACAATGCTTGGATTTACATCAGAAAGGTTCCCCAAAGGTGGAGCATTACTGCTTGGTATGATGGGTGCTGTTGGAATGCTATCAGTTGCTATTGTTTTGCCTATAATGGGACAAATTAATGACAAAAACACTATGGCATCTTTGCCAGCAGCTGAAACAAAAGCTGTTCTTGAAAAAGCTGCTGAATTGGAACTGCCTGAAGCAATATCACTGCTTCAAAAAACAGAAAAAACTAATATCAAAGATTTACCTGCTGGTGAAATGAATGCAGCACTTGTTCGTGCTGGAGATAAAGGCATCAGTGAAGCTACTGATATTTGGAACAAGGCATCTGCAAAAGGTGGATCAATGTCATTTAGGGTTATGGTTGTTCTACCAATTATATTAATTATAATCTTTTCACTGATTTATCTTAGTGATAAGGCTAAGGGAGGCTACAAGATAGAACGATTGAATGGCAATTCAGAATAATTTAATTCAAAAGTGCATCTTGGTAATCATATGCACTTTTGTTATTTTACCTTAGATACGATACTCAAATAATCATAGAATAAATTGGTAACAAACATAAAAACAATCTTTTACACAATTTAAGGAGTAGTGTTATGACAAGATTTACAAGAAATACATTGGGAGTTTTAGTGTTAGTTTTTCTATTTGAATTTGTAGGCTCTGTGTGTGCACAAGAAGCAGGCAAATTAGTTTTTTGGGGATATAACCAATTTGGACAGTGCAATGTGCCATCACAAAACCCTGAATTTCTAAAAATATCACTTGGTGATGATCATAGTATTGGGCTAAAAAAGGATGGAACCGTTATTTGTTGGGGTAATAATAATTATGGTCAATGCAATGCTCCATCCCAAAACACTGGATTTATATCAGTATCTGCCGGTCAAAATTATACCCTAGCTTTAAAAAGTGATGGAAGTATAGTTAGCTGGGGATTCAATCAGCAGGGACAATGCAATATACCAACTCCCAATAAAGACTTTAAAGAGATTTCAGCAGGTGGAAAACACAGCTTAGGACTCAAAAAAGATGGTACAATAGTAGCTTGGGGATATAACCAATTTGGGCAATGCAACATTCCAGCACCTAACAAAGATTTCATAGCAATCGCAGCCGGTGACGAGCATAGCTTAGGTCTTAAAAAAGACGGAACAGTGGTTGCTTGGGGCAAAAACACACTTGGACAATGCAATGTTCCTACACCAAATAAAGACTTTGTTGCAATTTCTGCTGGTTATACCCACAGCTTAGGACTCAAAAAAGATGGCACTTTAGTAGCTTGGGGATATAATCAATATGGGCAATGCAACATTCCAACACCTAACAAAGATTTCGTAGCAATCGCAGCCGGTGACGAGCATAGCTTAGGTCTTAAAAAAGACGGAACAGTGGTTGCTTGGGGCAAAAACACACTTGGACAATGCAATGTTCCTACACCAAATAAAGACTTTATTGCAATTTCTGCTGGTAAAACATTTAGCGGCTCAATAAAAAAATAAGTTTTTAAAAAGATATAAATAAACGGTATTGGAACAATTTCCGATACCGTTTTTTATTTTGTTCTAAAAATCTCCACCTTTTTAATAACTTCACTTTTAAAGCTATCTAAAATCTTTTCAGTGTGTCTTTCAATATCTATTTGATTATATATCACTGGAGTTAAGTCTATAGCAAAAGTGAGAGCAGATGAAGAATCTACAGAATGTGACTTATAAAAAGTTGCGTGGCATTTTCTTCTACCCATTATAGCTATATCATATCTCTTCCCTCCACATATTTGAGAGTCAAAAACTCCAACTAATGAATTAGCTAAATTTTCTCTTTTGCCAACATCCAAAGCAATTTTAACATCATCTGGGAGCCAATCCAAATCTCTCCAAACCTCACAACCATATATTTTTTTAGGTTTATGTGATTCATCAAGCATATTTATAGCATCTAATACCCTCATCATCACTGCTATGTGTGTATCATGCTTATCAGCAGGATTATGGGTATATATTATTTCTGGTTTACAAATTTCAATAAGATTTTTTAAGTCATTGATAATATTTTTATTAGAATTATCTTTTATATCTAAACTTGAATAATCCAGCAATATTTGTGCTGAATATTCACCTATAACTGCTGCCTTTTTTTGCTCTTTGTTTCTAACTATTTGCATCTGTTTGTCAGAATAATTAGCATAAATTCCTGATCTAGGGCTTCCTGCTCCATTAGTTACCACACAACCAGTGAACCATTTATCTTCAACTCCATAGCATTCAGCAATGCCATGATAAGACATTATTTCTATATCATCTTGATGTGCTCCAATTGATAAATGTGTGGTTCTTGATAGTGCAGTCAAATAATCTGAACTATCAGGAATAAAAATTTCACTGCTCTTATTGTAAAACATTCTTATCTCCATTATACTTTTGTATATAATAATATCTGACTGTAATTTTATATTTCAATTTAGTTTATCAGATTATATAAAGATATAAAATAATTTTTTCTGGTGGTAATATGTCAATTGATTTCTCTAAAGATAGATGGATAAAAATAAAAGAAGATTCTCAAAAATGGTGGGCAGGTGAACTTGATAGACCATTAATACAGTTTAGAGTTCCAAAAAATCCGGATAGAGCACCATCTAGATTGCCGTTCCATAGTTTCACTGCTTTTTATGGATTAGATACACCTTGTGATGAAATAATTGATGCATATGATTATGAATTATCTTCATTTGAATATATAGGTGATGCGTTTCCTACATTTTTCCCAAACTTTGGTGCTGGTGTAATGGCTGCATTATTGGGATGCGAATTATTATCTACTCCTGAGACTAATACTGTCTGGTTCTATCCAAAAAATGATATAGATATTGATGATTTGTTATTTAAATTCGACAAAAGCAATATCTGGCTAAATAGAATTAAAGATATATTAAAAGCAGCAGTGGATAGATGGGGTGATAACATAGTTTATGCAACTACAGATATTGGTGGTTCTCTTGATATATTAGCATCTTTCAGACCAGGTGAAAAATTGATAATAGATTTATATGATAATCCTGAGAAAGTGAAAGAGTTAAACTGGCAAATACACGATCTATGGTTTGAATATTTTAAGGAATTTGAATCTGTTACCAAAGATGTTAACCAAGGCTATTCTGCTTGGTGTCCTATATATTCATCAACACCATATTATATGCTCCAATGTGATTTTTGCTATATGATAAGCCCTGAAATGTTTGATGAATTTGTAAAACCGGAGCTTACGGCATCCTGCAAAAGATTATCAAACCCATTCTATCATCTTGATGGACCAGGGCAACTTCCTCATCTTGACTCATTGCTGTCAATTCCAGAATTAAAAGGAATACAATGGATACCTGGTTCAGGTGTACCAGATTGGCATCATTGGCCAGAAGTATATAGAAAAATAAGAGATGCTGGAAAACTGATTCAAGTTTATGGAAATAGAAAAACTTTAGATGTTCTAACTGAACAACTTGGAAGCCCAAAAGGAATAGTAATCATAGGTTCACCAAAGACTGTCGAAGAGGCTCAGGCTTGTTATGATGATTACTGTTCATAGTATTCAAAATCATGCCTGCAAATCTTACGCCTGAATATAAAAATGCTGAGGCAAGATATAGGTCTGCAAAAACTGCTGAAGAAAAATATGCTGCTCTTAAAGATATGATGGCAAGTGTTCCAAAACATAAAGGAACTGAAAAAATAAGAGCTGATATCAAAAGAAAACTCTCACAACTAAAAAATGAAATAGACACAAAAAAAGTAAATATAGATAAAAACACTACAATTGTCTGTTTTGAAAATGAAGAACTACAACAATTTTTTGATGTTGAGAATACAAAATCAAAAGATGGTTTTGTTTATGTTGTTATAGATTTTTTATTTCAACTTGATAATATTGAGAAAGCAAGATGTTTAATATTAGCTATAGATCTAAATAATTATGATTTTCTGAGAATCATTGAAGATTTTATTTTGAAATCTACTGCACATGGAATTACCTTATCAAATAAAATTTCTTCTAGTGATGGCAAGTTAAAATTTTTGATATTAGCATTTGTTGATGACAGTATTGATTGCAAAGATAATTTTGAAATACTAAATGATGCATATCAAAATGAATATTATATATTCTCATATAATAAAAAAGACAATTACGAAGATCTCATAAAAACAATATTAATTAGTTCATAAAATCCAAATCTTTCTGTTTGCTATTACCTGAGTTAAGACTATAATATTATCTACACTATTATTTCTTGGAGTATATATGTTTGCTGTTTTTGTATTGATACTTGGTGTAATGCTGATACTTGTTATAACCTTGATTGCATTATATAATCTTGGCTTAACTCATATTCTACCCACACTTGTACCTCTTGCTCCAGCACTTGTAATGGTAGGTACTGCATTACTCATAATCACAGAACTTCTATTATTCTTGGGCAACAAAGAAGACAGAAGAACAGCTTTTAATGATTTACTCTATATGATACCAACCTTGCTAATTAGTGGTGGTCTATGGTATTTAGCAAAATATTATTTATGGTAGATTCTATTTAGGCAATATTGTATTTATAGGTTTACCACTAAGAAATGCATTTATATTTTCCACTGTTGTATTAATTATTCTCTGTTCAGCTTCTAAGCTATAAAATCCAATATGCGGAGTAATAATAACATTATCTCTATGAAGTAGTGCATAACTTCTTACAACAGCTCTTAGTTTTTCAACTGGCATTGTATCTGAAAGCAATTGTGCTTCCTCCTTAATTGTCTCTTCACCTTCAAGAACATCAAGACCAGCACCATATAATATTCCTTCATCTAATGCTTTCACCAACGCTTCTGTTTCTAAAACTCCACCTCTAGAAGTATTAACTAATATTGCACCTTTCTTTATCTTATATATATTTTCTTTATTTATCAAATGATGTGTGTGTTCATTGAGTGGAACATGAAGAGTAATAACATCACTTACACTTAAAAGTTCATCTAAACTTACATATTCAAAACCCAACACTTCTGCCAATATACTTTGTGGATAGGCATCAAATGCTACAACATTCATGCCAAATCCCCTACCCATTCTTATGCTATGAAGCCCTATAGCACCAGCACCTACAACTCCAAGAGTTTTTCCTTTGAGATCAAACCCTCTTAAACCTTCAAGACTAAAATTTAATCTATGTTGATTTCTAACAGCAAGCTGAAGATTTCTGGAAAGAGCTAAAATCAAAGCAAATGCATGCTCAGCAACAGTATTTTCTCCATATCTAGGAACATTGCTGACAACAATATTTCTTTTTGCACATTCTTTAATATCAATATGATCAAAACCAGTTGATCTGGTAGTCACCATTTTTAAATTTGGAAGTTTATCTAATACTTCCTTATTTACTTTTGAATATATGAAAACTGAAATAATTTCAGAATCTTTTGCTAATTCTGCATTATCTTCATCTAATGGTTCTTTTATCATAGGAACATCATTAGAATAGCAGCAGTTTTTTAGATATTCTCTTGACCAATCATCTGTTTCAAAAAAAGTTATTTTGTTATTTTCTAACAATTTTGTTTCCTCATCTTTGCCTATTGTATTTAATAATTGCTAAAATAGAGTATAAATTATCTATACCCAATATGATGATGATATGTATTCATTAATAATACAAGACTTAACACATAGCTACAACAACAGGATTGTTTTTTCCTCTTTGAATCTGTCAATTGAAACAAACAGCTTATCAATTGTCGGTCCCAATGGCTGCGGTAAAACAACCCTCCTAAAGATAATATCAGGATTGTTAAAACCTACAAATGGAACAGTATATCTATTAAAAGATAATATTAGATATTCAAATAAAAAAAATATTGGATATTGCTGC
>JBDNDK010000125.1:0-7162 GCA_046719185.1 Armatimonadota bacterium
AGTGGTGTATCAAGATGGGAATATGCACTCACACATTGTTGCTTTTTTATAGAAGCATTATACAACTGTAGCGGAATTGATCTCAGAAATCATCCATCAATAGTTAGAACAAGCAAGTTTGCAGCTAGATGTTTATCTCCAATGGGTAGAGATATAATTCAAATTGATCAAGGCTTACCATTAAAGGTTTCAAATCCGGTATCTGGACCTTTATCAAAACTGCTTGCAAAATGGTATAAAGATCCTCTCCTTGGATGGGGAATATTTAATACTTTAGAAGATTCATATACTCAGGCATTTGATTTGATGTGGTATGATCCTACAATTCCAATAAGTTCTCCTGAAGAGGAAAATGAAAAAAGTGTGGTTTTTGAAGATATTGGCTGGGTGGTGATGAGGTCTGGTTGGAAAGAAAATGACAACATGGTAGCATTTCAATGCACGCCATATTGGCCTGGCTATCATCATTTAGATCAATGCACATATCAAATATTTGCTCATGGAAAGGAAATTGTGCTTGATTCTGGATTAGGTTGGAGAGCACATCCAAATTATTTTGACAGATATAGAGATAGTGTTGCACATAATGTAATTTTGATAGATGGTGAAGGTCAGCTTAAACACTCATCTGAAAGCGGATGTAAAATGCTTAAAACAGAATTATCAGATTTTGTAGATTATGCTTGTGGAGATGGTACAAATTCTTATGATAAAACAAAAAAATTTATAAGATCAATTCTTTTTTTGAAACCAAATATTATTGTTATAAGAGATCAAATAGAACTTGATAGACCAAGACAAATAGAATGGCTAATGCATGGCAATGGTGGTAACTTTGAAATGCATCTATTGGGTTCTGATAGGGGCTTTTCTTTAATTGATGAAGATATTAAACTAGAGGGTTTTATTTTATTACCAGAAAGGTGGGTACACAATCAGAAAAGAGGGTATAAACTCACAGATTGGCAGACAAGGCATGAGGTAACTCATCCTGTGCTTAGTTTGGTTCCTGACAAATCTTCAAATTATGAATTTTTAATTGTTATTGAAATTGATAATTTAGAAAAACAAAGAATGATTCCAGGCGGAATAGCTGATGATGGTTCATTGTCATTAGTTACAAGTAATTATCAATGCACAATAAAGCCAGCAGATTTTGGTTTTGAATACACAATACATCCTTTTTGAAAATATATTTTGGAACAATATGAATATAATAATCCGTAGTATCCTATTGTTTTAGATAAAAGGTTTGTTGATTAGAATAATGTTTTGCAATTTGACTGTAAGCATAGTGTAAAAACACCATAATATAGTAAATAGTCTAAACAAAAATAGATAATCAAAAGAGGTTTGCTTATGAAAGCTATGATATTAGCAGCAGGAGTGGGTTCAAGACTTGATCCTCTCACAAGAAATATTCCAAAACCAATGGTGCCTATTGTGAACAAGCCTGTTATGGAGCATATTATTGAAAAGCTAAAGGCAAATGGCATTGAAAATATAATGGTGAATCTTCATTATTTAGGTGATCAGATTAAATCATATTTTGGTGATGGTAAAAACTGGGGAGTGAAAATACAGTATTCCCAAGAGGATAGACTTTGGGGAGATGCCGGCAGTGTGAAAAGATGTGAAAGTTTTTTTGATGAAGATACATTTTTAGTAGTTGGTGGAGATGATCTAGCAGATTTAGATTTCCAAAGGTTGATAAGATACCACAAAGATAAAAAAGCAGTTGGCACTATAGCTCTTTCTTTAGTTGATGATCCTACTGAATATGGTATTGCTCTTCTAAATGAAAGAGGCAAAATAACTAGATTCCTTGAAAAACCAAAAGGTGAGCTAATGTTTTCCAACACAGCAAACACTGGTGTTTATGTGTTCAATAAATCAGTATTTGATTTAATTCCAAAAAATGTGCAGTATGGCTTTGGAAAAGATTTGCTGCCAAAACTATTAGAACAGAAACTTGGACTATATGGTTATCTCACCAGCAGTTATTGGAAAGATGTTGGAAGCTTGAGGCAATATCAGGAAGCTCATAGAGATGCACTTAATGGACTTTATGATATGAAGTTTTCTGTTGAGGAAGTGAAAAAGTATGTTTGGAAGGGTGAGAATGTTGAAATTGACCCAACTGCTGAAATAGGGTATCCTGTTGTGATAGGAAATAATTGCAGGATAGAAAAAGGAGCCAAGCTTTTAGAGTATTCAGTGCTTGGTGACAACTGTGTTATAGAGGAAGGTTCTGTTGTAAAACAGAGTATTCTTTGGCCCGGTGCAGTTGTGATGCAAAACACCATGTTGGAAAGATGTGTTGTTGGACAGGAATGCAGAGTAAAATCTAATGCAGCAGTTTTTGATGGTGTGATAGTTGACCCTGTAAGAAGAAATGGAAAGAACAAATAATAATCTGAATAATATATAAGGAGTAATCAATGGAATATGATGTAAAAGATATTTCCCTAGCACCAAAAGGGAAATTAAGAATTGAATATGCAGCACAAGAAATGCCTGTGCTAAAACAAATAAAAGATAGATTTGAAAAAGAAAAACCATTAAAGGGTGTTGTTCTTGCTGCTTGTTTGCATGTAACAACAGAAACTGCAAATTTGGCAATCACTCTCAAAGCAGGTGGAGCTGATGTGTTTTTATGTGCATCAAACCCACTTTCTACACAAGATGATGTGGCAAGTGCATTAGTGCAGGAATATGGCATTCCCACATTTGCAATTAAGGGTGAAGATAATGATACTTATTACTCACATATCAATAAGTGTCTTGATTATAGACCAAATATAACTATGGATGATGGTGCTGATACTGTTGGCATTATCCACAGTGAGAGAAAAGACTTAATTGCAAATATTATTGGCGGAACAGAAGAGACTACCACTGGTGTTATCAGATTAAGAGCAATGGAAAAAGACGGTGTGCTAGCATACCCTATCATTGCAGTTAATGATGCTTGCACAAAGCATTTGTTTGACAATAGATATGGAACTGGTCAAAGTTCACTTGATGGAATTTTAAGAGCAACAAATGTTCTCTATGCTGGCAAAGTATTTGTTGTTGCAGGATATGGATATTGTGGCAAAGGTGTCGCAATGAGAGCAAGCGGAGCCGGTGCAAGAGTAGTGGTTTGTGAAGTCAACCCATTAAGAGCACTTGAAGCTGTGATGGATGGATATCAAGTTCTTCCTATTGCTGAGGCTGCTAAGATTGGTGATATATTCTGCACTGTTACTGGTGATATGCATGTTATAAGAGAAGAGCATTGGTTGGTGATGAAAGATGGAGCAATTGTATCAAACTCCGGTCATTTTAATGTAGAATTAGATATCCCTGCTCTTGAGAATATTGCAATATCAAGAAGACACATCAGAGATTTTGTGGAAGAATTCACTCTTCCAAGCGGAAATAGAATATATCTGCTTGGTGAAGGAAGACTAATTAACCTAGCTGCAGCAGAAGGTCATCCTGCAAGTGTTATGGACATGAGCTTTGCAAATCAAGCTTTAGGTGCTGAATATATGCTAAAGAATGGCAAATCTTTAGAAAAGAAAGTATATGGTGTTCCTGAAGAAGTTGATATGGAAATTGCAAGATTAAAGCTTGATGCAATGGGTGTGAAGATGGATGTTTTAACAGAAGAACAAAAGAAATATCTTGACTCTTGGACAGAAGGAACATAAATTCTGACAATGGATAAGAGTGCAATACTCATGGATGATAATAAGACAAGTGTTTCAAAAAAGCAAATTGTTGAAATACTTGGTGTAAAAATAGACATTATAGATATGTACCGGGCTGTTGAACAAGTTTGTAGTTTTGTGCAATCCGGGACTGCTCATATTATTGTAACAGCTGATGCTTACAATATTGTTACCTGCAAAAATGATCCAGAATTTAAAAAAATTGTGAATAATGCTGACCTTGTAACTGCAGACGGTGCAGGAATACTAAAAGGTTCAAAAATATTAGGATGTCCGATACCATATAAAGTCAGTGGCATTGATTTATTAGAAGAAATATGCAAAACAGCCTCAAAAGAAGGTTTTGGTGTTTACTTACTTGGTGCAGCTCCAACAATTGCTGAAAAAGCAGCAGAAAAACTCAAAGAAAAATACCCCGGTTTGATAATATCTGGTGTTAGAGATGGATATTTTACAGAAACTGATGAAGAAAAAATAGTAAATGAAATAAAATCATCAGGTGCAAAAGTTTTATTTGTAGGAATGGGTATTCCAAAGCAAGAAAAATGGATAAGTAAACATTTAGATAATTTAGGCGTTAGTGTGGCAATGGGTGTTGGAGGATCTTTTGATGTGATATCAGGAAATATTCAGAGAGCACCAAAATGGATGCAGAAACACGGTCTTGAATGGCTATATAGAATAATAAAAGATCCAAAGAAAATCTACAAAGTATCAGTTTTGCCTAAATTTGTTATGATGGTATATAAAGAAAAACTATTTGGAAAGAAAGGATAATATATATGACAGCACAAAAAGACAATGGAGTATTAATAGTTGGCTCAGTTGCTTTAGACTCAGTGGAAACTCCAGCTGGTTTTGTAGAAAGAGCATTAGGTGGAGCTGCCACATATTCATCTGTTTCTGCTAGCTTTTTTGCTCCAGTGATGCTGGTCGGTATTGTAGGACAGGACTTTCCAAAAGAACATATAGACTTCTTAAAGTCTAGAAGCATTGATATTAGAGGCTTAGAAATAGCTGATGGTGAAACTTTTCATTGGAAAGGTTCTTATGAGGGAGATATGAATCAAGCTCTCACAATTGCTACAGAGCTGAATGTTTTTCAAACTTTCTCACCAGAGCTTCCAGAAGATTATAAAAAGGTAAAATATGTTTTTCTTGCAAATATTGATCCTGAGATCCAGCTGAAAGTATTAGATCAAATAGAAGCTCCTACTCTAGTTGCTTGTGACACAATGAATTTTTGGATAGAAACCAAAAGAGATGCTCTTTTAGAGGTGATAAAAAGAGTTAATGTAGTATTTATAAATGATGCTGAAGCAAGACAGCTTATGAAAACATTTAATCTTAATAAGGCAGCTACTGCAATCAGGCAGCTTGGTCCTAGATATGTAATAATTAAAAAAGGTGAACATGGTGCTGCTATGTATTGTGACCAAAGCACATGTTTTGCTGCAGCATCATATCCATTAGATGAAGTGGTAGATCCAACAGGGGCTGGTGATAGTTTTGCTGGCGGATTTATGGGATTTATTTCTCAGCAAAAAGATATTGATGAAAGCAGCATCAGAAAAGCTGTTGTTGTTGGTAGTACAATGGCATCTTTTAATGTTCAAGATTTCAGCTTAAATATGTTCAAAAAAATAAATATTGAAGATATCAATGCAAGATATAATGAGTTCAGAAAAATGGCTCATTTTGATGCAATGTCATAATATGGAGATTTGATTATTGTCTTCAAATAAGATAATTTCTAATGTTTTTGGTCTTTGGGGCGGATTTTTAGATTTAATATATCCGCCCCATTGTCTTGTGTGCGGCAAAATTGGATGTGATTATTTTTGTGAAATATGCAAAGAAAAAATTCATTTAATTGAACCTCCTACATGCACCAGATGTGGTTCTCCAATTGAAGAATACTGCAGGATGTGTGTTCCTAACCAGTTTGAATTTAATACTGCTTATTGCTGTGCTGCTTATGAGGGAGTGATGAGAGATGCAATACATATTATGAAATATAATTTTCAAAAAGTGATGTGTAAACCTCTTGGAGAAATATTTGCAGATTATGCTGAAGATAAAAGTTTTGATTGTGATATTATAATTCCAATTCCTATTCACAAAAAAAGATATGTTGAAAGAGGTTTTAATCAAGCTGAATTATTAGCAAGATATGTATCAAGAAGAATAGGAATTGAACTTGAAACAAAAATATTAATCAAGCACAAAAACACCCTACATCAAACAAACCTCTCAAAAGAAGAAAGAGAAGCAAATGTGAAAGATTGCTTCTCTATAAAATCCAATATTAATTTAAGTGGAAAACACATTCTTCTTGTTGATGATGTGTTCACGACTGGTAATACTCTAAATTCTGCTTCAATCACCTTAAAAACTGCTGGTGTCAAAAAGATAACTGCACTTTGTCTTGCAAGAAGTGTTTAATTAACTATGCACTAAGCCATATTCCTTTGTCATTATCTTGTATGTGATATTTTTTTATAAATTCAGAAAACTCGTCTAATGATAATGGTGAGCTGACAAGATGTCCTTGAATAGAATCTACCATTAGTGAGCCTACTGTTTCCAATTGTTCTTCATTTTCAACTCCTACTGCAATAACTTCTTTACCAAGATTTCTAGCAGTAGCTATTATTGAAGCTGCAATAGAAACACTTGACCAATTATCTCCGGAATCGCCTTTTAGAAGAGCACCATTAATTTTAACACAATCAACAGGTGCATCTTTCAGGTTCATAAGAGAGATTGGTCCTGTTCCAAAATCTTCAAGAATAATATTAATTCCCATTTCTCTTAATTCTTTTATTTTATTCATCATAACACTTGGTGCAGATATAATTGACTGACCGGATATTTCAAATCCTAATGATGTAGGTTTTATTTTGTATTCTTCAAGTGCATTTTTTATTGCTGCCATTGTATCAGGTTTTCTTAGTTGAATATCGCTTATATTAAGAGTTATTTTAATATCACCATATCCCATATCATTCCAAAGTTTTATATTTGAGCAAACATTGTTCAAAACAAAATCACCTATTTGAGCAATGAGACCTGTTTCCTCAGCATATTTTATGAAATTACCAGCAGATAGTTTTCCTTTTGATGGATGATTCCACCTGATAAGAGCTTCTGCTCCTGTTAATATATTTGACAATGGTTCTATTCTTGGTTGATAGAATACTTCAAATTCATTATTTCTAAGAGCAATTCTTAAGTCTCTATCCATTATCATTTTTTCATAGGTTTCAGCATCCATATCTGGATGATATATCTGATAATTATTTCTTCCAAGTTCTTTTGCTTTATACATAGCTGTATCAGCTTTTTTAATTAACTCATTAACATCATTTCCGTCCTTTGGATATATACATATACCAATACTTGCACCGATGTTTATTTCATTTCCATTAATAAAAAATGGG
>JBDNDK010000126.1:0-7149 GCA_046719185.1 Armatimonadota bacterium
AAGGAAAGTGCCACAGAAAAGAAAACCCCAGATATATTTATATTTGGGAGAGCTGAAACGGTGGTGTAAGAGACCACCAGCTCCGCAGTGATGCGGAGGCTTGGTAAACCCCACTTGGAGCAAGGCACAATAGGGTAGGGTTGAGGTTGCCCGCTGACCTACCGGGTAGTGCCGCTAAAGCTTTGTAGCAATATAAAGCTCAGATAGATGATCATCCTAGACAGAACCCGGCTTACAGACCTGCTCAGTTTAGATGCAAAAAGTAAGATATAATATAATAAGTTAGAATTCATTTTTTACTCTGAATTCTGCTAAGAACCTCTTGTTAACCTTTTAATTCTTTACATCTAACCTCTAAATAAATAGCTCTGTTCATTTTGATCAAAGTGTCAATAATTATAAAGAAGCTATCTTTTTGTTTCTAACAAATCCTATTTATAATTGAGGAAAGATGAATAGTTTGGTTGATAATAAGAACACCATTAGTGTGTGTATAATTGCAAAAAATGAATCTGATTTTATTTATGACTGCATAAAAAGCCTTGAAGATATTGCAGATGAAGTGATATTGGTTGATACTGGTTCAAGTGATAACACTATAGAACTTGCAAAGGATCTAGGTGCAAAAATATATCAAATCCCTTGGCAAAATGACTTTTCACAAGCAAGAAATAAGAGCATTGAATATGCAAATGGTGATTGGATATTGTGGATTGATGCTGATGAAAGACTTGATAATTTAACAAAGCACAATATAAAAACTGCTGCTGCAGATAATACTATAGATGCTTATATACTCAAAATTTACAACTATATGAGTGATGATGTTGATAATGATGTTGTGATAACAGAAAATGTTAGGTTATGGAGAAACAAACCTGAATATAGATTTAGATATGCAATTCATGAGTCAATATCAGATTCTATTATAGAAAACAATGGAATTATAGGGTCATTAAATACTATAATACACCATTTTGGCTATAAACCAGATATCATCCAATCCAGAGATAAAAAGAAAAGAAATATTGATATCCTTCAAAATGAGCTCATAAAAGAACCAAATAACCCTCATGTTCTATATCACTTTGCTCAGGAATATTTTGAAATAAATGAATTTGAAAAATCATCTGAATATGCAAAAAGAGCAATTGATAATATGCCTATATCATCAAATCTTGCAAAATCAGCATATCTGATACTAGCAGATTCTCTAAGCCTTTCTGGAAAATCTCATATGGCTCTTGATGTTTTGAATAGAGCTTATGATTATGGATTGTATAATATGGAGCTTAGCTTTGCAAAAGCTAGAGCACTACTAAATATTGGCAGATATGATGAAGCAATAAATGAGTTCAAAAACACAAAAGAGCTTGCAAAATCAAGCATTGGTGATATGGCTGCAGCTGGATATAAAAGTGATTGTGGAATAGCAACAGCACTCTATGCAAAAGGTGATTTTGAATCTGCATACAATATATGCAAAGAACTCTTAGAAAAGCATCCAAACTTTGCAGATGCAAGAGAAATTGCTGTTAATTGCCTTTTGAACCTTGGTATTGAATGTGCAAAAAATGGGAAACTTAATGACTCTATTAAATCATTTGATTTGTGCCTAGAGCTGGATAATGCTGTTGCAGATGCATATTATATGAAAGGTGAGATATTTTTTGCAATTGAAGATTATCAATCTGCACTAGAATCATACACAATGGCAAATAAGTTGCTTCCAAAAAATCTGAAAATATTGCAGTCCATTGCAAACTGCTATATAAAACAAGGAAACTATTCTGATGCAATAAATATTCTTGAAGAGGCAATTACCCTTGCACCGGAAAACTCCCAAATAAATGAATCACTAAAATTATGCAAATTAATTAAATCTAAATTAAAAGCAGCATAAGTAAATTTGAAAAACTGCCGATAAATTCTCTGATCATACAATTGGAGGAAAGACTTTTGAAAAAATCAAAGAAGAATACATCTATAAATAAAGCTCCTAAAATGAAAATTAGCAAAGGCAGCAGTGTAAATCCTAAAATTTCTTTGTGTATGATAGTGAAAAATGAAGAGAAATTTCTAAAAGAATGCCTTGAGAGTGCAAAAAATCTTGTAGATGAGATGATAATAGTAGATACTGGCTCTACAGATTCTACAGTTAAAATAGCTGAAAAATATGAAGCAAAAATATTTTTCTTTGAGTGGAATGACAGTTTTTCAGATGCTAGAAATGAAAGTTTGAAGTATGCAACTGGTGATTGGATTATCCAGCTTGATGCTGATGAAAGACTGCTTCCTGAGTCTATTAGACTAATAAAACAAGCTGTTAAAAGCAACTCAGCTGATGCTTATGTGATGCCAATTATAAGCAGAGTTACTGATAACTCTGCAGATTCTGTGGTTTCTGAAAATGTAAGATTATGGAGAAATGCACCAGAGCATAGATTCAAATACAGCATCCATGAAAGTATCTCTGAATCATTAATGGAAAACAAAGCAACAATTTGGAGAATGGATGCACCAATTCTCCATTTAGGCTACCATTATGATCTTGTATCCAGCAGAGATAAAAAAAATAGAAATATAACTCTATTAGAAAAAGAACTTGCAAAAAATCCAAATGATAAACATATATTGTATCAATTGTGCCAAGAGTATTATTCAGTTGACCAATTTGAAAAGTCACTAGAATATGCAAAGCAATTGGAAAATTTAATTACCCCAGATGATCATATAGCACAATCATATTACACATACTACATAAATGCACTTAATAGAACAGATAGATATTTTGAATCTCTTCAGGTCTGCAATAAGGCAATAATTAATGGAATAACAGGCACAGGTATATTATTTGGTAAAGCTCATGCAAACCTAAATCTAAAAAATCTTGATGAGGCTATCAGACTATTTGAAGAAGTTAAAAAAGCAGATCTTGATTCATTCTCACTTGGTGATAAAGGTATTGTGTTATACAAAGCAGATGCAGGCATTGCAGTTGCCTATTATGGCAAAGATGACTTTCAAAAGGCTATTGAATATGCACAAAAAGCATATTCAACCAACCCTGACTTGATAAATATTATTGATTTAATTGCAAAATCTTATTTCAAACTTGGTGATTTTGATAAAGCAGCTGAATATGCAAATATTGTGCTAAGTAAAGATGCAAACTATGAAGATGCAAAAAAAATCTTATCTTTAATTGAAGAAGAAAAACAAAAAATATATGCAAAACATCAGGAAATAAATCCAAACACACCAGAGGGATTGCTCCAGCTTGGAATGAATGCTGAGCAAATCGGTGATTATGATAATGCAGAAAAACATTATACTCAAGCAATAGCAATTGATAAAACATACACACAAGCATACAGCAATCTTGCAAGAGTAAAGATATGCAAAGGTGATTTAGAAAATGCTATTGATTTACTTTCTGAAGCAATCAAACTAGATCCTAATTGCTGGGAAGCATTTTCTCACTCTGGAGATATTTTATTCTTAATTGGAAACTATTCAGGAGCTGAGGCTGCATATCAAAGATGTTTGAGCTTAAAATCTGATTGTCCTAATGTATTTACAGCTTTGGGTCATTGCTATCTCAAAATGGGAGCATTAGACTCAGCTATAATGGCATTTAGACAGGCATTAAATATTGATTCACAAAACTCTGATGCAAAGAAAGCTTTAGAACTCTTAAAAGCTGCTTAGATAATAAAAAAATGGCACTGGTTTTTAAAGCCAGTGCCAAGAGGGTATTGATGAATGCAGTTGAAAATTATTTTCTTCTGTGGATAGCAAATCCAACTAATCCAACAGGTCCACTTCCAAGTGCAAGCATTGTTCCGGGCTCAGGAATAACTGTATAATCTATGAAAGTAACATTGTCATAGTACCAATTGCTTGCATGACCATATTCACCACCAAACTTGAGGTAGTCTATTCCAAGATAGTTATTATTAACATCTTTAGAAATGTCTCTGTCATGGGTTGCTTGCCAAAGAACATTTTGTCCACCAGCTAATACACTATTGTAGTCATAAGCCATGAACTTAAGAGTAACTCTACCTTCAACAGCTACATTATAATCTATTTCCATGTAGATATTAGCAGGTCCACCCTTGAATGTTGTGCCTTCTCTGAAAGCATCATTCCATTTTTGAGTATAGTTACTTGCCATAGATCCGTCTTTGAATAAAATATTGTCTCTGTCTTGAGTGTTATCTTTTCCATAACCTTCAAACCAACCAGTAGTTCCAGTGCCTGTACCTCTGCCATAATGGAGACCAGCATTCTACATAGCACCAACTCCATCATACATTATCTGGGCAGAATACCTAAACTTGTTTACATTAGAAAGTCCTATATCTGACAATCTAAATATCATTTGGTTACCCCAGTTTTGATCTCTATTTGCAGTAACTTTTATACTGCCTGTTCCATTTGAGTTGATATTAGGGTTTGCAACATTTGTAGGAGCTACATAACCAGTAGCACCAGTGTTTCTACCATAGATACTCCAACCTTGGAATGTGCCATCATTGAAGTCCCATACATAAGTAGCCTGTGCAAATGCACTTGTTGAGAGTAGCAGTGTGAATACTGCCAAAACAAGTATTTTTTTCATCTTTCCCTCCCTTATAGGGCTAAATATTTGGAGCATCAACAATATCGATCTTTTGATTCTGCCGATTTATTTATTGTTTTGCTTCCATATATTCTTTTTATTATGCAAATTGATAGTTGTCAATGAAATTGTTGATATATTTGTAATATTTATTATGTTCGTGATAATGTAACATTATGTTCAACTATTGAGTATTTGCTATATTTGCATAACTTTAGATAACTGCAAATAGATTGCTATAATGTTTTAGTCACACAAAAAAGAGCAAGTCTTAAAATCAGACCTGCTCTTATTATCAATTATTTTTAATATTTGCTAAAGTTCGTTTTTTACCTGTGTTATAAACTCTTGAACATTTATAGAGCCCATATCACCTTCACTTCTTGACCTTACAGATATCTTGTTTTCTTCTAATTCTTTATCTCCAACTACAAGCATATATGGAATTTTCAATAATTGTGCTTCTCTTATCTTGAATCCCATCTTTTCATTTCTATCATCAATATCTACTCTCAAGCCAATCTCTCTTAGAGAATCTGCTACTTTTTGAGCATACTCAAGGTGTCTGTCTGCAATTGATAATATTCTAACCTGTAAAGGTGCAAGCCACAATGGGAATGCTCCAGCATAATGCTCAATTAAAACTCCCATAAATCTCTCAAGGGAACCTAACAATGCTCTGTGTATCATAATTGGTCTGTGTTGTTTGTTATCCTGACCAATATATGTGATGTCAAATCTTTCTGGTTCATTGAAATCAACTTGAATAGTGCTGCATTGCCAATATCTGCCAATAGCATCTTTAATTTTAACATCAATCTTAGGACCATAGAATGCTCCACCACCCTCATCAATATCATACTTCAGATTTTGAGCTTCAAGAGCTAATTTTAGAGATTCAGTAGCCTGTTCCCATACTTCATCATCACCAACATATTTCTCAGGTTTTGTAGATAGGAATATTTCATATTCATCAAAACCAAATCTCTTTAATATCTTAAGAACAAAATCTAATACTCTGTTAGTTTCACAGTTTAATTGTTCTCTTGTGCAAAGTATGTGTGCATCATCTTGAGTAAAGCCTCTTACTCTCATCAGACCATGCAAAACACCAGATCTTTCATATCTATACACAGTTCCAAGCTCTGCCCATCTGATAGGCATTTCTCTATAGCTTCTTACTTTTGTTTTGTAGATAAGCATATGGAATGGGCAGTTCATAGGCTTAATAAGGTACGGACTGCCTTCCACCTCCATAGGCTGGAACATATTTTCTGTAAAGAAATCTAAATGACCACTAATACCCCATAGTTCCTGCCTTGCAATGTGTGGAGTATATACTAATTCATAGCCATTTTTATAGTGCTCATTTCTCCAGTAGTCTTCTATTGTTTTCCTAAGCAAAGCTCCTTTAGGATGCCATAATATTAGACCAGGACCAACATCCTCTTGAATAGAAAACAAATCTAAATCTTTCCCAATTTTTCTGTGATCTCTTTTTTCTGCCTCAGCTAATCTATCAAGATGAGATTGGAGTTCTTCTTTTGAAGGGAATGCTGTGCCATATATTCTCTGGAGCATTTTGTTTTTCTCATCACCTCTCCAATATGCACCAGCAACACTCAAAAGCTTGAATGCCTTAATCCTGCCAGAATGGTCAACATGCGGACCCTTACATAAATCAGTGAAATCACCAAGTTTATAAACTGTGATTTTCTCACCTTCAGGCAGCTCATTAATAAGTTCTGTTTTGTATGGCTCATCAGCAAACATTTCAAGGGCTTGAGCTCTATCAACTTCTATACACTCAAACTCCATTTTTTGCTTAATTATTTTTTTCATCTCTTCAGAAATTTTGTCTAAATCTTCAGGTGTAAATGGCTTTGCCACATCAAAATCATAATAAAACCCATCCTCAATAGAAGGTCCTATTGCAATTTTCACCTCTGGAAATAGATTCTTGACAGCATGTGCCATAATGTGTGCTGTTGAATGTCTAATTGTTGAAAGTTCATTTTCTGTCATTTTTACTATCCTGAATATCCATTTGGATGATTTGAATGCCAATTCCAAGCAGTCTTTACTATTGTCTCAAGCTCTGGGTATTTCGGTTTCCATCCAAGCTCTTTCATTATCTTTTCTGAGCTTGCAATCAGTCTTGCGGGATCACCAGGTCTTCTGTCTGATTCAATAGCTTTTACACTCTTTCCGCTAACTTTTTCTACCATTTTGATCACTTCTCTAACAGAATAACCATTGCCATTACCCATATTATATTTGGCTGTTGGTGCTCCATCTCTTAAGGCATCTAATGCTAGAATATGAGCTTGAGCCAAATCAGTAACATGCACATAATCTCTAATGCAGGTGCCGTCTGGAGTAGGCCAATCTGCACCAAATATTTTGATATCTTCTCTTTTGCCCATAGCAGCATCTATTATTAGTGGTATAAGATGATGTTCAGGGTTGTGATCCTCACCTATCATACCAGATGGATGAGCACCAGCAGCATTAAAGTATCT
>JBDNDK010000127.1:0-7039 GCA_046719185.1 Armatimonadota bacterium
GTCTCCCCAGCTCCTCTTTCCCATACTCTCATTTTTATCTCTTGCTGATTTATAACTTCCACAAACTCTACATTTGTTCTTTGTGGAAAACTAGCATGGTTTTCAATCTCCGGTCCATATTTTTCAATAGGAAAATATTCTAAATCATCAGTGAATATCACACAATGAGGATTTCCCATAGAAACACAAGTGATTTCAAACTTTTTACCAGCAGCTTTAAGATTTTCACCAATAACTTTTGAGTTGTCTGAACCCCTCATAGGTATCTGACTTCTCAACAGACCCGGTTCACCCATATCCACTCTAACTGTTTCAACCTTACCACCAGTTGTATTTAATTTTAATGTTTTAATTCCACCCAAAGTTTCCACTGTGAGAATAACATCATTGTGCATTTTCTTATCATAAACAAACTTGGCAAAGCATCTGATGCCATTTCCACACATCTCAGCTTCACTTCCATCAGGGTTTATCATTCTCATCTTAAAATTTGCAACCCTTGATGGCAACACTAATATTAAACCATCTGCACCAACACCAAAGTTTCTATCACACATACACTTTGATATATTAGGCAAGCTTGCTTCATCTAACTCTTCATTTATACAATCTATAACAGCAAAGTCATTACCAGCACCCTGCATTTTTAAAAACCGTAACACTTATTATTCCTCCACAGCTGCTATCTCTGTTTCAGAAGAATCTGAATAAGAACCCTCAGCATCATCTTTATTTGCCAAGCAATTCACACTCTTTGCAGGCACAACTGATGCCATAGCATGTTTATACACAAGCTGGCTTGGCTTGCCCGGTGATTCTAATGCAACAGTGAAAGGATCAAACCCCTTTACCAATCCTTTTAATTGCACACCATTTGTAAGATAAATGGTTACAGGTATATTTTCTTTTCTTACCTGATTCAGAAAATTGTCTTGTAGATTGACCTGACTCTTGTTCATCTAGGTAGATACTCCTTAATTTTCAACGACACCTCTCTAGCAGTTAAACCATCAACACATATCCAATTGATTCTTTCATCAGCTCTAAACCAAGTGTATTGTCTTTTGGCAAACTGTCTGGTGTTCTTTTTTAATAGTGCAACAGCTTCATCTAAACTGCAGCTCCCATTCAAATATAATACTATTTCTTTATAACCTAATCCCTGCATTGAGGGAAGATTTATATCAATATTTCTATCTAACAATCTTTTAACTTCTTCAACAAGCCCAGAGTTTATCATTTTATCTACTCTCAGCTCAATTCTATTGTATAATACTTCTCTATTCATATCCAAACCAAAAAAGAGAGCATTTTTATACTTAGTTTTTTTACTATTCTTTATAGTATACAATTCTGAAGGTTTCTTGCCAGTTGTATAATATATTTCTAATGCTCTTACTACTCTTTTAAGATTATTAGGATGAATAGTCTTTGCATGTTTAGGATCAATATCCATTAAATGTGAATATGTTTTTTCTACACCTTCCATATTAGCTTTTTCAAAGAGCTGTTTTCTTAAATTCATATTAGTATCAGGCACAGTTTCATCAAGACCATCAATAGCTGCCCTCACATATAGACCACTTCCACCAAGCACCACAGGCACCTTTGATTTTGCTATTATGCCATCTATGGCATTATGGGCAAGTCTTTGAAATTCACCTACACTAAAATGATAAAAAGGATCAGCAACATCAATCAGATGAAACCTCACCTTTAGCATCTCTTCTTTAGATGGTTTGGCTGTTCCAATGTCCATCTCTTTATATACAGCCATTGAATCAGCAGATACAATTTCACAAGGAATAATATTTGAAAGCTCAATGCCTACTTCAGTTTTACCAACAGCAGTAGGACCAACTATCACTATAACCAAATCATTCAAATTGTATCAATCCTAAAAACAGCTGATTTCGTATGAGTATATCATAATGATATATCATTAACAAGTATTATCATAGTCAATACTTTATATATTCTATTTTGAAACAGGTTCGATATCGGGAACAAGTTCCCTATACACCATCAGGTTTCGTCATGCTGAGCTTGACTCAGTATCTACTTTGAGATTACTAGACCCTGAAACAAGTTCAGGGTGACGGACTTTTTATCATTATAGATTATGAGACAATGACTCTTTAAGAGACTATCAAATCATCTAAATTATTTCTTGTCATCAGACATTTTATCTGCTGCTTTCATAAATGAAGTAAGCAGGTCAATAGGAACAGGAAATACTATTGTTGTATTGTTTTCTGCACCTACTTGTGTGAGTGTCTGAAGGAATCTGAGTTGAAGTGCTTGTGGGTTGCCACTAATAATAGATGCAGCATCTGCAAGCTTTTGTGCAGCTTCATATTCACCTGTAGCATTGATAACTTTAGCTCTTCTTTCTCTTTCTGTTTCAGCTTGATTTGCCATTGCTCTTTTCATTGTCTCAGGCAAGATAACATCTCTTACTTCAACAGAAGTAACTTTTATTCCCCAAGGCTCTGTAACTTCATCCATAATAGATTGAAGTTTAATATTTATTTTATCTCTTTCAGATAATAACTCATCAAGTTCCTGCTGACCAACAACGCTTCTTAAAGTTGTTTGTGCCTGCAAAGATGTTGCTCTCACCCAGTCTGCAACTTTTGTAACTGCATATTCTGCATTAACAACCTGGAAAAACACAACAGCATCTACCATAACAGAAACATTATCTTTCGTAATAATTTCTTGCTTAGGAACATCCATTGTAACTACACGGGTGTCAATAATAACAATTTTATCAATCACAGGCCAAACTAATCTGATTCCCGGCATCTTGGTGTGGTCAAATCTACCAAACCTAAGAAGTACACCTCTTTCCCATTCTCTAATAACTCTAACTGAGTTAGTCAACACAACAACTACAAAAAAGATAATGATTCCTACTGTAAAAATCTGTTCCATATATATCCTCCATATTTTTGCATTATTAAAGCATATTTTTACTCTGCTTTTTTTACAAATAGCTTCAAACCTTCCATTCTTACAACTTCAACACTTTCACCAGCCTCAATATCACCAGATTCACTTTCTGCATTCCACAAAGCACCGTCAATAAACACTTTACCAATAGGCTTAAGATCAGTTTTTGCCTTTCCAATATGGTTTACAACAGCTTCTTTACTGCTAACATAAGGCTTCCTCAATGCTTTAATACCCATAGAAACTAAAAATATAAAGAATGCTGCAGTAACTAATGTTACAACTACAATCATTGACCAAGGCACCATAAAACCCTCCACAGACCTAAAAAGCATCATCAAACCAAAGAATAGGCTCAATGTGCCTCCAGCAGCAAGTAAACCTGTTCCCGGAGTTAATACTTCAGCAATAAATAACACTATTGCAAATACAACAAATACTATCCCAGCAGCATTTATTGGAATCACACTAAAAGAATAAAGCAAAAGAATTAAGGCAATAGCTCCAACTAAACCTGGGAAAATAGCACCCGGATTTGCAAGCTCATAGATTATACCATACATAGCTGCCATAAAAAGAAACATTGCAACCATTGGATTGCTCAAATAATGCAAAAATCTATCAACAATACCTATTGGCACTTCTTTAGTTGGTGCATTTGCAGTTTTCAGAACAACTGTTTTTTCTGTGGAAACAAGTTTCACTTCTCTGCCGTCAATCTTTTTTAATAGGTCTTCAACATCATTTGCAATCAAATCAATCACATTTTGCTTTAATGCATCTGTAGCTCTCAAATTTGCTGCCTCAGTAACAGCTTTCTCTGCCCATTTTTCATTTCTGCCTCTTTTTTCAGCAATAGACTTTGCCTTTTCAACAGCATCGCTTTCCACTTTCCTTTTCATAGTGTCATCAGTCTTTTGCTCATCACCAGATGGACTAATCTGAATTGGTGATGCAGAACCAATATTGCTCACAGGCACCATTGCAGCTATATCAGCAGCAATAGTTATGAATGCACCAGCAGAAGCAGCTCTGGCACCATTTGGATATACAAACACTATTATTGGAACCTTTGCAGCAAAAAAGGATTGAATAATTTCATCCATTGAGGTCATCAAGCCACCAGGTGTATCCATCAATATCAATACTGCCTGTGCACCTTCATTTTCTGCTTTCTGAATACCACCAGTAACATAACCAGCCATAGCAGGATCAATTTGACCTTTGATTGTAAGAATATAAACTGGAGCTATAATATCTTTCTTGTCTGCAGATGTAATAATTATATTAGAAAAAAACAAAGCTATTGTTACAATTGCAGCTAATAAATACTTTTGCATATCTTAATTCCCTTTTGATCACAATTTGAACTATAATATCATACCCAATGATTATACAATAGATTCAAAATAGCCTCTACTTTTTCCTTCAATTAAATATTTATCTTCTAAAACCAAAAATGGCTCATTAAAAATATTTACTTTAGCAATAATGAGTGATATACTGAGTACCCGTTATGAGTCAATCAAAAATTAAAACTTCCAATAATATAACCTATGTATTTGACCTTGACGGTGTAGTGTATAGAGGCAAAGAACTACAGCCCTATGCAAGAGAAACACTTACAAATCTCACAAAGCTAGGTCACAATATTTTCTACTTCACCAACAATGCAGCAAAATCCAGAGATACCTATGTTCAAAAACTAAACTCCCTTAATATTGAAGCTAATATAAATCAAATAATGACTTCTGCTTATGCCACTGCTTTATACTTCATAGAAAATGGTCACTCTGGAAAGAAAGTATATCAAATTGGTGAAGCAGGATTAAAAAAAGAGCTTGAAGAAGTTGGAATGCAAGTATTTACTGATGCTATTGATAATATAGATGATATAGACTTTGTTGTGATTGGTCTTGATAGAAAATTCAATTATGAAAAAATGAAATATGCACACTTAGCAATTATGAATGGTGCAAAATTTATAGCAACAAATAGAGATACCACTTTTCCTATAGAAAATGGAGTTACTGTTCCAGGTGGTGGATGTATGGTAGCAGCTGTTGAAACATCTACAAATGTAAAACCATTAGTTATAGGAAAACCAGAGATATATGCCTATAATAAGATTCTTGAGATTACAAATACCAAACCAGAAAACAGCATAATGGTTGGTGATAGGCTTGATACTGATATACTTGTAGGAAACAGAGCAGGAGCACAGACTGTGTTGGTATTAACAGGGATTACAAGTAAAGATGAAGCATTAAAAGCTAAGGGTGATTCAATACCTGATAGGATTATTGATAATCTTGGTGAGCTAATACAATGAGATGTGTGCTGACTATTGCAGCTTCAGACTCAAGCTGTGGTGCAGGAGTGCAGGCTGACCTTGCAGTCTTTAGAGATTTTAACTTGTATGGGCTTTGTGTGGTAACTAATGTTACTGCTCAAAACTCATCTGGTGTGCAGAAAATAAATAAAGTTCCTCCAACTATAATTGCAAGCCAGATAGATTCTTGTGTTAAAGATTTTAATGTAGCTGCCTGCAAAATTGGTATGCTATATCACCCAACTGCAGTTGGCATAGTAAGTGAAAGAATATCAAGAAGAAAAATACCAAATGTGGTTTTGGACCCTGTGATGGAAGCAAAAAATGGTGAATGCCTGCTCACTCCAACAGCATTTAAAAGATTAAAAAAACAGCTTTTCCCAAAGGCTACTGTAATTACACCAAATATAAATGAAGCAAGTAGGATCTGTGGAATTGATATTGTAAATAAAGAAGATATTATATTATCTGCAAAAAAAATATATGATATGGGTTGCAAAAATGTTTTAATTAAAGGTGGACATCTTTTAGGTAAGCCTCTTGACATATTATACAATGGAAAAGATATTTTTGAATTTGAAGATGAAAGACTAGAAAAAAGAATGCATGGAACAGGATGTGTGTTAAGCTCTGCCATAGCTGCAGAGCTAGCAAATGGGTTGGAAATAAATGATGCTGTTTCAAATGCAAAGAAGTATGTAACAAGAGCAATTGAGTTTTCTCAGAAGCTAGGAAAAAAGAATATGGACTATTTTGTTGGAGTAAAAAACACAATTGCAGATAGCTAAAAAGGGGGCATGAAGGCAAAATGGATACAAAATATATATTTGTAACAGGTGGGGTGGTTTCATCAGTTGGTAAAGGAATTGCAACAGCAAGCTTAGGCAGACTTCTAAAAAACAGAGGATATAAAGTAACTGTTCAGAAACTTGATCCATACATAAATGTTGATGCCGGCACTATGAATCCTTTTCAGCATGGTGAAGTGTTTGTAACTGATGATGGAGCTGAAACAGATCTTGATCTTGGACATTATGAAAGATTTGTTGATGAAAATCTCACTCAGCTTGCTAATGTAACTACAGGAAGAATATATGACAGCGTAATTAGAAAAGAAAGAAGAGGAGATTATCTAGGAAGCACAGTTCAGGTGATTCCTCATATAACTGATGAGATAAAAAATAGAATTAAAACCAATGCAGAGCAATCTGGAGCTGATATAGCAATAGTTGAGATTGGCGGAACAGTTGGTGATATAGAAGGTTTGCCTTTCCTTGAAGCTATTAGGCAATTCAAAAAAGAGGCTGGTATAGGAAATGTGATGTATGTGCATGTTACTCTTATACCATCTGTTGGTCCTTGGAATGAATTGAAAACAAAACCTACTCAGCACTCTGTAATAAAAATGAGAGAAATTGGTATCCAGCCAGATTTGTTAATTTGCAGAACAAAAAAAGCAATGAGCAAAGATATGAGAGATAAAATTTCTCTTTTTTGTGATGTAGAAAAAGATGCTGTAGTTGAAGCTAGAGATGCATCTACTATTTATGAAATACCTCTTAGATATGAGAATGACGGAGTGGCTGATTTAGTTCTCAAAAAGTTTGGATTAGAAAACAAAAAACCAGACCTTGCAGAATGGGAAAGAATAGTTGATATTATCAAAAAGCCTACCCATAAATGCATTGTTGCTGTAGTTGGTAAATACACTGGCAATGGTGATGCATATCATAGTCTTGGAGAAGCTATCAG
>JBDNDK010000128.1:0-7017 GCA_046719185.1 Armatimonadota bacterium
ACAAAGTCTTAAATATAGTGGTTGCACAGCTTGCAATGGCTGCAAAACTAATTCTGATAAATGTGTTTTGAAAGATGATTTAACAGAGGTTTTGAGTAAAACTGAAAAAGCAGATGTTTTGATATTTGCAAGTCCTGTTTATTTTGGAGACATAACAGGTCAATTAAAATGTTACATAGATAGGCTTTATTCTTTTTTTACTCCCGATTTTCATACTAGTGATAAGCCAAGCAGACTTAAATCCGGAAAAAAGCTAATCTTTGTAATTTCTCAGGGTCAGCAAAATGAAAAAATGTTTGAAGATATTTATCCAAGATATGAGATGTTTTTAAAATGGTTTGGTTTTGATTGCTCAGTTATAAGAGCAGTTGGAGTTAGAGATAAAAATGATGCAGCATCAGATTCTAATTTAATGAAACAAGCACATACTATTGGTGAGAATCTATTTTCAAATAGTTAGGAGTTAATTATGAGTGAAGTGTATTTTGCATCTGCAAATATGAAAGCTCTGAATGCTGAATCTAGTTTACCAGCAAAGTTTAAAAGATTACTGAATAAATATTCACTCAAAGATATGTTTGAAGGAAAAACTGTTGCAATTAAAATGCATTTAGGTGGAAATCTTGGATACACCACAATTCCTCCACTTTTTGTGAAAATTTTGGTAGATTGTGTTAAAGAGGCTGGTGGCAAGCCATTTATTACTGATGGTTCTGGAGCCGTTCCATCTGCAAAAGATAGAGGATATACAAAGGAAGTTGTGGGTGCTGATATTGTGCCTGCAGCAGGTCTTAATGAAAAATACTACACAACTGTTACTGTTGATTATTTAGGACTAAAAGAAGTTTATATATGTGGTGAAATTGCAAATGCAGATGCAATGATAGTTTATAGTCATGGAAAAGGTCATGGGCATTGTGGATGGGGTGGAGCCATTAAAAATATTGCTATGGGTAATGTGATAACAAAATCCAGAAGAGCAATTCATGCATTGATTGATACAGAATTTGATTGGAATTCTGAGCTATGCACGCATTGCTATTTATGCAAAGATAATTGCCCATCAAATGCTATTTCATTTAATAATAATGGTGAAATGAGCATATTTATGCACCATTGCAGATATTGTATGCATTGTGTTACTGCTTGCCCTCAGGAAGCTGTGAAGATAAATGAAGAGGGAATAAGACAGTTTCAGACAGGTATGGCAAAAGTTACAAAGGCTTGCTTAGACTTATTTAATGAGAACAGTGTGCTTTATGTTAACCATATATTGAATGTAACTCCATTTTGTGATTGCTGGGGATTTAGTTCACCTGCAATAGTTCCTGATATTGGAATATGCTGTAGCAAGGATATAGTTGCTATTGAGCAAGCATCAATAGATATGGTGAAAACAGAAAATTATATTGATGGTTCACTACCAAAGCCTTTAGTTGTGAGAGATGTGGAAGGTCATCTTTTTTATAAACTGCATGGTAAAGATCCATATTTGCAAGTAGAAGAGGCAGAAAAAGAAGGACTTGGAAGCAGAGAATATAAGCTTATAGAAGTAGATTAGAAAGAAATTTTTAGCCTCTGCTATTTTTACATACTATTCCAGCTAGTGCTAAGGAAACTACTGCAACAAGTTTAGATGCAGGAAGCCAAAGTCCTAGTGTTAATAAAGGAAGCCACTGGGGCTTATTTTTTAACATCATCACCCAATAGATATTTATTATGCAGATAAATGGCAAACCATATCTCAGCTGTGCAAGATCTGGATTTAGAGGCATTCCAGAATAAACTCTTGCTGAGAATGGATGTATTATAAGAAACAACAAAAATGAAAAACTTATCAGCCACAGCCATATTTGCAATGTTTTCTGTTTTGAGTCTTTTTCTTTTATTGTATATATTATTGACCAGAGATAAGGAATAAATGCAAACAAAGCAACAAAAGACACTTGCCCAGAAAAAGACTTTATTATTTTAACAATGCCAAAAGATGAAATATACTCAGGTATGTTCCATAAGATTGCAGTATTTTTTATTAGGGTGAGTGTGCTCACATCTTCTTGAGGTGCTTGGCTAATGCTGGAAGAGAGAATAGCATTTCTGATATACCAATATGAACCTAAAAACAGCATTGGCAAAACCCAGCTAATCAGTCCTTTTGCAGAATAAGAAATTTTTCTAATTTGTTTATAATTAACAAAAGAAGCAAAAAGCATCACTACAAATATCACAAATGCATATATTAGCCCCTGAGGTTTACTGCCAAGAGCAAGACCAAATGCCATTCCAGATGCTATACAAAAAGCAAGATTTGATTCTTTCAAATGCTTTAGGGCAAATGCTGTCCCTATCAAAACAAATGAGGCAAAACTGGCATCAATATACAATGACCGCACTTCAAAAAACATCAAATAATTTCCCAAGCATAGTGCAAATGCCCATAATGACACTTCTTTGGTCATATCTAATGTTCTGCATATTGAATATATAGATAAACCGCAAACAATACACAAAACGGCATTAAACAATCCCTGAAGAATAAATGTTTTTTTTAACATGATTAACCATGCATAAATAATTGATATATTTGCCGGATATAATGGTTCATTGCCAACTTCTGGCTTTGTAATACTTCCATGTTCAATATACCACTGAGCAATTGGGATATGATGATTATAAGAATCTTCCTGAGGATATGCACCAAGAGCTGTTTTGAAAAGTCCTATTGATGCATAAATAATAATAATTATCGCTATCACAACATATGGAGAAAAAATAATTTCACTATGTGTAATATTATTTTCTTCTGCAGTCTTAATAACTGTTTTCTTTAAAATAATCATAATTACAAGCATGAATATTTGCACAGTTGTCATTTCAAAGGAGCCAAACTTGCCCAGTGCACCAGCAGCTAATAAACTAAAAACAATAAATGATACTATTGATATAAGAAAAAAAAGAATTTTATCAGATCTATGATTGAAACATTTCATCATAGACATAAGCACAAAAGAGTTTATAATTGCTAAAATAGAACCTATTAAAACAAAAAGTGTTGTATTCATATTTTTGAATCCTATTAAAATAATGTGATATCATTCATATTATACTGTTATCAGTATTATATGTATAAATGCTATAATCTTAAGATATATTATGTAATTTAACTCTTATGGAGATAAATATGAATATTTCAGATTACAGAAAAAGAATAGATGCCATAGATAAACAGCTTGTTGAGCTGATAAATGAAAGAGCAAATTGTGCTCAGCAGATTGGAAACATGAAAAATAAAGGTGAGAAAAGTATTTTTGCACCTGAAAGAGAAAAGCAGGTGATGGCTGGAGTTTTGAAAAACAACAAAGGTCCATTGTCTGATAAAAGTATGTCTGCTATTTTTAGAGAAATTGTTTCTGCTTGCAGAGCTCTTGAAAAACCAATTTCAGTGGCATATTTAGGACCAGCAGGAAGCTATACTCATATTGCCAGCATTATGAAGTTTGGTGAAAGTACTGATTTTCTTTCTGTGAATACAATTCCTGATGTTTTTAGTGCTGTTGAACATAAACATGCAAACTATGGAGTTGTGCCAGTTGAAAATTCAACTGAAGGAATTGTAAGCCATACATTAGATATGTTTTTATTATCTGATTTAAGAATTTGTGCTGAAATATATGCTCCTATATCACACAATCTATAGATATGTGGAACAGACATATCTCAAATTAAAAGAATATATTCTATGCCACAAGCTGTTGCTCAATGCAGAAATTGGATTTCTGCAAATTTACCCGGTGTGGAAATTTTGGAAGTTTCAAGTACTGCTAAAGGTGCAAAAATGTGTGAAGGATATCCTACAAGTGCAGCAATTGCCAGCAGTTTGGCAGCAAAAGAATATGGGTTGAATGTGCTTGCTGAAGGAATTGAAGATAATCCTCACAACAAAACAAGATTTTTGATAGTAGGCTACTCAAAACCAGATCCTTGTGGTAAAGACAAAACTTCTATTGTGTTTTCTGTTCCTCATAAATCTGGTGCATTGTATAATGCACTGCAGGCATTTGATGATAATGGAATAAACATGACGATGATTGAATCTAGACCAACAAAACAAATGCCTTGGGAATATATATTTTTTATAGATTTGCTTGGACATGAGCAAGATGAAAAAATACAACAAGCACTTAAAAGACTTAATGAAATAGCAATGTTTGTTAGAGTATTAGGGAGCTATCCGGAAGCTGAATAATATTGATTGTAAAAGATAAGTATGCAAAACTGATAGATGAACATAAATGGTGGTTTCCTCTTTGGAATTCTTTGGTTAATGCTGTTATTTCAAGTATGGGAAAAATCAGCATTGAAAACAAAGAAGGTTGTATATCTGCAGATTTACATGTTCATTCAATATATTCCGGCTGCAGCATATCTAAACCAGAAGATATAATCAAAAAAGCGGTATCAATAGGATTGTCTTGTATTGGAATAATGGATCATAACACAGTTGATGGTGCTTTGGATATAATTGAAACAGCAGAAATTCTAAAGCAAAAAGGTGAGATTTCAGATTCTTTTATTGTAATTCCAGGTTGTGAGATAAGTAATTCAGAAGTTCACATTGGAGCTCTTTTTTTGGATAAAAAAATCCCTAGAGATTTAAATATAAATGAAACTCTTCTTGCAATAAAAGAAGCAGGCGGAATATCTATTGCTGTTCATCCATTTCATAGAACTGGTGTAGGTGAAGACTTCCATAAATATAATTTTGATGCAGTGGAGACAAGATGTGGCTCAATTTTTTCAGAAGAACTTGTGAAATTGCATCAAAATATAGAAAATGATTCGATTCTTAAACATATAGCAAAACTTGGTACAAGTGATGGACATTATATTAATGCCATTGGTTTATGTTCAACATATATTGAGATAGATAATATATCATCTGAATCTATTAAAAATGCAATTTTAAATGGAAAAACTATACCCGTATCGTCTGAGTTATATCACAAAATTTGTAAGATGATAGGAAATATTATGGATTGGCATGATAGAAATAGAAGAAACAAGCATTCCTAGCAGTGTAGGAATTAGGCATTGCATGGCAAAACTTAATTGGACAAAAAAATATTGAGAACGAAAATAGCAAACTCGTTGAAAAGCGGGGACGCAAAGCTAAGAGCCTACGGTGTTAAATCACTAGGGTAGTCTGGTTGCCGAAACTCTATCTATCATTATCGCGTGAAGATTGTGTGTAGTGCTGATTGAGAAAGGCTGGTGGTGCGTCTTTTCTTTCCGACGGGTTTTTGTATATTTTATGTTCTTCTCCTCAGGGCATATTAGCACAAAAAATTGGCATAAAAAGCTCCTCCAATTTAGAGCACAAGAGAGGCTGACTCTTGTGCTCTATTCTATTTACTATCAATAATTTTTGCATATTTTATCATTGCATACACTGCATTGCTTGTTGCAGATATTATGCATTCTGGAGACATTATTCTTTTTCTGCAAGATTTGAATAATATGATTCCTCTTGCAGAATACTCTTCATCAGAGTGCCAAATACCATACACAACTTCAAATAATGGTAAAATAATTATTTTCACTGAAACATCTGCAAAATTAGCCTTTACTCCACCTATAGAATCTGCTGATTTTAAAAATAAATCGGGTTTGTTATCAAAAGTTTTCACCATTGGTAATACAGCTCTTTTTATGAAGCTTGGTTCATATGTTGCAGCACCCGGAATATTTCTGTATGGTATGAGTTCACTATTGTCTATTGTTTGGTATGCATTATTAATATAGTGAAGTAAAAGGATTTTCAGAGGCAAGCTATTCTCTTCTTCACCGTTAGGATTTTTTATAATACCATCGGGAAATGACACAGAATAAATGCTATTCAAATATTTCAGAGAAAAAAGCTTTGTATGTTTATCATAATCAGCCAAAGATCTTTTTGAAAGAGCATTAGGGTCTGATTCTCTAAATCTATTGAGTTCATGAGCAAATGCATTTTCATAACCTTTAGTTAAGTTTGAGTCAAGCTCCATATAATCACCTTGTTAATTGCATATTGACTCTATTTTAACAGAGTGATACAATTTCAATCTATGGAAAATATGGAACTAAAAGATAAAATTTCAGAAAATCATTCACAGAGCTCAGAAAACAACTCAAGTGGCTACGCAATTGTTAGATTTAGAGCATATATCATTGGTATTTTATCCCTTATTTTAGTTTGTGTGTTAGTTGCAAATTCTGAGCTTTTGGCAAGTAGGGGTGGCAGTATTGATGCAATTCTGCTTGGTGCTACTCATATGCCGCCTGGTGCAATAGGAGTTTTACTTGTAATAATATTTGGTAATGTTATTGCAAAGAAAATTTCTAATAAGTTCAAGCTTTTTCCCGGTGAGATGACAGTCATCTATTTTATGTTAGTTTGTGCTGCACTTATATCTTCATTTGGTCTTACCGGTTTATTATTACCTACTCTTGCTGGTACAAATTATTATGCTGATGATCAAAACCATGAATGGAGAGATAACCTTTTCCCACATGTAGCAAATTGGCTTGTGCCTTGGGATACAAATGGTCCGGAAAAGCAGCTTGTTTCAGTAAGATTTTATGAAGGATTGAGAACAGGTGAGAGTGTGCCATGGGATAAATGGGTGATACCTATCCTTGCATGGTTATTCTTTGCCTTTGTGCTTTTTTATCTAATGGCATGCATTGCCACTCTTCTGCGGAGGCAATGGGTTGATAATGAGAAGCTATCATTTCCACTTGTACAATTGCCAATGGAAATGGTTAGTGATGAAGGTGGCAAAGAAGGTTTCTTTCAGCAAAAAGCTATGTGGATTGGATTTTTTATTCCAGTTGTCATTCATATGCTTAATGGAATTCATAAATCTATGCCTAATATTCCAGAAATTCCTATGAGCTTTCCGTTGCATTCGCTTTTTCAAAATCCGCCACTGAATGGAATGCATGTATTCTTCTTTGTAGTTTCTTTTTCAGTAA
>JBDNDK010000129.1:0-7016 GCA_046719185.1 Armatimonadota bacterium
AACTTCATAACCTCTAGCAGCACCTACAAAAGCAAGAGCAATGCCAGTATTCCCGCTTGTAGGTTCAATAATCACTTTACCCGGTTTGAGTTTTCCATGCATTTCTGCATCCCATACCATTGCAGCACCAATTCGACATTTTACAGAATAAGCAGGATTTCTTCCTTCTATTTTTGCAAATACTGTAGCATTGGCTCCTTTAGTTATATTGTTGATTTTTACAAGGGGTGTATTTCCAATACTGTAAGAATTATCTTCGAACCAATTGGGCATATAAATATTCCTCCTTATATTTTGTATATTAATACCCTCATTATACATCAATAAAAACTAATCTTGTGTAATCCTATCAAAAAAATAAACTTTATTCAATATGCAATTATAAAGCATTAGTTTCAAAATACTGGTAATCATACTATAAAGAAAAATATACTGAGACGGAATAACTAAAATGTAAGTTATTGTGTATTATTGAAATATTAATATATTATCTTATCTCGGAGGGAATATGAAAAAACTATTTGCTGCAATACTACTCATATCTTGCTTTATGGGTTCAGCAATAGCCCAATATACAGGTAATTGGACTTATGAATGGGATTTTAATAATGGTGAGCAAGGCTGGGTAAAGCAAGCTGGTCTTGGAAGATGGATTAATCCTGAATGGGAACCCGAAGGTCCGATGCTTCCTGATGATGGATTTTCAGGTGCTGGCGGTGGAAACTTATATATACCAGATGGTACATATTATACATTAAGTATGCCAAATGGACCTGTAAATTCATTTATATTGCAAGCAGATTTTTATTTGCCAAATCTAATGCCATTAAATATAAATCCATATTTACCCGGCAATGGAATTCAAGCAGCTGGTATTGGTGCAATAGATGAGTATGGAAAACGCATTTATGTATCTGGAAGAGGTGGTCCTGATGGTGCAAGATTAATAGACAACAGTTGGGACAATGTTAATAGAGATAGAAGTTGGTTATTTGAAGAAGCTAATGTGCCTAAGGCAGATATGTGGGATAAATGGATAACAATGCAACTTCATTATAATGTAAATAATTCAGGTCTATTTACAGCTTATGTTTATACTCCATGGGCTAGTGGTGTTCATCCATATGGATGGTATAAATTCAACGATTATGCTATTCACCCTGAAGGTGCTAGAAATTGGGAGACAATTATTATAGGTTCAGTTATACCAACTCAAAGTTCTTGGACACAGACTCAAGTTGACAATGTAAAGCTATATATTGAAATAGAACCTAGTGGAGTAGTTCCAGAACCAGCAGCTATTGCAACAATTTTAGTTGGTGTTTTAGGCTTATCAATATTAAACTTCAAAAGAAATACAAAGCAATAAATCACAAAAAAACAATTAAATATAGGAGGCTTTTCTGGCAATATAGTATGAACAATCTTTAAGGTAGTTAATTAAAATTTAGTTTTATAATGATAGAAAAGGAGAATGGGAAAATAAATATGAAAAAAACAGTATTAGGAATACTATTAATTTTATTAATAATTACAGCCCCTGCTAGTGCACAATATACTGGGGACTGGACACAAGTTTGGGATTTTAATAATGGTACACAAGGTTGGAATTTAAATGGTGGGTATTTTGATAATTGGACATTTGGACAAGGTGTTTTATATTTACCTGATACAAGTTTTGCAACATTAGCAGATCCTACATTTTTTGGTTTAGGTGGAAGAGGTAATTCAAAATTTGTTATTCAAGTTGATATATTTGTTGGAGGAAACAATTATCTTCAAGGAAGTGGTATAGGTGTCGTAAGAAACAGTGACAATAAGGGTGTTTTGTTAAGAGGAACTGCAGCTGGAAGTCAAGGTATGTCTGGTAAAGATGTCAGCTGGGACAATGTTAACTTTAACAAAAGTTGGGGATTGTCTGTAGGACATTGGACAACTGTTCAAATAGACTATGGTTGGACAGTTGCAGATAAGTTTTCAATGTATTATAAAGCTACTCCCGGCAATGGAGCAGGTTGGGAAGCAGGAAGTTGGCAAACAATTTGTTCTAATAGAGATGTTCACCCAAATGAAGCTGAATTTGAAAAAATCATTATTGGTGGCTTGCCATGGAGTCAATCAGGTGCATCACCTTGGGCACAAGCATATTATGACAATGTAAGTATTCTTTTTTCTGTTCCAGAACCTGATGCTGTTCCAGAACCGGGTAATTTATTAGCACTGGGAACAGGTATGGTTGCATTGTGTGGTATAGTAATTAGAAAAAATAGAATATTTAATATGCATTAGTAGCTAATAGATATAAAATAATATTAAGTTTTCTGGCAATTAAGAAATTTTAGAAAGATGCCAGAAAACTTATTTTTTAGAAAGATTCTATCAATTTAATGGACTATATCTTATTGCTACCAACTGAAATAATTTATATAAATCTATAATATTAAAAATATTAATTGCAAATATCATAAGAAAAAAAATTGATTATAATTATTAATAACAAAGTGGGGTTTATATAAACCCCACATAGTATTATTTCTAGAACATTGTTAAGTATCTTTCAACTTCCCATTCAGAAACTTTTCTGTGATATTCTCTCCATTCACCTTCTTTAATTCTGATGAATTCATCACAAATATCACCAAGTGCTGCTTTTATAACATCATCTTTCTTGAGTTCTTCTAGAGCTTCAGGAAGACTTTGAGGAAGAGTATGAATTCCTTTTGCTGCTAATTCATCAAGTGACATATCATATAGGTTAACACCAATAAACGGTTCACCTGGGTCAATCTTGTTTTTTATTCCATCTATACCCGCTGCTACCTGAACAGCAATTGCAAGGTATGGGTTAGCAGCAGCAGATACTGTCCTATCTTCAAATCGTCCAGGAGCAGGAGTTCTTAACATAAGAGTTCTATTGTTGTCTCCATATGCAATAAAAGCTGGTGTCCAAGTATAACCTGAAGCACTACCTGTCAATGCTGGTCCAACTTGTATTCTCTTATAGCAGTTTACAGTTGGAGAAGTAATAGCAGTAATAGCTCTTGCATGTTTTAGTATTCCACCGATGAAATAATATGCAAGATCAGAATGTCCTAAACCTTTCATATCATTTCCAGATCCCAAGAAAACATTCTCACCTGTCTCAGCATCAGCCATAGAAAAGTGAAAATGTGCTCCCGAACCAGTTCTGTTTGCAAATGGTTTTGCCATATGTGTAGCAATAAGACCATGTCTTCTTGCAATTTGGCTTGTTGTCATTTTTACAAATGTATGTCTATCAGCAGCAGTTAGTGCATCTGAATAGGTGTAGTTAAGTTCATACTGCCCATTTGCATCTTCGTGATCTGTTTGATAATTTCCCCAACCTAGTGCATCAATTGTATCATTGAGTTCTCTTAGGAATCCCATATGTTGATGTATGCCTTTGAAGTCATAACAAGGCTTTGCAAGTGTATCAATGCCTAGATCATCAGCAATGTCAATCCCACCTTTTTCATTTTTTCTTACCAAGAAAAATTCAGGTTCAATACCAACATTATATATATAACCCATTTCTCTTAGCTCACCTAAAACTCTTTTTAGGTTTACTCTTGGACAATATGGATGAACTTCTCCATCAACATAAATATCTGCAGCAAGTCTTGCAACACCTGGTTCCCATGGAAGAGGTGTATATGATGCGGGATCTGCTTTACCCATCATATCATGGTTGTGTGCTTTTTGTCCCATACCCCAGACAGCACCACCAGCAAAACCTGCACCATCAGTGCAAATATCATCTAGACATCTCGCCGGCACCATTTTTACTTTTGCAGATCCATGTATATCTACAAATTGAACTAAGATATATTGTATTTTGTCTTCTTCAATCTTTTTTTGTAGGTTTTCATATTCGATCATATTTTCGCAGATTGTGGGCTTTTCTAATTGACTAGCCATTTTTAAACCTCCATTAGCTTTGGTTGATGTGGTTATTTTCCGCTCAATGTTTTCCGATACACCTTATCCATTCCAACAAGGGGCACCCCTGTAGATCGAGATGTCTCTACAGTGAGAGATCTCAAGTCTTCTGGCTCAAGATTGTGAACATTTGTTTTGCCACAACATCTTGCCAGAATGGATGCTTCCATTAGTAAGGAAGCAATAAACCGAGATAATCTAACAGAGCCGTTGTCCTCATCGACCGAGCTGGAGCTTTCAAATCCACTCTCTACGGCAATTATGGCGGAAGTGCCAATTATTACTGCATTAGCACCAAGTGCAAGGCACCTTGCAACATCTGCACCATTGCGGATACCGCCAAAATAGATTAGTTCAATGTCTTCTTCTCTGTTGATAGCTCTTAAAGTTTCAACAGCTTCAGCAAGAACATCGATTTTTGGATAAATTCTTTCTTCAGGCCATATAGCACCTTTTTCATTCTCAATTGGTTCAACAGCAGATATAACAGCAAAATCCAAACCTGCAATTACTGCAGCTTGAATGTTTTCTCCGACATTCTTAGGACCAATTGTTACACCTACTGGAATACCAGACATTACCTCCTTATAACTATCCATACAACTTTTTAGAGAATGTGCATCAAGAGGTTTGTTGAAATCATCTGGTTCTAGTTCAACAGCATTTGTTTTAGATAACTTGGCAGGTGTCTTATCAATGCTAACAACTCTAATTATATTAATAGCATTATCAGGAACATCAATACCATCAAGCACTCTTATAGATGCTTTAGATTTTGAAACTCCTTCAAATAATGCGGTTTTAGTTGTGTCAGATAGCATCTCATAATTCATTCCACCTACAACAATTGGCACACTTATATGCATTGGCATTTTGCTTTCTGCTCCAATTGTTGTCTCTGTACTGCATTTCTCTCTGTATGGGTCAATAACCAGTCTAGTTAAATTAGCTGGTAAAAATATCAAATCATCAAAAGATGCTTTGTTTTTTTTATTGTTATTGTTTTTACCATTTGATAGTTTTTGAGAAAGGAAAGATAACACTTCTGGTTCATCTTTTCCAATATCTCTTGCAAGATGATATATCTCTTCTCTTGATTTTCTACTGTATGTTGTTGATTTTGTTTCATCATCACATCTCATACATCTTAATGCTTCAGCTATTGCAGCTTCTTCAGAAAGACCCAATTTTACCTCTGTAAAGCTTTTTACTCTTTCTTCAGGTGACAATTCATCTTCTTTAACTGCTTTTCTTTCTTCCCAATCATAAGGAATATCAGCTCTATCAATTCTAATATCTCTGATTTTTGGTTGCCAATTTCCAGTTACTTTGACACCATCAAGATATTCTTTTACACTCCAAGCTGCTTTATGACCTGAAGCAACTGCTCTTATAACAGTTGATGTACCATAAGCAGCATCACCAGCCGCAAATATCCAGTTGACAGATGTTTGTAGGGTTTCTGTATTTGTCTTATATAGTCTGTTTGGTAAGACTTCTATTCCATCTTCATCAGAATGTGAGAATATAGCATATTGACCTACAGAAGCGATTATTGTGTCTAGTTCTAATTCTTCAGTATTAAAAAAATTGAATTCAGGAGAAAACTTTCCTTCTGAGTTAAATACCGATGTGCATTCTGCAAATTTCATTCCTGTTACTTTTTCATCACCCAAAATCTCAATGGGACCCCATCCGCAATGGAAAATAATATTTTCATCTAATGCTTCTTTAATTTCCCATTCATGAGCAGGCATTTCATCTCTCTGTTCTAGGCAAAACAAGTGTACATTTTTTGCACCAAGCCTTAATGCTGTTCTTGCAGTATCCATAGCAACATCACCACCACCGATTACTGCAATGTTCTTTCCAATCTGGAATTTATTGCCTAGTTTTACTTTTCTTAAAAAGTCTATGCCTAGCATTATGCCTTTTTTTGAATTAGTATCAATAACTGATGATTTATTATCTCTATCAAAGATAGTGAGTGGTCTGCAACCATGTGCACCAGTTGCTAAAATTACTGCTTTGTAGCCATCTTTTTTTAGTTCATTAAGAGATAAGTCTTCACCTAGGGTTTTGTTAGTTATGATATTTACACCAAGTTTTGTTAGATATTCAATATCATAATCTAGAATATCCTGAGGCAGTCTGTAGTCCGGAATACCAAATCTCATCATACCGCCAGCTTTAGGAAGACTTTCAAAAACAGTAACTTCAAAGCCATCTCTTGTTAAATCTGATGCAGCAGTTAACCCAGCCGGACCTGAGCCAATAACAGCAACTTTTTCACTTCTGGTAATAACAGCCTTTTTAGGCCATTTTTTTCTTGTTTCTCTATCTTTATCAGCAAGAAATCTTTTTAATGCTCTTATTGCAACTGGTTCATCACTTTCTCCTCTTCTGCATCTTCCTTCACATTCATGGTCACATACTCTTCCACAAATACTAGGAAATGGATTTTCTTCTCTAATAATATCTAGAGCTTTACTCATTTGCCCATTTGCAAGTAGAGCTATATATGATGAAACATCAGTTCCTGCAGGGCATGCCCTCTGACAACATGTCAGGATAGGCGAATCATCTAATGGGAATTCAGTATATTTAATTTTCATTATATTTCTCCTGACATTTATATTTATGCATATTGCGGTTCTCTTTCCGCTAAAGGCAAGCCTGTAATTTCAGCTGCTTGAGCTGTGTATGCAACTAAATCAGATCTATCTAGAGTTTGCACATCACTTTTATTGCAAGCTAAAGTGATAGCTGCGATCTCAGTTGCCATTCCATTTAAGAAGCTTGCAACTCTATCTGCAGCAGAGTCTATATCCAGTCTGTTTACAATGTCTTCTTTTTGTGTGGCTATGCCTCTTATACAGCTTCCAAGATGACATCTCATACAAGATATACAACCAGCTGCTATCAAGGCAGATGTTCCAATTGCAACTGCATTAGCACCAAGTGCAATAGCTTTTGCAGCATCAATTCCATCTCTTATACCACCCATCAACACTATTTGCAGCTGTCCAGCTTGATCTATATCTTTAAGACCTTGA
>JBDNDK010000013.1:0-26274 GCA_046719185.1 Armatimonadota bacterium
TCACCTCGATGGGCTACTAAATCTCTCAGCACTCTAAATGCTACTGCCGGCTCTGTGGTAGTTCCAGATTTGCTTACAACATTTATAGCAACCTTTTTGCCTTTAAGCTTGTTCATCAAGGTTTGTTTATAATGAGCAGATATATTCTGACCAGCATAGATCACTCTATCAGAATCCTCACTCAAAGCTTCTATCACTGCTCTAGCTCCAAGATATGAGCCACCAATTCCAATAACAAGCAAAACATCAGTTTCTTCTCTGAGTTTTTTGGCAGTTTCATGAATTTGTTTCATTTCTTCATCAGAAACTATTTTGTGTGGTTTTATCCAACCAGTAAAGTCTGCACCGGGGCAAGTTCTATTTGTGAGCATATTATATGCTAAATCAACTTGAGGCTTTCTTAAACTAACCATTTCATCTGTTACATTGGGTTTTAGGTATGTTGTATCTAGCACAACAGGCAATTTTTCATATCTAAATGACAATATATTAATACCTCCATATTATTAAATCATTCATTTTTTTTACCCACATATTATATAAATACCTGCCTATGATATCAAAACAATGTTAGGGAACTATGATGTTTAATGCAGAATTTAAGTCTAATTTGGTGAAACCACAGGTTTTTTTGTAGCTTTGAATTCACCATAAATATTTGTGCCCTTTAGAATCTGGAATGTAACAGGCAAGCTATCACCAGTTGGGTGGAATGTGATTGTGTATCTCTCTTGAAAATTGACATCTGGAAGAGTTCTTTCAAATGAGATAAGCTGATTTGACTTATTTGCAGCATAATTAAGATATCCTTTATCTGAAAGTGCATCTCTTAAGAGCTTCCATTGATTGTCACTCAGACTCTCTACAGATAGCTTACCTTGAGATATTTGATTCATTTGTTCTTGAGATAGGCTAGCATAGAATCTAAGTATATTTTTATTCTTTATTATTTCACTAACACCAGCATTCAACATCCAATAATTTTTAAGAATAGAATTTTCTAATTGTTCATCTCTTAAAATTGCTATTTGAAGCATATCCTCAAACACAATGCCTTTATTTATCTCACTTCTTGTCAGCCAATAATTTATCCATACCTCAGGCACTTCTTCTGATCTTTTCACAAACCATTTATCATCTGTAAATAGCAATGTATTGCTTTTCTTTTGCCAGTTTTTATCAAATTCATTTTTTATTATTTTTAGATGATCAATCAGTAGTTTTGCACCACCTGAAATGTTCAGTGAGAATGTAGGAAAATAGTCTGATACTATATTCATCTTTGCTTTTTCTGATATTTTATAAAGCATTTCTGGTAGAGGTGATATTCTATCATCAGTATAAAGAGTGATGCTTTTGTTTAATTCTGAATCAGTAGGCACTGCAACAGGGTTTGCTATACTTTTAGATTTTTTTGATATATCCAAAAGGTCTTTCGTGAGTTGAGATTGAACCGTTTCAATATTTCTTCCAGATTTCAATGCTATAATTGCTTTTGCAAGTGCATTTACAGCTGGTGATGACAGTTCAAACATTGGTATTTCAAATTTCTTATCACCATATATCAGGGCAACACTACCTAATTTACTTTTGCTGATAACATCATCAGCTTGCAGTGTTTCTTGTCTGTTTATGGCTATTTGCAGTTTATCAATATTATCAATTAGGGCTTTATAATCTTCCTGAGCACCAATTGACTTCATCAATTCATTATAATTTTCTGCAAGCTTTTTCACTGCTGATTTCTGTGTGTCTGAAAGCTCTGAATAAGCAAAATTAGCTTCTATACCATCTAAAAAAGCAACTTTTGCAGCATCAAAAACATTAAAAAATATAGTGATGCTTTCAGCTAATCCTTCTGTGCTTAGAAGATATTTCCATTCATTTGTGCTTTTGAGGCTCTCTGACTGCTCAGATGTCATTTTAGAAAGAGATTCTATTTCAACAAGCACATCAGTTCTTTTTTTATTTTCTTCAGAATTCTTTTTTTGTAAGAAATTGTCTCTTAATGTTACTTCTCTATCTTTTTGCTCATCAGATTGGATTATTCTATATGCTTGTTTTTCAGCAGAACCTTCTTTTATCCATGTGAAATTAAGAACAGAAGCAATGTTTGTTAGCAGCTCAGATATTTTCATATCTCTAGCAAATATCACAAGTTTCCTGTCCCTGCAAAACCAGTCATTCTCATTCTCACCAGATATTAGCTCTATACCTGTTTTAACTGAGATTTCATCAATTATCTGGAATAGAGGCTTATATGTAGGCAGGGTTTCATCCATTTCATAAGTAGGGTTGTATTGCACTGTTAGAGTAGAATAGCTAACATTTGCTTGCAATCTGGCATCAGATAAAAACACATCATCAGCAAGAGCATTGCAAAAAGAAAATAAAACTAATGCAACACAAACCCATAATCTTATGTATATATTCATAATCAAAACCAATTTAGATTTTATACCAGAATACCATCAGATATAACATTCATTTTATATGGTGATTTACTCATTTTGGGTGAATACCAGAAATCAGAGCTGTTTATGTTAATAGAAAACACCACTTCTTTTTCTAACTGAATATCATAAATTTCTGATATTAGTTTTCTTTCCTCATTAAAAGAAAGCTGTTTTTGAGTGATAATTAAAATATCATAATCAGAGTATTTTTCTCTTTTACATCTGGCTGCAGAACCATATAGTATTATTTCTGCCTCTGAATCATAGTTTGTAACAATACTTTTGACTTTCAAAAGCATTTCTTTTTCATCACTATTCAAGATTTTTACTCTAGAAAGTTTTCTCAATTGTTGCCTCACAATCTAATATGTCAAAGATTCCCACACTGAATCATCATTCAATCTTGCTTCAATATCCACTCCATAAAATTTTTCAATTGGAGCAAGTATCTCAGGGTTATTTTGCCATACTTTCTTAGCAGCATTTCTCACAACTTCTACTCCAGCAGCAGTCATCATTCCTAAAGGATGTCTGCATCCACCAACAGGCATACCAAGACCAGCCATTAGAGTTTTATATGGCAATGGGTTTCTGTATCTGTCATTTACCATCACTTTTGAACCATCTGGGAGTATTCTCTCATTATCCACTTTTACAGTAACAATTCCAAATAATGGGCTTAGGGCTTCTCTCATATTAGCAGCAGATTCAAAATCACCTGCAAGAGCAGAGTTTACCATCTTTGAAACAGCACCAGGTACTACATTTGTAGCAACAGATATCACACCATTTGCTTTTATATCATCTCTTTTGAGCATATCAAATGTCATATCATCATCTCCACTCATTATGGAGAAATCAGAGCCTGCAATATTTCTTGTTTTAGCCATTCTTTCAAGGTCACCAGTAGCTTCTTTTACTGTGTTTATATTTGGGAATTTGCTATAGAGTATTGCAAGGTCTTCAGGCAATAGCACTGTGCCTGTTCTACCGGGTATCACATAAGGAACAATTGTAATATCAGGATACATTTCAGCAACAGGTGCATAATAGCAGTCTCTGAGCTCTTGAGAAGAAGGACCATTATAATAGCAATCCACCATCAAAACTGCATCTACACCAGATTCTACTGCATGCTCTGTCATTTCTAGGGTTTCTGCAGTTGAGTTGCTTCCAGTGCCTGCAAGAACACCACATCTTTTGTTGATTTGTTTTGTCACTTTATCTATCACTTCAGAATGCTCAGCATAATCAAGTGTTGGTGATTCACCAGTTGTGCCAACAGGCAGCAGACCATCTATTCCTTCACTTATCTGAAACTCCACATTTTTTTCAAGAGCTTCCCAGTCTATAGCAAGGTCATCTCTAAAAGGTGTAGTAAGAGCAGTCCAAGTTCCTGTGAGTTTCAATTATTGCCTCCAAAAGTATTATCAGTTTAATTATTTTTTATCAGACGCTTTATCAAGCTTTGGTGTTTCAATAACTTGTTTGCAAAACCAAATCCATTCGTCATGCTGAACTTGATTCAGCATCTCATCTAATTTAATAGATTCCAAATCAAGTTTGGAATGACATTTATACTGTCACCCTGAGCAAAGCGAATGGGTCTATGTGGTGTTTCAGGAACTTGTTCCCGAAACGATATCCAGAATAAATTCAGATAAACCTTAAGTAGTAATTTTATTATGTAATGCCCATAAATGCAAATAATAATACATTTTGCATATTCATAGCTATCAAATTCAGCTGTGATTGTGTAACTTGTTGCTAAAGTATGCATTTATCTTGCTGAATTAGAATATCAATTTCAATAACATGCATTGAAAATGTATTATTCAAAAATAATGAGAAAAAAATTAAGTTTCTTATTGCAATTAAAGGATATAATATAACAAATGTAGAATATAAAATTGATGGAAACTTGGTTCAAATGTTACACTGTTACAAAGTCATATAATTTTTACAATGATGTAAAAAGTTTTTATGACAACTGCTTAGGATATATGGATTCCGTCAGACAAGATGTCTTTTTGCGGTTTCTTTATTTTGCAAATGGAGTTGAGTTTGATGGATAGATATACATATTCAGAATATAAAATACCAAGATTTTCTGTTAGCTGTAGAAGAGGACTGAAAGATATATCAGATATTCTCTTGCCCCATAAAAACGAAATTCTCAAAAGATGGATTGCTCTTAATAATACCAACTATTCTAGCCCTTTGCTTAAAAGCGGTAGTGCATATTTATTTTTTGAAAGAATATTAGATTGCATTCTTGCTCATCTTGCTTCTGGTGAATTGGAGCTTTGCCTTGATGATATGGAGGAGTTGGGTTCAGAGCTGGCATCTGCTGATTTTCCATTTGATCTTCTTGTTTACAATTTGCATTATATGGAAGAAGCATATATGCCTATAATGCTTAGCTCTATTGATAAAGATGATTTGCTTCATAGGATAGTTGTTTTAGATGAGTTTCTGCATTGTGTGATAGCTGCTATATCCACTGCATATTTCAAGGCATATCAAAAAGAACTGATGGAAAGAGCAGAAATTGGCAGAATAGTGCAGGAGGCTTTGCTTGCCACTATTCCTAAGAGAACTGATGACCTTGAGGTGTTCCATGTATATCTATCTGCTAGGCAGAAGGCACAAATAGGTGGAGACTTTCTGGATTTCTTCAAGCTGGGAAATAATGGTTCTGCATTTATTATTGGAGATTTATCTGGTCATGGTTTGGAGGCTGCTGCAGATTCAATATTGCTTAGATCGCTATTCAAGGGATTTTTGATTGAGGATCACAATCTTTCTATTGCTATGGAGAGGCTCAATAGGGTGGTGGATTATGAGTTAAAACCCGGTCAATTCGCTACAGCTCTTGCTGCCACTTATCAAACCAGCGGTCAGCTCAATTTAGTTAGTGCTGGTCATCCATATCCTGTGCTGTTTGATAGTCTTGAAAACACCTGCAGTTTGGTTGAGGTGCATGGACCTGCTCTTGCAATATTGCCTGATGCCAAGTATAAGACACATTCAATAAAGCTTGCTCCCGGTTCTGTATTTGTCGCATATACAGATGGATTAACAGAATCCAGAACAGGCAATGATATATTTGGAGAAGAGGGTGTGGTGGATACTATAAAGAATATGTGCGGATATTCTGCAAGGCTCATAGCAGAGGCACTTGTGGAAGAAGCTGTGAAATATTCCAAAGGTCCTGTGAGAGATGATTTGGCAATAATAGTGATAAAAAGACACTCAGTGCCTATCAAAAAAGAGATAAAAGATATTATTGCATCAGAATATCCTGTGTTTTCTAAGTAGGGATATTAATATCTAACAATGACTACGAATCATTTAAATTGTCTGAAGTATAAATCAATTTCATCTCGCAGTTCTAATCCTGCTTGTTCAAATGTATCCAACATATCATTATATGTATTCTTTCCACCTATAAAATCCCAAAACTCACTGGCAACTAGAACTTCATTTGGCAAATCAAATAAACCTTGCAGAGTCCATCTATCATATGGTTTAGGTTCATAAGGATTATATGGAATTGCAAGATAACAATGAATTTTTTGAATTTTATTATTAGCTGTGCATATTGCAGTCCATTCTAACATCTTTCTTTTTAAACTAATAAAGCTTTCAACATTTGGCTTTGCAGTTTTAATATCAAAACAATAAACAATATCATCTTTTGAATGTAGAAAAACATCTATCACTGGTGGTTTGATTTTTGTGAAAGGTTCAACACAGGCTACTTGAGATATTTCATTATATTCATCATTCCAATTTGGTTTTCTGATACCGCTTCTCAACTCATCAATAATATTTTGAATAACTGCTTGAGCTTTAATACTAATCGAATTACCTAATAATTTATATTGCCTACTTTTAGAAGTAAAATTATCATTTGCTGCATATACAGCAGTTTGTTCAAATACTGAAGTTCCTAAAATAGTGTTTATTGAGTGTATGAATGAAAACAGTGCCATTCTATCTTTCCCAAGCAATCTATAATGAAATGGCATATGGTTTGACTCAGGTTTGTAATTTTGCAGCTTTTTTCTTATTGTAGATTTCAGCAGTTCTTTTATTTGCTCTTTTTGTTCTATATTCATGTTATTCTCATCTGGAAAATTGTTTCTTGATATGGGTCATCACCTTGTTCAGTTCTTTTTGTTACTGCTCTTTGAAATTCTTCAACAATTTCCATTCCACTTCTTTGTGCTATTTCAGGATAAATATTAAATCGGTCATTTGCCACAATAAAGATTTTAGCATCAGGTTTCATAAATTTTATAGCATTTTTAAACACATCTGATATTCCAACAATATAATCATTTATAGCTTTTTTAGATTTACCTTTGTTTTTTGGACCTATTTCTTTATTGTCATATCTTTCAATGCCCAATAATTCATAAGCATAAATATGCTGGTCATGATAATCTATTTGCCCAACATATGGAGGTGATGTGAATATTCCATCAAATTTTCTATTTTTTAATTCTGTGTTTTCTAGATAACTATTTATATCTACATATCTTGAATCACCTTGAATTATTAACACATTTTTATTTGTTCTCAACTCATTATATTGTTCTATTCTTCTTAAAGTATCCATAGAATATGCATTTATTTTTGTTAAGCAATTATCTATTGGCTTACAATATCTATTATGTTTTCTGCACCAGTAAACCTCACCTTCTTTAAGAGGTTTTTTAGGTGTTGCTAGATCATAATGAGGTATCAATCTGCTTGATCTTACAGCTCTGCATAGAATTATTTTTAATAAATCTTGATTTTTATAAATAGGTATCAATGATTTATAATACAACATTTCTAAAAGTGTTTTTTTAGCAAACCATTTATTTAAGTATTCACTTTTGCATTCATCTAGCAGTCTGTTTTTATAATTTTCAATCTCATCAAAAACCAAATTTAATTTTTCTGGATTATCAATATCATCAATTTGTTTTGAGAATATGCTCAATTTTTTTTTAGCATCAAGAACTTCAAATTTTACATTCTCAATGTCATATTTATCTGTTTTGACTTTTGCAATAAGACAGTTGAATGGTGATATATCAATTCCAACTGTGTTTATATTCATTTCATTGCCTTGAACTAAAGTTGTCCCGGATCCCATAAATGGATCTAATATTAAGTCATCATTAGCAAAGAATTTTCTTAGAAACCATTCCACCAATTGCGGTATAAATTTTCCTAAATACGGATGAAGTCTATGAACATGTTTTGTTCTCTCATATTCAGGCAAATCATAGAAACCTAACTCAGGGTGCAATCCTGCTTTATGATGCTTATCAATACCCATATTGATTAGATGTAAGAATTTTTCTAATTCAAATAGTGAGACTCTCAGCTCTCCATTTTTTGCTTTTGTTATAAGCTCACCATTAGGATTATATTTTTGAATTTTGCCTCTTTGAATATAGTCTCTTATATTATGAATAGTCTTACCAACTTTTATTGATGCTTCTTCAAGAGTTACAAGGTCTTTTTCTATCAGCTTCAATCTATCACTCCCTAATTGAGGAATAAAACAATAAATTTATTATATCACTGTTTAAATAGGATTAGTTGTTTTTTCACTCTAATTCTACTGTTTTCCTTCATAAAATGCGGCTCTTAATTTGTATTAACACCATATTAGGTTTATAATATCAGACAATTAAAAATTTTATTTTGGAGTTGCGATATGAAGAAAGCAATGTTTATACTTGCAGAGCATCCTTATAAGGTGATATATGCTCAGCCTGAAAGAGACCAGATAGCAGAGATTGTGGATGTATGTCAGCCACATCACACAGCTGAAGCAGTGAGAGAAAATCCATCTGTGTTGAATGATATAGAAATAGTGTTCTCTGGATGGGGAAGCCCAAAATGGGATAAGGAGCTTTTGGATAATGCACCAAATTTGAAGCTGATATTATATGGAGCAGGCTCAATTAAAGGAATAGTAACAGATGAAATGTGGGATAGAGGCATCAAAATCTGCAGTGCATGGGGAGCAAATGCAGTGCCCGTTGCAGAATATACTCTTTCTCAGATAATCTGGTGCCTTAAAAGAGGTTGGGAAATGGTCTGCAATGGAGATGGAGCATATCCCAAAAAAGTGCCAGTTGCAGGAGCATACAAAACAACAGTGGGTATTATCTCTCTTGGAATGATTGGCAAAATGGTTTGTGATATGATGAAGAAAGTGTTAGATGTGAATGTGATTGCTTATGACCCATTTGCCAAAGAGGAAACAGCAAAAGAGCTCAATGTGCAGCTTGTGAGTCTTGAAGAAGTGTTTGAGAAATCTGATGTGGTTTCTGTTCACACACCTTGGCTTAAAGAAACCGAAAATATGATAACAGGCAAGCATATTGCTTCTATGAAACAAAGATCAAGCATTATCAACTCATCAAGAGGTGCTGTGATAAATGAACCAGAGATGATAGAAGTTTTGCAGAAAAGAAAAGACATATATGCAGTTTTAGATGTAACCTATCCAGAGCCTCCAGTTGAAGGATCTCCATTATATACAATGAAAAATGTTGTTCTCACACCTCATATTGCTGGTTCTATGGATTATGAATGCAGAAGAATGGGTCAGTATATGATTGATGAATGTAAGAGATATTTGGCAGGTGAAGATCTTAAGTGGAGTGTTACAAAAGAACAGGCTGCTATAATGGCATAGAATCAGATTTGCAGGCTGAATTGTGGAGATATAAAATTTTCAAATCCTCAAAGGAATTCTGAATTTGGTCTAAGTAATATTTAGATTTTTCAATATTTCCACAAGCTCTGGCTTGCTTTGCAAGTTCAAAATAATCACCAATTAAAGTCATTGTAGATTGATAATCTCCAGCTCCAAGTGTGTATCTTGTAGTATAATAATAATCCAGACAATCATATAATGCAGGATGCACAAGATTTGATACTAATGGCTGAGGATTTGTATCTATTATTGCTTGAACAGGCTTAAATACCATATCTTGCTCTTTATTCAGAAACCAAAATCCTGCTGCTATCATTGCAATAAGAATTAAAGTTGCAGTGATTCTAATTAGTCTGGGGTTTATATATGTTACATCTCTTGTAACAGGACACTGCTCAATCTGAAGCCTGCTGGAAAGTTCATTTATCTTGATACTGAGGTCATAAGTCTTTCTTCTTTTCTCATTGCCAATAACTTTGTATGCTTCGATTATCTCAACAGTTTTCTTATGTGCTAATGGATCATCTGGGTTTTTGTCAGGATGGACTTCTCTAACTTTCACTCTGAAAGCTTCTCTTATTTTTTTTGAGTCTGCCTCTCTGTCAACACCCAATATTGAATAATAGTCTAATCTTTTCAATTCTTCATCCTTTCTAGTTAAAGAAAGATAACTCTAAATAATCATAACTATTATTGGACAGCATACAATTTTATTATAGCTCAAGATTTTAGATTAGCAATGAGATTGTTATAATAAATTATTATTTTTTTATTTTCAAATACTGTCTAGCTGCACAATTCTATCACCAAAAGTTCCATAGAAAGATATGGATTTTCTATGTTGCTGTTGATGCCTTTTAGCTGCTGGTCAGTTTTTGCTATTGCACAAAGACATCTGCTCAGCTCATTTCTGTTTAATCTTGATGCCTGTTTTGCAAGTCTTTCTTCCTGCCAATAGAGTTTTGAAATGGTATCTATCAAACTTGGCTGTTTTGGCAATTTCTCTTTAATTTCATCTGGCACAGAGTCTTTTCTGATTGTTTTGATTCCATACTCTTTGAGCATTCTCATCTGCCAGAGAAGTCTGAATTGCCTTGCAATGTTTGCTAGTATCTTAGGGGTTTCAGCTCTTGGGTCATCTCCATTATCCAGCATTTCATGCAGAAGTGATAAAGCCTCTTTTTTATTCTTATCAACCACAGAATCCACAAACTTGAATATCTTCTCTTCTGGTGATTCACATGTGACAGAAATAACATCATCAACAGTTATCTCTTTTTTATCTAGTGCGTATGAAATTAGTTTATCAGCCTCAGATTGAATAATGGAAAAATCAGTACCCACTCTTTGGATAAAAATCTGCAGTGTCTGCATATTAATATGAATACTTGCTTGCTTGAAAATACTTGCAGCAAAGTCTCTTGCAGATGCAGATTTCTCCGATGCCTTCTCATCTCCAATACTTCTTATAATGCCAATCTTTTTCACTGCATCAGCAAGGCTGGTAGAAACTTCGCTTCCTTTTTTGGGTTTTCCATCCACTTTATCTGGTGCAGGACTAATCATCACAAGACATCCACTATCAGGTGCAGATGCCAAGTTCTTTGCCAGTTTTTTCTGTTCTTCATCTGCCATTAAGTTTGCATGCCTTACTAATACTACTCTTTTATCAGAACCAAAAGCAGGGATTGATAGACCAGAGATTATAGTATCGGATGTGGCAGTGTCTCCAGATAGTTCCTGCAAATCAAAGTCAATGAAATCCTCAGAGACAAGCTGAGAAAGTATATTTTTCAGTTCAACTTGTTTTCTGTAATCATCATCACCTTTAATTAAAATAGCTTTTGCTTTTTTGATGTCCGTTTTTGAAGAAGGCATATAAAAACCATTATACTACAGCTTTGGTAGCATATTCTCTAAATAGATTTAAGAATGTTTTATAATTTTCTAATGATACTTCCGGCGGAGTTTGATGGTCAACACCAAGTATATATCCTCCACTTTTCATCACAGGCAAAAGTCTCTCAAACTCCTCTCTCATTGCCTGCTCACCCTTAGACATACACATTTTATCAAATCCACCAAGAAACAGCATATCCGGATATTTTTTTCTGTATTTAACCAAGTCAACACCTGCCTGTTTCTCAAGAGGTAAAAATCCTCTAATGCCAAGATTGTAATACCAATCTATAGGTTCATCAACTAACCCATCACTATCCAGAAAAAGTTTAGCTCCAGATGGCTTCACTATCTCAATTGCTTTTACATAGAAATCTGCAAGCTGTTCATCAAAAATTTCTTTTGATATCATAGGACCATGGTTATAGCTCAAATCCTCATTTAACACAAACATTTGAGGCTTGATATATTTCTTTATCTCATCTATGGCAATAGATAGAAATTCTAATAAATCCTCATTTATTCTTCTCATCAAATCAGGATAATCATAGAAAGCAAATAAATGGTTTTCTATCCCAAATAGAGTTCTTGGAAACCAAAAAAATCCCGGAAATGCTACCCATAATGCACCATCAGATTCCTGATGTTTCACCATCCATTCAATCTGAGCAGGTGGAAAAATTTCCTTTGGAAAAAGATATTTTTTTATATCAACATAATCTTTTTCTGAGTGTATAACAGGTGCACCATAATATACAGGTTCAGGGCAGCCAGATTCCCTTTGATTTACCCATAAAACATCAAGTTTATCAAGACCAAAATAATCAGCTGCTTGGCTGTGATGATTTATATTTTCAGGCAAACCATCAGATTTCCATCTTGCAATAGTTTTATCCCAAAATGGAGCCCACTCAATTATAGGCAATCTGTCCGGTTTCTGAAAGTTTAATACAGCATTAAATCTTTCTATATTATTCAAAACCTATAGCTCCGATACAAATGCTGATATTAAATCATTCATCTTTTTAATTGTCTCATCATCAGGCAGATTTGCAGGCTGATTCTTAATATCTCTCATTATATTTTGAGCTATCATATAGCTATCCAGTCCGCCTGATGCTTTCCATGCAGCAAAAGGTCCTCTCACTGCTACTCTAGGAACATGGAATTCATCAGATCTTAGCCTTTCCATTGTGTGTTCAGCAGTAAGATAACCTTCACCCTGAGGACCAATTTCTTTAATCAAATCAGCAGCAATTGTGGTTTCATCTACTTCAACACCCTTGCAGAGTCTTCTTGACAAAGCAGATATTTCTTCATCCATAATAAGCTGTTCATGGCTGCAAGTCATGCCAGTTGCAAACATTCCGCAGTTTACAATTAAATCATGCCCAGCAGCTATTGCACAGAACTGGCTAAGAGTTTTCTCCCAAGCATTTTGTTCATCATGTGCATGGTTATCAGAATTAGGAGCTGTAGTATGAGATGGCAGTTCATAAAACTTAGCAAGCTGAGCAGCTGCAATTCTGCAGATTGTTGTTTCTACAGAGCCAACTAAAGCAGCACCAGTTCTCATATCTGTTGTAGTCCAAGAGTTTGCATACATTGCTTTAGCTTTTGGCTTTAGAAGCTGAATCATAATCAGTCCAGAAAGACACTCAGCATTGTTTATTGTCAATAAACCCGCAAGAGTATATGGACAAGATACTCCAGCATTTGGCTCAGGCAAGATAGCAAGAGGAACACCAGTTTCCACAGTTTCCATTATTGCATTGCAAACTGTATCTTCCCAGAATAATGGACTTGTTGGAGAAACTTGGCTGATACCATATACTTGCTCTTTGAGGTTGCCCTTAAATACTGTTTCTATGAGTTTTATGCAATATCTATTAACATCATTCCTATCAGTTGAGAAATATAATGGCTTAGAGGAATTTTCAACACAGGCTTTCACACCATATAAAAGTGATGTCTCAGCAGGATCTACATCTTGAGGCATCACAGGAATACCTATCACATCAATATTGTCAAGTTTATCACATATCTTTGCAAACAGTTCAACATCTTCTACTTTTGAAGGTCTTGTTTCTCCAGTGTCTGAATCAAGCCAGAAAACAGCATTATGACCAGCAGCCACTTTGGGCACACCATCACCTATTGTGAAAGCATATTCACCTTCTCTATTAAAAACATCAAACTGAGAAGGTATTTGAGAAATAGTATCTTCGATCACTGATTTTGAGAATTTTACAATATTTCCATCACAAGTGATTCCTTTTGATTTGAGAAATTTAAGCATCTCATTGCCAAGAATCTTGACACCTGTGTTTGATAGTATATCCACAGTTGCAGAATGAATCATTTGAATATCAGAATCTGATAACACTTCCATTTTTTTTAGCTTCATTTTATTCACCCACATTAATTATAAATTATTTTACCGGTTTGCTTTTATGCTTTGGTTTTGAATGTTTTCCTAATCTGAACTTACTCAGAGGGTCATCATTTTTGCTTGCAGGATAATCCACCATTGGGCTCTTTTTCTTTTTATTCTCTGAGCCCTCATTGTTTGAATTGTTATTTGTTTTTTTTCTATAATTAGTATTCATTTTTCTATTCTACCCTTCAAATTGAAAGTATATCACACAGTTAAAATGAATACTATAGTTGTTAAATGTTTCATATATGAAATGTGGGGTTTAGAAGTTAGATGTTAGAAGTAGGATGTTAGAGAAAGATTCTTCATTGCACTCAGAATGACTGGAATTTGAAAGTGAAAACAGACTCTTTTTATTTAAGCTGCAGTATCCATTGATCTCTTTTTTTCAGTCAGCAATAAATCAGTTATCTGATCAACTGGTGCTGGTGGATGTATAAAATATCCTTGCACCTTATCACAATTAATTTCATTTAAGAACTCAAGCTGCTCTATTGTCTCCACACCTTCAGCAATTACCTTCATATTCAGGCTGTGTGACATAGCAATGATAGCTTTAGCTATTGCTGCATTTTCTTTATTGTTATTTATATCTTTTACAAAAGTATGGTCTATTTTCACAACATCTATTGGGAATTTCTTTAGATATCCAAGAGATGAATATCCTGTGCCGAAATCATCTAATGATATTTTAATTCCAAATTCTTTCAGATTATGCAACAACTCACAAGCAAGATCCGGATTTATCATAAGAGAGCTTTCTGTGAGTTCTATCTCAAGATAATTGCCATCAACACCTGTTTGCTCTAATAAATTCTTAATGCTTAATACAAAATCCTCACTCTGAAGATGTCTTCCGGATATATTTACAGCCACTTTGAATGCATCCATTCCAAGCTCTATCCATCTTCTAATTTGTATGCAGGCATTAAGCAACACAAAATCATCAACAGGCACAATCAGCCCTGATTCTTCTGCTATTGGAATAAATTGGCCTGGTGATATGTTGCCATATTCTGAATGCTTCCATCTAATTAAAGCTTCAACACCTCTTAGTTTGCCTGTTCTAAGATTAAGCTGTGGCTGATAATGAAGGTCAAACTCATTATTATCAAGTGCTTTTCTGATGCTTGTCTCCATATTCAGTCTTTGTAATGCAGCAGCATTTATATCATCAGAATATATACTGTAGCTGTTTCTGCCTTTTTCTTTAGATTTATACATAGCAGAATCTGCATTTTTTACCACTGTTTCAGCATCAATTCCATGTGTAGGATATATGCTTATTCCAATACTTGTAGAAGTATATAAATCTCTATTATTTATTCTAAATGGCTTTGACAGCTCTTTTGTTACTCTTTTTGCAATTGCAAAGGTATCCTCTTTGCAGGTTATATTGTCGATAATTATTATAAACTCATCTCCACCCATTCTTGCAAGCATATCAGCATCTCTAAGGCAATCATCAAGCCTTTGTGATACAAGGCTCAAAAGCTTGTCACCAATTGAATGACCAAGAGTATCGTTTATATTTTTGAACCTATCCAAATCAAGAAACATTACTGCCAGCATTGTACCATTTCTTTTGGCTTCTTCAATTTTTTTTGTGAGTCTATCACTAAATTGGAGCCTGTTTGGAAGACCAGTGAGAGAATCATGATGAGCAAGATGATTGAGTTTTAGCTCATATTTCTTTTTTTCTGTTATATTATGAACAATTGCAATATAGTGTTCTATATCACCTGTATCATTTGTTACTGGTGATACTGTGATGTCATTTATATGACAGGTGCCGTCTTTATGTAGGCTCTGCAGTTCACCTTTCCAAGCTGTGCCTCTTGATATGATTTCTTCCAGCTGTTGATAAAAGTAATCATTAGTTGTACATTTTAATATGTTTATACTATTTCCTACAATTTCATCAGCCTCATATCCTGTCTCATTCAAAAATGCTTTATTTGCAAAACTCACAATACCATTGGAATCAAAAATTAAAATTTGCTCGCCAGCTGCATTCATTGCTGATGCTTGGATTTTAAGCTGCGTATTTTTTTCTATTAGGTCATTATTTTTTTTCTCTAGCTGTTGTTTTTGTTCTTCTATTTGTCTTTGAGATTCTATATTTTCTGTTATATCAAGAGCAAGTGACATTGCTCCGGAGACTTTACCTTTGCTATTATGAAGAAGTGCATTACTCCATTTGCAGGTTATTCTTTTACCATCTTTTCTAATGCATTCATTTATATTAGTAGTCAGATTTTTTGATTTTAATATCTGCTTTACAATCTCTGTTATTTCTGCTACTTGTTCAGGAGGAACTATAGTGTCAAAAAAGCTTCTTCCCAACACTTCTTCTTTTGTCCATCCAAACAACTCTTCTGCTCTAGTGTTCCAATCTGTGATTTGGAATTTTCTGTCCCATGTTATAAATGCTAAAGGAGCATAATTATAAATTGTCTGATAATATTCTTCTTTTTGTCTTATTAATTCTTTGCTCTTTTTTAGCTTTGCATTTTCCTGAATAATTCTTAGCTTTTGCAAACCAATCTCAGATAATAAAGCAACCAGCTTTGAATAATAATCCATTGTTGCTGATATCTGTTCTTCATTGAATATTGGAACTTTATCAAAAGCCTCAAGATATGCTTCTTTATCAAAGCCAAACTCTTCAGCTTGCTTTTCAAACTTTTCTCTTGGAGGTTTTTCATAGAAAAACTGACCAACAAAGATAGTTGCAAGATGTTTGTTATTTATAAATATTGGCAAACCTACATCCACAAGTCCATTTTTACACTCATAGGAAATATAACTATTTTTATTGAGATGTTCTATGATAAAGCTATCACTTTCTTGACATCTTTTATTGGTGTATTTATTTACTCTATGGAACTTTGTGCAAATATCCTGCCAACCTGCTGAAATTAAAATATCCCCATTGATATCAATGATACCGCAGGGAATTTTGCTTGCTAAATATAATGACTCCATCAATGCTTGGAGTTTATTTATATCTATCAGATCCGAAAATCTATATTTCATCCCAACCTCAGGAAACAAAATTTATGAACACACCACCTTAATATACATATTTATTATTGGCATTAATCTATTAGTTCTTAATCATAAAATTGTATGCAAATAAAAATATCATAAAGTTTAAGATATACTGCACATATTGTTGATAAAATTTGTATAATTGCTTAAGCTGCCTTTGTGTATAATTTATTCTGAATTTATTATTCCTGAGATTTTTGTTGGTATTTTTGTTGTTGATTGTAGATGATAGCAGGAATTCTTGTTTATTTGGTTAAGTTGTATATAATGTTAGGTAAAAACCATTAGGTGATTTATTATTCTATGGAGGCTGATATATTATGAAAGTTGGTGTATTTACAGTACTATTTGGTCAACAGCCACTTGAGCAGGCATTAGATTATATTGCTGAAGCTGGTGTGGAGATGGTGGAGCTTGGAACAGGCAACTATCCCGGCAACTCACATTGTGACCCTGATAAACTGCTTGGCAACAAATCTGCTCAAGATGCTTTGAAAAAAGCTGTTGAATCAAGAGGGCTTGCTATAAGTGCATTAAGCTGTCATGGCAACCCATTGCATCCTGATAAAGCATTTGCAAAAAAAAATCATGAAACACATAGAAAAACTGTTCAACTTGCAAAGGAAATGGGAATTGAGGTTGTTGTAAACTTTTCTGGTTGTCCTGGTGATGGTCCTAATGCAACAAAGCCAAACTGGGTTACTTGTGCTTGGCCACCTGATTATGAAGAGATTTTGAAATGGCAATGGGAAGAATGCTTAATTCCATACTGGAAAGAAGAGGCAAAATTTGCTAAAGATAATGGAGTGAAGGTTGCTTTTGAAATGCATCCTGGATTTTGTGTTTATAATGTAGAGACACTGCTTAAGCTTAGAGATGCTTGTGGAGATTCTCTTGGTTGCAACTTTGACCCTAGCCATTTATTCTGGAATGGTGTTGATCCTTGTGCTGCTATTAGAAAACTTGGTGATGCAATATTCCATGTGCATGCAAAGGACTGCAAGGTTGACCCATTTAATACAAGTGTGAATGGATGTAATGATACAAAACCTTATGGTGATGAGATAAACAGAAGCTGGATATTTAGAACTGTTGGATATGGTCATGATATGCAGACTTGGAAAGATTTAGTCAGCAACTTAAAGCTTGTTGGATATGATGGAGTTCTTTCAATTGAGCATGAGGACAGCCTTATGAGCATAAATGAAGGATTCACAAAAGCAGTTGCTTTCTTAAAAGAAGTATTGATAACAGAAAAAGCCGGAGAGATGTGGTGGGCATAAATCAAATGCCAATTTGTCTTAAATAGGGCAGATAGAATTTGCATCTGCCCTTAGAGTTTTTAATTCAAATAACTTACCCTGTTCTCTTGAGCTTGCCATGTTTTTTAGCCCATTGTTCTGCTTGGTGGAATATGAATAATCCTAATGGAATCAACACAACTCCCATCACCAATAGAATCCCTATCTCTGGCAATACATCAGATAGGTTTGCAGATATTAGATTACCTTCTTTTGATAATGGGTTATCTGTTCCTAACAGTTTTCTGCTGGCAGATAAAGCATAGGTGGCTGGTGATACCACAGACAAAGGCTGTATCCAATTTGGCAATACTGATATTGGATAATAAACTCCAGATATCAAAAGCAATACACCTTGAAATATATGTGTTGCTTCTTCTCCTCTTTCAGGACTAAGCACAGGCAATATTGCAGCCATCAGCCCTAGTCCCATAAATGGAAAACTGCCTGCCAGCATCACCACCAATATTCCCCACAAATTTGCACCTTGGAAGTTAATCATAGGAATAAATAATATCAGCATTCCCAATATTAGTATTGTCTTAAAAATACTATACAAAATGGCAAATAAACTTACACCAGTAAGGTGAATAAGCCTATGCACAGGTGCCATAAATGTGTATTCCAATGTGCCTTCCCATCTTTCATAGGCAATTGAGTTTGCTATCTCATGATACATTGCAGATAGCAAAGACCATAATAAAGCTCCTAAAACAAGATTGAGTGTGAGAATAAAATCATCTGCTGCAACACCAATTAGTGCAATAGTGGCAGCATTCACCATTGCATAAAACACAAACACCAATACCCAAGAGAAATATCTTCTTGTCATCTGGAAATCTCTAAATACAAAAGCCCATAAGGGTCTCAAATATCTTTCTATCAAAGAGTTGCCTCCTGTTTTTCTAATAATTTTTCTTCAGATTCTTCAAAGCTCTCACCAGTGAGAGATATAAAAGCCTCTTCTAAAGTAGGTTTGTTTGCTTTGATTTTTAAGTCATCAGCAGTGCCTTCAGCTACAATCTTTCCGTGTGCAATAAAGCCAATTTTGTCACATAATCTCTCAGCTTCTGCCATATCATGAGTTGTCAAAAGAATAGTTGTATTCTCTTCAGCTCTTAATGTTTCAATATATGACTGCACATCTCTCCTGCTTTTAGGGTCAAGACCTGTTGTTGGTTCATCTAAAAGCAATAGCGGAGGATTGATTAGAAGTGCCCTTGCTACAGATACTTTCTGTTGCATTCCTCTGCTCATTTCTTCCATTGAATCATTAAATCTTCTGTTCTCTAGACTTAATTTTTCTAATATCTCAATTGCTTTTTTTTCTGCTTCTTTTGCAGGGATACCATAGAGCATTGCAGCATATAATAGATTTTCCCTTGCAGATAATTTCTTATAAAATGCAGCATCCACACTCACTCTGCCAATATGTCTTCTCACCCACCATTCATCTTGTGGCAGTTTGTGACCCAATATTTCCACATCACCACCATCTGGAATGAGTAAAGTTGACAGTATTCTGATGAGTGTAGATTTTCCAGAGCCATTTGGTCCTAAAAGACCATAAATTTCTCCAGATTCTACTTGCAGGCTCACTCCCTTGAGTGCCCATTCTTCTTTCAAATGGTTTTTGAATAATCCGCTTTTTTTCTTGAATACTTTATTTATATTAGTTGCTAATATATCGTATTTATTTGTCATGATTATACTTCTCCTAAAGACACAAAAAGACGGTCCTCCGAGAAGGACCGTCTTTATTTATAGAATAATCTGAGATAAAATTCCCAAATATAAAATAGTATGCAATTCCCGAAGGCTATAAGTTATTTTGTTATACTGAATAAATTGTAATGCTGTTCATTTTTTCACCTCAAACTAGGTTGGTTAAACCCAAAACATAAAAACACATCATATTTTATCAATATAATCACATTCATTCAAGCTATAGATAAAAAACAATTCTTACATTTTCTAATATTCAGCTTAAGCTAAAGTCTAAAATACTGATGAAAACTAGTTCATTTACCGAACATTATAATAGTAATTCCTAAGAAATTTTGTATCAGGAGATATTGGAGGGAAGAATAGAAGGAAACAAATGTCTTTATTTCCGAAATTTATGTCAATATCTGAAAAAAACAACAAATCAAAGATTGCATTGGCTGATTCTGGTTTGAACTTGGAAACTAGTGATAGCTTGCTGTCAAGTGTTCTAAATGATGATAAAACTCCAACTGAAAGAATAGAGCAGAGAAGTTTTTCTGTGAGCATTTTGCTTGCTTCTGCTCTTGCAGTTTTCTACCCTTTATACTATTTTCTTCATAAAACATTAAATCCTAATATAATTGATAATCTACCAATTAGGATTATAGTGTCATCATCAATATTTGTAATAATTCTTTTATCAAGCAGGATAAATATACTCAAAAAAAATTACAGATATATTTTCCCTGCAATTGCTTATTTAATGTCATTCAAAGTGTTGTATCTTGCATACATAAATGGGTTTTCTCCTGACTATACCATAGGCTATATGCTGATATTTGTTGGAAGCAGCTTACTTTTTAAAACTATCACTTCTTTAGCTGTTTATAACATATTTACAACAACTGTTTTTATTGGTGTGAGTTTAATATCAAATGGAATCCAAAACATGGCATATTCTGTGTCAATTTTAGTGTGGTGTATTGTTTCATATATTGTATATAATCAAAAACTTACCATGGAAAAAGAAACTATCACAGGTTGGGAAGTGGTGGAAAGTATAGTTAACCAATCTTATGATGCTGTGATGGTGGTTGAGCCTCTATCAATGAAGATTGTTTACTGTAACCCTGCATCATTAATATTATTTGATGCTGAAAAATTTGAAGAATTATTGGGAAAGTCATCATCAGAAATTAAAATCCCAGATTTTGTTCAGATTGACAGCTCTGCAATGTTAAGTTATGAAGACAATATGAATGTATGGTCGGGTGAGGTAGAACTTGTATCAAAAAGAGGCAGAAAATTTTGGGCAGATGTGGTGGCGAGATTTATAAAGATAAAAGATAAACCATATTTCTTGCTTAGAATCTTGGATATAACAAAAAGAATACAAGCAGAGATTGAAAGAAATGAAGCTGAGGCAAAATATAAGAGTCTTGTGGAAGAATCAATGGTTGGGGTATATGTGATACAAGATGAAGTTTTGGTGTATGCAAATCCTAAAATGGCTGAGATTTTTGGATATTCTGAAAAAGAAATAAATTCAAAACTTTCAATTAAGAATTTTATACTACCTGAAGATTGGAAATTTGTGCAGAGAAATATTGACAGAAGATTTAATGATGAAAATACTTCCATAAAATATTCTTTTAGGGGTATTAAAAAAGATGGCTCTATTATTTACCTTGAAGTTCATAGTGCCAGAATAAACTATAATGGAAAACCTGCAATAATAGGTTCTCTGCTTGATGTAACAGAAACAAAACTTAAAGAAGCTCATCTTAGAATGCAGACATCTGCTATAAATGCAACAACTGATGAAGTGGTTATCACAGACCCTGATGGCATTATAGAATATGTAAATCCTGCATTTGAAAGAGAAACAGGATATACATCTGCTGAGGTAGTTGGAAAAAACTCAAATATTTTAGGTTCTGGAAGGCAGCCCGTAAGTTTTTATGAAGATTTATGGAGCACAATTACATCAGGCAAAACTTGGACTGGTGAGGTGGTTAATAGAAGAAAAAATGGAACTACTGTGGTTGAAGATATGACCATAACACCTGTAATAAATGATAAAGGTGAAATTGAGCATTTTGTTGCAATAAAAAGAAACATAACAGAAAAGAAAGCATATCAGGAACAGTTGGACAGATTGGCTTATCATGATCCACTCACTGGTCTTCCAAATAGGCTTCTTTTTAGTGATAGGCTGACATCAAGAATCACTGAGGCAAAGAGAAGAAAAGAATGCATTGGAGTGATGTTTCTTGATTTGGATAAGTTCAAAGAGATAAATGACACTATGGGTCATAATGTAGGCGATTCTCTATTAATGGAGACATCTTCAAGACTTACTAAGCATCTTAGAGATGTTGACACAATTTCCAGAATGGGTGGAGATGAGTTTACTGTTATTCTTTCTGGAATAACTCATCCAGATGATGCTGTTAATGTAGCCAATAGGGTGCTTGAAGTGTTGAAAAAACCATTCTTTCTTGAAGGTCATGAGATCTCAATTACAACAAGTATAGGAATCAGCTTGTATCCTCAGGATGGTGAGGATGTGGAAACTCTAGTTAAAAATGCAGACATTGCAATGTATAAAGCAAAAGAGGCTGGCAGAAATACATTCAGACTCTACAATGAGGAAATGAACACTTCTGCTATGGAAAGAATAACCATAGAGAATGATCTCAGAAGAGCTGTTGAAAGAGAAAACTTCATATTGTATTATCAGCCAAGAGTAGATATCACAACTGGTGCTATTTTAGGTGCAGAGGCTCTTGTGAGATGGAAGCATGAAGAATTAGGCTTGCTTAACCCCCAAAGCTTTATGTCTGTGGCAGAAGAAACAGGACTTATATTAAAAATTGGTGAATGGGTAACTAGAGCAGCTTGCCAGCAGAACAAAGCTTGGCAGGACAAAGGTCTTCCAAAAATTGCAGTCTCTGTTAATTTATCGCTCAAAGAATTTCATCAGCCTCAGCTTCTTTCGATATTGGAGGAGTGTATCAGCAGCTATAAGTTAGATCCTTATTGTCTTAATATTGAAATTTCAGAACAGACACTACTAGCAGACTCTCTAAGGTCAATTGATATTTTACAAAAGATAAGCAATTTGAATATAAATGTATTGATTGATAACTTTGGGGTTGGTGTATCATCACTCGGTCATCTAACAAAACTGCCTGTTTCTGCTGTGAAAATTGATAGGAGGCTGATAAAAGATATTCTTGAAAATGAACAGCATGCATCTATGGCAGAAGCTGTGATTGCAATGGCTCATAGTCTTAATTTAAAGGTAATAGCTGAGGGTGTGGAGACTATAGAACAGCTGAAATATTTGAAGACAATTAAATGTGATGAAATGCAGGGATATTTTGTGAGTCCTCCAGTTTCCTCTGATGACTTTGAAAGTATGCTAAAAGACAAAAACAAGAAAAAAAGATTTTCCTCAGCAGCATAATGCTTCCGTGTTGTCACTCTGAGTAACGGAGTGCCGAAGAGTCTTTCTGTCTTCTAACCTCTTAAACTATCATCTAAACTGAAACTGGCACCAGTGCAGAGGGATGTGCCAATAAGTAGTTTTAGAAACATCTTCAAAACTTCAGTAATTATATTTCACAAATATATAACATATATTTAATATAAATATCAATATCAAAACTAAAACATTGTGATATTTTAAATGTATGTTATTATAATTATTGGAGGGTAAAAATGAGGAAATTATTGGTTGTGTTGTTTGTGTTCTTATTTTTTTAGTGCAAATGGGGTGAATGCATTTTATTCAAATTCTGATGCTATAATGATAATTGAAGATTTGATTGTGGGTTTTCGTACAGATGATGGATATGGCTACGATTTTTGTGAAGTAGATAAATATAATACAAACTATTTAATTAAAGGTGCTCTAGGTGAGAAAATTTACGCAAGTGAGGATATAAGTATAGCTGTCCACTATGGAGCACTTGATCGTTTTACTTACTCTTTCTCACCTATGACTTTACTTCATTTTGTAATATACCCTTCGTATGTGAGAAATATTTTTTTTGGCGGACAATATAACACAGATCCCATGTCAATTGAATCATTTGCAGGATATGTTGTTCAAAGTACTAATTCAACTTATAGAAAACCTTTTTATGCAAAATTTGGTCTCTTTGTTTACACTACATCCACTAATACCACTAATATATTTGATTATTATAATTTTACAATTAATACAAATATAAGAAATGCTAATATTTATAATGCAAATTGTACTTATTATAGAAAAGAATACGGCTCAGATTGGATAAGCAGTTCTTTAAATATTGGTCAAGATGGATTCACAATTTCGCTTGATGATTTTGGATATGGGATTTTTGAGGTATATTTCGATGTAGGGGACCTTGATTATTTTGCCGTTGATTTTACTATGTAAGCTACACCTGTTATACCTGAGCTATCAAGTATATTAGTATTAACTGGTGGTTTGGGCACAATGCTTGGAATTTGGAGAATAAGAAGGAAATAAACAACAATGAAAAAGTAGGGGGCAGACAATTGTATCTGCCCCCTGATAATTTCCCAAATATGGTAAACACATTGGTTTACCACTACATCAATCGATTCAATTACCCTACTTAACCTCAAGCAGTTCCACTTCAAAATAAAGGGTTGCGTTTGGTGGGATAACTCCTCCAGCTCCTCTGCTTCCATATCCCATACTTGCAGGGATTGTGAGCTCTCTTATACCGCCTTCTTTCATTCCAACAACACCTTTATCCCAGCCTTCAATCACCATTCCAGCTCCAAGAGTGAATGAGAAAGGACCTCTGTCTCTGCTTGTATCAAAAACTTTACCATCTTCAAGCCAGCCTTTATAATGCACTTCCACTGTATCTCCAGCTTTAGCTTCTTTGCCTGTTCCTTCTTTGATGTCTTTAATTATGAATTCAGCTGCCATTTCATTTTCCTTTTCTACCTCATCGGCTTCTGTTGTAGTAGTTGTTTCATTTTCAACTGGCTTAGTTGTTTCTTTAGATTTTTCTTTGCATCCAATAAAAAAAACTAGCATTCCAGCAAGTAAAAATAAAACCAAAACTTTACTCATCTTGATGCCTCCATTTATATTTACATGAAAACATAAACTATTTATATCCCCAATATAGTATAGCTTTACACAGAATTGGTCAAATAATATCTAAATCAATAGCAAAATCCATTGACATGAAAATCTCAAAGCAGGATAATACTATGGTAGTAAATTCATTTGTGAATATTTGCACAAAGTAACTGTCTGAATAAATTATATAGATAATATCTGCAAAAGGAGTTGCAAATTGCCAATACCTATAGCCAATCCAAAAGCTCAGTATCTTTCCCTTAAATCAGAAATTTTGGAAGCTGTGCAGGAAGTTTTTGATTCCTGCCAGTTTATTTTGGGAGATAACATAAAGAAAATAGAAAAAGATATTCCTCAACTTTGTGATGCAGAGTATGGTGTTGCAGTAAACAGTGGTACAGATGCTTTAGTAATTGCACTTGCTGCTTGTGGAGTTGGACCTGGTGATGAGGTAATCACTACACCATACACTTTTGTTGCTACTACAGAATCCATTATGATACTTGGTGCAAAACCTGTGTATGTTGATATAGACCCAGATACATTTAATCTTAATCCTGTGTTGATAGAAGAGAAGATTACTGATAAAACTAAAGCCATTTTGCCTGTGCATTTATATGGTCAGTGTGCTGATATTGAAGCTATTGAAAATATTGCCAAAAAGCATGGCTTGAAGCTAGTTTCTGATGGAGCTCAGGCTATTGGCTCTAAGCACAAAGACAAAGGTATTGGTGCTTATGGTGATGCTTCCACTCTAAGCTTTTTTCCAACTAAGAATTTGGGTGCTTGTGGTGATGGTGGAATGGTGCTCACTAATGATAAAAGCATTGATGATAAATGCAGATCACTTAGATTCCATGGTATGAATGGTAACTATGAATATGATATGGTTGGTTTCTGCAGTAGAATGGATGAAATTCAGGGTGCTGTGCTTAGAGTGAAAATGCAGAAGATATTAGAATGGAATGAAGCCAGAAGATCAAATGCTCATTATTATTTAGATAGATTCAAAGATTTGCCTATGAAACTGCCTCTTGCAAAGCCGGAAAATTACCATATTTATCATCAGTTTACAATACAATATGATAAGAGAGACCAGCTCAAAGATAAGCTTGCAGAAAAAGGTATTGGTTCTGCTATATATTATCCTAGTCCATTGCATTTGCAGAGTGCATATCAAAACTTAGGCTATAGGCAAGGTGATTTGCCAATTTCTGAAGAGATTTGCAAAAAAGTATTGAGTCTTCCTGTTTTTCCTGAGCTTCCAGAGGAAGATAGGAAAACTGTTGCAGATGCAGTGATTGAAAGTGTAAAAGAGTTATCTTAAATAGAAAGTAAGGTGCAATTATGAGTGAACATGATTCTTGCAGTGGATGTGGAATGAGCGGAGATGAAGGTTGTTCTTCAGGGTGCTCTTCACATGAAAATCTTGACCAATTCATAGAGGAAGCAATTATTGATGATCAGCTTAGCAAGATTAAGCATAAAATATTAGTTCTTTCTGGAAAAGGTGGAGTAGGAAAAAGCACAGTTGCTGTGAACATTGCCACAGCTCTAGCATTAAATGGCAA
>JBDNDK010000130.1:0-6972 GCA_046719185.1 Armatimonadota bacterium
GCTCCCAAGAACCAAAGAAAAGAACAAAAAATAATTATTGCTCAAAGAGCAATGGATAATTTCCTACTTGAAATTAAATTTGCAAACTAATAAAAACCTAACACATTTGAATTATCATCAATCAGCTTATTGAGAGGTGAATGAAATGAAAAGAAGAGTTAAATTTGTTTCATTAGTTATGCTGATACTTTTTTTGGCATCAATATCATATGCTCAAATTGAATTTTTGGGAGAAATACAAATAGATGGTGAAATGAAGGATCTTTCAAATTTAACTAATATCCTTGAGGAAGGCAGTTCTCATGATAAATTTGGTGGCATATCAGGTATAGCATACACTGGAAATAATAAAGAATATGTATTATTGTCAGATAGAGGACCAGCAGATGGTGATGCAAACTACTATACTAGATTTCATATAATGGATATAACTGTAGATAAAACTGGAGACAAATGGCACATTCAAACAGAACTAAAGAAAACAGTTTTGCTGAAAACTAAGGCTGGTGAAAACTTTATTGGCAAAGCTGACAACAAGTTAAGGCTTGACCCTGAAGCAATTCAAGTTTCTGAAAATGGTTATATAATTTCTGATGAATATGGTCCATTTATATATGAGTTTGATAAAAATGGAATATTGATAAGAGAAATTGAAGTGCCAGAAAAATTTAGAGTTAAAAACATTTCTGGGAAAAAACACTTAGAAATGCCACCACACAATACTTCTGGCAGACAATCAAACAGAGGATTTGAAGGAGTGGCTATTTCACCAAACAAAAAGAAAATAACAGCCATATTACAAAGCCCTCTTATACAAGATAGTGGATTAGATGACAAAAACAAAAAAGTTGGTATAAACATAAGAATGCTTGATATAAACCTAGATTCTAATGAGAAAAAAGAGTTTGTATATCAGCTTGAAGATTCAAGCAATGGAGTTAATGAAATATTAGCTCTAAATGATAACGAATACCTTGTGTTAGAAAGAGATGGGAAAAAGGGAACAAAAGCTAATTTCAAAAAATTATTCAAAATTGATATATCAAATGCCACTGATATATCTTTAATAGAATCATTGCCTCAAAATGAACTTCCAAAAGATATAACACCTGTAAAAAAAGAGAAATTTCTAGATCTATTGGATAACTCTTTTTCGATTTCAAAAGATGATTTTCCTGAAAAAATTGAAGGAGTTACTTTGGGTGAAACTCTTCCTGATGGCAGAAAACTGCTTCTTATTGCAATTGATAATGATTTTTTATCAAGTCAGCCAACTGTGATATGGGCTTTTGCAGTAGGGCAGATAGACAACTAGCTATTTAACTGTTTTCAATATAATGATATACTAATAAATCTAATCCTAAAATCTTAAAATATTTTTATTATAGTGGCACAGTAAATATTTATATTGAAAATTATATCAGTTTGCAATAAAAATAACTTTTTGGAGTCTTTTCCAATATATCCAACATTTCAAATAATTCTTTGGAGAAGAGATTATGAAAAAAGTTATGTTTGTGCTAATACTATTGATGATTTTATTATCCACATCAGTTATATCAGGAGGAAATGAATTGAGCAGAGATACAATGTTATCTAATATTTATCTTGCAAAAGATTATGAGTTTGATAGAGTTTGCAGTCTGCACCCGGCTGGACCGGACGGCAAAGAAGTGATGCAGCCGGGTGAAATAAGAGAAATAGCAAATATTGAAGGACCGGGGATTATATCTCATTTATGGTTTACTCTTTCAAGGCAAACAGATTATGTTCTCAAAGATTGTGTATTAAGAATCTATTGGGATGATGAGGAAAATCCAAGTGTAGAGTGTCCTATTGGTGAATTCTTTGGATTAGGACATGGAAAATATTATGATGTTAGGTCTATACCATTTGAGACAGGCAACAAAAGAGGATATAATTGCTTTTTTCCTATGCCATTCAAGAAAAGATGCAGAATAACATTTGAAAATAGTCCTAATCATTCATTAAGAAGACTTTTTTATCATATCAATTATAAAAAGGTTGAAAAGCTTCCGGATGATGCATTATATTTCTTTGCTCAATATAGACAAGCTAAACCAACTGGCGGAAATGAAAATTATGTAATATTAGAAGCTGAAGGCAGAGGTCATTTTGTAGGTCTGTTTTATTATAACAGAACAAACAGCAGAGGCTGGTGGGGTGATGGTGGAGAGCATATAGAAATTGATGGAAGAATGATTGATGCCACTGGTCAGGAAGACTATTTTGGACAGGGTTGGTCTTTTGGAGTTGGTGAAAATGGACACAGATTTGGTTCACCATTATATGAATCTGCAACAAAACCTGAATTAGCAGACAATTCATTTTATAGATTCCATTTAGAGGATCCTATACCTTTCAAAAAAACTTTTAGAATGACTATGAGACATGGTGCCGTGAATGAAAGAACTGATGATTATTCTACAGTTGCTTTTTGGTATCAAACTCTTCCTTTCAAGAAGTTTCCTGAGCTTCCAAAAGCAGAGGATAGATATCCTAGCAGACCAGATAATCCACAAGAAGAAATAAAACAAGAAAATCAAACTGGTATTCCCCAAGAATCCATTGAATACTAGATAATAAGCTTATTGGGGGATGATGGATTGAACAGCAATTTCAATGTGCCAAGTGAAATATTGGCAGAAGTAAAAAGACTGCATGAAAAGATTAACCATGCAAACTATCTTTATTATGTTAAAGATACGCCTGATATATCAGATGCAGAATATGATGCATTGATGAAAAGACTCATTGAGATTGAAAACTTATACCCAAGTTTAATCACTCCGGATTCCCCTACTCAGAGAGTTGGTGCTAAGCCTCAGACAGAATTTGCTGTTCATACGCATATTATGCCAATGCTTTCTCTTGCTAATGCAAATAGTGATGAAGAGCTAAAAGCATTTGATGCAAGGGTAAAGAAATTTCTAAAATATTCAGATTCTGAAAAAATAGAATATATATGTGAGCTTAAGCTTGATGGTCTTGCAGTATCACTAACATACATAGATGGCATTCTGACATCCGGGGCAACCAGAGGAGATGGAACTCAAGGAGAAAACATCACAGAAAATATCAAAACAATAAAAAGTATTCCGCTTAGGTTGATGTCAGATAATCTCTTATATAATATCCCAAATTTAGTTGAAATAAGGGGTGAGATTATACTAACTCATGAAGAGTTCAAAAGAATAAATGATGAGAGAACTCTAAATGGTGAACCGGTGTTTTCAAATCCAAGAAATGCTGCAGCAGGTTCTGTGAGACAACTTGATCCCAGTGTAACTTCAAAAAGAAAACTGACTATGTTTTGCTATGGAATTGGTGCTTGTGATGGTTTGGAAATGAAATCTCAAGAAGATGTATTAAAAAATCTTTCTGCTTGGGGATTGAAAGTTAATCCAAACACAAAAGTTTGTAATGGAATTGATGAAGTATCGAAATATATAACTGAATGGAAAGAGAAAAGACTCACTCTCAATTATGACACTGATGGTGTTGTGGTGAAAGTAAACTCTAGAGAACTGCAGGATTCTCTTGGAAATGTGGCAAGAAGTCCCAGATGGGCTGTTGCATATAAATATCCAGCTATGCAGGCTGTGACTAAAATTAACAACATTAGAATGCAAGTTGGAAGAACAGGCTCACTGACACCTGTTGCAGACCTTGAACCAGTGATAGTTGGTGGAGTGAAAGTATCTCATGCAACTTTGCACAATGAAAATGAAATAAAAAGAAAAGATATAAAAATTGGTGATATGGTAGTTGTGCAGAGAGCAGGAGATGTGATTCCTGAAGTTGTGAGTGTGCTTACAGAAAAAAGAACTGGTGATGAGATTGATTTTGTAATGCCAAACAGATGCCCTGAGTGTGGTGGAGAAGTGATAAAACCAGAGGGTGAGGCTGTTGCAAGGTGTATAAATTCAGATTGCCCTGCTTTAGTTAGACAAAGAATTATTCATTTTGTATCAAGACCAGCTATGAATATAGATGGTGTTGGTCCTGCAATAATTGACCAGCTGCTTGATAATAATCTAATAAAAGACCCTGCAGATTTGTATTTGCTAAAAGAAGAAGATATTTCAAAACTTGAAAGAATGGCAGAAAAATCTGCTTCAAATACTATAAATGCTATCCAGCAAAGTAAAAAAGCATCACTAGAAAGGCTAATATATGCCTTAGGTATAAGACATGTCGGAGAAAGAACAGCATTAGTGCTTGCTGATATATTTGGCAATATTGATAATTTAATTGCTGCTACTGAGGAAGAGCTGTCTGAGATAAATGATATTGGTCCTGTGATGGCAAAAAGCATTGTAGATTACTTTGCAAATGAAGATAATATTGAATTGATAAACAAGCTGAAAGCTGTTGGAATAAATCCAACTAAAGAAAATAAAGCCTCTAAAGGCACATTTGAGGGCAAGACATTTGTATTCACTGGAACTCTTCAGCATTTCACAAGAGATGAAGCAGAAAAAATTGTGCTGAGTCTTGGTGGAAAAGCTTCTAGTTCTGTATCAAGCAAAACAGATTTTCTTGTTGCTGGTGAAAAAGCAGGCTCAAAGCTTGAAAAGGCACAAAGTCTTGGAGTTAATATTATCTCAGAAGAAGATTTTAAGAATATGCTGAAAGAGGCTGGAGAATTATAATTTGAATTATATAATAATATCAGTTGCTTGCGGATTGTTTTCTGCTGTGGTGTGGAAACTATCTGCAATGAGAATTATGAAGCTACATAGCCATAGAGTGGAAAATGCTGCTGCATTAAGCACTGCTGCAATGTTTTTTAGTGGTATTTTGGCAGTTGCACCTGTATTAATGTTAAATTCCCTAATTGATGGGAAAGTAAATATGTGGATATGGCTTGGAGCATTTGCTGTATTCTGGTTTATATTGGGTAAATTATTTGAGAGATAAGAAGATAGTTAAAGGTTGGATTTGGTGTATGCCTGCTATATTTTGTATGGCTGGCATTTTTATGTTATCTTCTCAGCCAAAACTGCCAACTGATCAAATATTTATATTTGGAATCTCTATTGAAGATATAAATTATTATGATAAGCTTGGACATTTCACTGCTTACTTTATATTAGGATGCAGTGTTTGGTTTAGTCTGTCTGACAAAAGACTCAATAATTGGAAGCTAAAAACAACTTTTGTGGTATCATTACTCTATGGAATATCTGATGAAATACACCAGATATTCGTTGTGGGAAGAAGCTTTGAACTATTAGACTTATTTGCTGATGGTTTAGGTGCATTAACAGCTGGAAAGCTGATTTCATATTTTACAGGAGGTGATAGGTTTGGAAAAGGATAATGAAGAACAACAAGAACAAAAAACTTATGAAGTTAAAGATAAGAGAAGAGTAAATCCAGATGGAACATTAAAAGAAAATGTTGAAACAAAAGAACCTGAGAGTTGTGGATGTTCTTCAGAGCATGATTTTTCAAGCACATGTGAAAAAGAGTATGAAGATGATACAAAAGATGAAATGCCCCCACCAAATGTGTATGCTGTGCTTCAGTTTGTTATAGGACTTCTTGCAGATCAAGCGTGGCAACTTATGGGCATTAGGCTAGCTCCGGGGCAAAAAGAAGTTATTAAAGACCTAAAACAAGCTAAAATTGCTATAGATACTATAGCTTTTATTGCTGATCAATTATCAAGTACACTAAAATCAGAAGAAAAAACTTTAATACAAGCAATGCTAAGCGATTTGCAGATAAACTATGTCAATCAATCAAAATAACAACTCAGCCTGCAGAAATAAAACTGCAGGCTGCATAACTTTTAATAATTCAATAGAAGCTATACCAGAATACCCTGATTTTAGGGATATTCTTATTGAAGATAAACCTATATTTGATGAATTGCTGAAAAATAATCCACCTCTTCTTTCTGCATACACTTTCACCAACCTCTTTGCTTGGAGAATTCCACACAAAGCAAAGATTTGCAGACTAAATGGGTGTATAATAGTGCAGCATAATCATTCTGACAAGCCTCATTATCTACAGCCAATTGGAAATGATCCTGTGTCTGCAATGATAAATCTTGTAGTGCTGGAAGATGATGTAAAATTTATAAGTATTGATAAGCCCACATCAGAAAAAATTATTCAAGATACAGAATTTTATGTGCATCATGACTTGGATAATTCTGATTATCTTTATCTAACATCAGACTTAGCAGAACTTCACGGCAAAAAATATGACGGCAAAAGAAACTTTGTCAAAAGAGCTATTGACAAAGGTGCTGTGTATGAAATTATAACAGAAGATACCATTGATGAATGCATAGCCTTTGCTGAGGAATGGTGTGATGAAAGAATGTGTGATATTCATGATGGACTATCAAAAGAAAGAATTGCAGTAAGGGAAATGCTTGAAAACTTTTCAACTCTAAAAATATTTGGCGGTGCTGTGAGAGTAGATGGAAAGATATGTGCATTCACATTAGGTGAGCAATTGAACCCAAATACTGTTGTTGTTCATATTGAAAAAGCAGATCAGAATATTGATGGTATGTATCAGTTTGTAAATAATCAATTCTGCAAGAAACAGGCAATTGGATATGAATTTATAAATAGAGAACAAGATCTAGGCATAGAAGGTCTTAGAAGAGCTAAAAAATCATATCACCCGATCTCTATGGTAGAATCTTATAAAGTATCATCAAGACCAGAGCACATTTAGAAAATTGCAAAATGTTATTGCAGTTTATGAATAATTATATAATTATTTACTGATAAAACTTAGACAAAATAAAATTATATATCTACAGACATAATCTCTCTACCTGTATTAATATCTATAATACTTGCTTTTGAATCTGTTATGATACCAACACTTGGAATAAGAATACCATTTTCCTCATATTTTGGAATTGATGGACTTCCCGGATTCATTCTGATAAATTTCTTTCTTTTCTCAAGAACTGGA
>JBDNDK010000131.1:0-6939 GCA_046719185.1 Armatimonadota bacterium
AAGTGATATTGATGTTTTAAATGCCTTAAAGATGGATCCAAACTTTGATGAGAATCTTGCACTGGCAGCAGTTAAAAGCTGGCACCAAAAGTCTGTTGAGAATGACCCCAACTTCAGAGCGGTCAGCCTAAGCTACTACCAAAACCCAATTATGGCATTTATCAGGAATGGATATAAATCTTTAAACTGAGAGTAGATAACACATCCCCCGGCACAAGTGCCACCCCCTTCAAAGGGGGAATTATTATATAGACGCTCCGCTCAGGGTGATATATGATTAGGTATCAGGAACAAGTTCCAGATACACCGTGACATCCCCCAGCCTAAACTTAGAATGTGGAATTATCAGATTGTTTTCTAAGCTTAGAATGGCAGAAATATTCTACTCTTTCCAATTCATTCTGCTGGCATATTCTTTTGATATTTTGAGCATTTCATTGTAAAGCTGGGTTGGATTATCTTTTGGTGTGCAGTCATAGCAAGGCACTGCTATCACATCTGGTGCTAAAATATCCATTATATGCTTATATTCTGAAATTAACTGCTCTGGTGTGCTGGATTCAAAGTAAAAATAAACTATCCCTTCACCTTTGAATGCTTTTTTAATTGCCTCTAAATCATTCTTGGAATAGTCCCAAGCTAAATCAACTGCATATATCCTTGGCTCATGCCATAAATATTCATTAACACATGGGTTTGGTCCGCAGTTGTGAAGCATTCCACCACCAAACTTTGCAAATATCTTGTTGTTATGAGGTTTTGAGAATTGATTAAAAAACTCAGGTGAATATTGAGCAGAAATATCATCAGAGCAATGACCTTTCTTGCCTTCAGGATGCCATATCCAAGGGAAATCTGTGCTTGTTACCTGGTTGATGCCTCCAGCTGCCTCTATCTGAGCATCTGCAAAGCTGATAAAGCAGTCTGTTATAAATCCACCTAAATAATTAAGAGCTTCTGGTGCCTCATACATAGCAGTGAGAGTTTTCACTCCACCAAGCAATGTGAATGCTACATTCATAGCACTGCCCATATCAAGGCAGGATACATACACCTGCCCTTCTGTTCTTTCTACAAAGTTTTTGATTCTCTTAATACCCTCAGGCACAAGACCATCTGTGTATGGATTTGGCATCTTGAGATTGTATGCATCTTCAACATTTTCTAATATAGGACCTTTGATTGTGTTTGTCTGGTTAGGATCATCTCCAAATACAACCTCAGCTCCCAATGCACTCTCTATCACAATACATCCTACATCAGCTCTCATTGTAGGAATATAATCATCTGGTATCATTTCAAGTGATAATTTCACCTGCTCAAGCTCAAGCTCAAACTGCTTATCACCATCAATGAAATGTTCTTGGGTTGTGTATCCCCAAGGATTATCTAATACTCTTATATAAACAGGAATATGATCTACTTTTTTATACTCCCAAAGTCTTCTCACATTTTCTTTTCTTCTTTCTATTTCATCCATCATTGATTGAGATATTAAAGCCATTTCATACTCCTTGAATCAGTTTATATATCTTAATACTCATACATTAAATTATTTCACTATCCATGTCAAATGTTAAACACTATCAAATGAAACATAACTAATCTATAATATGTCATAATTTGCATAATGGATATAATATTTTTCAGATAGTATTATATATCTATATTTTGATTTCGTCTAAAATATCTGCAAAAAAATATATTACACAATAAAACAAAAAATGGAGACTATTGTTTTTGCTGAAAAGAATTGATATTTCTGATATTAAGCCAAATGGATGGCTGAGAAAGTATTTAGATACACAAATTGATGGACTCACAGGACATATTGAATCTGCAGGATTTCCATTCAACACCTCTGGATGGGCTAGTGAAGAACATGTGCCTAGTATTGAAGGTGAAAGATGGTGGCCTTATGAACAAATAGGCTATTGGGTTGATGGTGCTTTAAGATGTGCTATTCTCACTGATAACAAACCACTATTAGAAAAAGTAAAAAAGCAGATTGATTATGTATTAGATAATCCTGATGAAGATGGATTTTTAGGACCAAAGTTTCTAAAAGACCCAAAAGGCTGGCATAGATGGCCGCTAGCTGTTGTATTCAGAGCATTTATGGCTTTATATTCATACAACAAAGATACTAAAATTATTGATTCCCTAGTTAAGCACTATCTAAATGGTGGTGGTCCTCATTCTGATGGCAGAAATATCTGTAATGTAGAGATTATGCTGTGGCTTTATGATATCACTGGCAATAAAGCACTTCTTGATATTGCAATTAAAGATTATGATGAATTTAATGCTCTTAATGCTGATGATGATACTACTCTAAATAATATGGCTAGTGATAAAAGAGCCACTATACATGGAGTTACATTCTGTGAACAGTCAAAACTGGCTGCAATTTTATATTTATACACCAAAGATAAGAAATATCTTGAGCCAGTAGTAAATGCATACAAAAAACTGGATAAATATTCTATGCTTGTTGATGGAGTATGCAGTTCAACTGAAAGACTCAAAGGTAATGATGCTCTAGCAAGCCATGAGACTTGTGATATTGCAGATTTATCTTGGTCATTATCATATTTGATTATGGCAACAGGCAACACAGAATATGCTGATAAACTGGAAAAAGCATGCTTTAATGCAGCTCCTGGTGCTGTGAAAAATGACTTTAAGGCACTTCAGTATTTCTCTTGTCCCAATCAGGTAGTTTGTGATATACATTCAAATCATAATGAATTCCACAAAGGCAAAGCTTGGATGAGCTATAGACCAAATCCCGGCACTGAGTGCTGTCCAGGTGATGTGAATAGAATAATGCCTAATTATGTATTAAATATGTGGATGAGAGATGAGGAAAATAATATCTATGCTGTGCTGTATGGTGCAAGTGTATTAAAAACTAAAGTAAATGATAGCAATATCACAATAGAGCAGATAACTAAATATCCTTTCTCAGATATTATTGATTTCAAATTCACATTAGATAAGCCAATTGAACTTGCATTTAATATGAGAATACCTGCATGGTGTGAATCTGCAGAAATATATGTAAATGGAAATAAAATTGATGAAAAAATATCAAGCTCTGAGTTTTATAATCTGAAAAGAACTTTTGCTGATGGTGACATCATCACTTTGAAACTGCCTTCAAAGTTTAGAATATCCAACTGGCCCGGTGATGGAATAGCAATAGAAAAAGGTCCATTGGTATATTCTCTTAAAATTGATGAGGATTGGCAGGTTGATACAGAAGATAAAAAATCAACAAAAGATTTTCCTGCATACAATCTTTATCCAAAAAGTAAATGGAACTATGCACCTATTCTAAATAAAAATAACCTTGAAGAGTCTATAATAGTAAATGAAAATGAAAATTGGGATTATCCTTGGGATTTGAAAAACCCACCGCATACTTTAACCGTCAAAGCAAGAGAAGTGAAAAACTGGATGATTGAAGAGTGGGATTACGTGATACCAAAAGAAAGAGGAGCAAGAGTGGATGGTGATATTAAGCTGACTCCACCTATCCCTCATAGATCTACTATCATGGCAAGACTTGGTAAAATAGAAAACATCACACTTGTGCCTTATGGATGCACACATTTGAGAATAACTATTTTCCCTGATATAAACAAATAGACACAACAAATATTATGGAGATAAAAATGAAAAAACTGATTCTTGCTGGAATGATTATCACAATGGTGATGTCTGCAGGTGTTTTATATGCACAAACTCTGCTTGATGACTTACTGAACTATCCATACATACATGCTAAGGTGCCTGTTGACCCTGAAAACATAAATGAAGGCATGCATTTTTTAGCTAATGGCACTTGCCAATGGCAAACTTTATCCAAAGAAAAACCTCTTGGACAAACATTCAAGACAGGACCTGACACCATCAAGCTATGGAGAATTGCAACAGGTATCTGCCACTGGCCTGATAAATGGGGAGAAGAAGAAGCAGTAACTTTCACAGTTTGGGATTCACCAAAGAAAAATACCAAACTCTACTCCAGAACTCTCACTCATAGAGAAAAATGGCATAAGTGGGATATAGTTTTTGATATCTATATGGATGCAAAACCAAATACAGAATATTATTTTGAAATAACACATAATGGTGGTGGTGATAATGATATTCCTGTGGTAGCCTTTGAAAATGCTGGTTACTCAGAAGGAACAGCATATATTGCAGGGAAACCTGTAGAAAATCTTGATTTATACTTTTTGATATTTCTAAAGAAAAAACCAGATACTCTAGCTAATATGAACGCTTTTCTAGACAGATTTGACTACACAAGACCAGAGCTTGCAAAAGCTAAAGAGCTAAGAGATGCTGGTAAACTTAGAGAATCTGCACAGGAAATATTAAAAGCATTTGAATCTAATTTAGAAAAAGAAGATAAAGTTTGGAAACCAAAACCAGATGAAAAAATAGATTTATTTAATCAAGATAAAATGACTGATGAAAACAGGTTATATCAATTTGAAGATGGCAAACAAACAGGCAACTATATGAGATTTGATAAACTCACAAACTGGAGAGAAGTCTGGCCTGGTGAGTCTGATCTTAGAAGACAAAATGATATATTCTACAATCTTGCAATAGCTTGGAGATATACAAAAAATGAGAAATATATCAAAAAGCTGAATGAGATGGTGATAGACTATCTTAATGACAATCCTTCACCTTTTGATGGTGGTCAATGGACAAACAGAACTCAGGCAATGGGAGCTGCTTGGAGGCTTGGTGATGGTTGGGATTTCTTTGCAAATGCTATGGATTCAAAAGCATTTCAAGATGATGTGAGATTAGCTTGGATAAATCATAATGCAAGAATGGCAGAATTTGCTACTATTGCCAACTCTGGAGGAAACCAGAGAATAGCAACTGCTGAAGGTGTGATGGGATTTGCAAATAGATTCCCATTGTATAGAGATTCTGGAAAATGGTTTACTTGGGGTTTTGAAAATCTATCAGAGGAAACTATTTCTCAATTCAGAAAAGATGGCGGTTTCAAAGAGCCTGCAATGAACTATCATGGATTCACAATTGCTAATATGATGAGTGGAATGGAAACAGCACGCAAATATGGAGCAGAGATACCCAAGGAAATGTATGATACATTAGAAAGAGCTCTTAGTTATACCGCATATTCTCTAATGCCTAATGGACAAATACCTCCTTATGGAGACACTGGTGCACCTGATTTTAGACCAAACCAAAAACTATGGAATGGTTTTAGGGATAATGAAGCAAGAACAGGTGCTGAAAAATTCAACAGAAAAGATCTTCTATATATAGCAACAGCTGGCAAAGAAGGTGAGAGACCATCTGAAATATCAAAGATATATCCTGATACTAAGCATTATTTCCTCAGAAGTGGATGGGGAAAAGAGAATGGTGAAGGATTTGAAGATGAATTATGGCTCTTTTTAAGAGGTGGTTATTTTGGCAGTCATGGACATTGGGATATGAATATGATAATGCTCTATGCCTATGGCAGACCTCTTCTTCTTGACCCCGGGAGAACAACTTATGGCACTCCTTTAATGTTTGAACTTACAGAAGCAAGAAGCCATAATGTGCTGTTGGTTGAAGGAAAAAAAATGAACAGAGTTGATGGTGAGCTTCAATATTGGCACACATCAAAAAGTCTTGATATTGTAGGAAATCTATATAAAAACTTATATGACAACACGGACCACAATAGAACTATTTTGCTTGTTAGACCAGATTATTTTGTGATGTTTGATAAAATCACACATCAAGGCACACAAAAAGCAGGCATCAATTTCTGGATGACTCCACCAGATGCAAATATAAATAGAACTGACAATATAGTTATTTCTACAGAACCAGAAGGCTCTAATATTCTTCTGCACACAGTAGGAAGCTCTGATATTACAATCACTGACAGAAAAGGTGAAATGGATCTTGGAGGAAAGAGAAATGATATACCTGTTGTTACTTTCTGGCAGCAGGGAGGTAATCTCAATTTTACTACTCTAATGTATCCATCACCAAAGGGTATCACTCCAGATGCAAAGATTACTGCACAGTTAAATCTAGATAATGCTTCTTTGGTTGAAATACAAACACCTAAGGGAAAAGATTATGTATTCTACTCATTTGATGGCATTGCAGAGCCTAAAATGAAATCTGAAAACACAGTAAGTTTCAAGGGCAAGGCTGGAGTTATATCATTTGATGCTAATAAAAATATAAAATCATTATCCCTTGCTGATGGAACCAGAGTGTCTGCCAATGGAAATTCTTTGGTAAGATCAACTGAAAACATTAAAGATATTTGTGTTGAATATACAGATGATAAAGTTATAATCAGCTCTAAAGAAAAAGCAACAGGATTAAAAATTGCTTCAATGGGCAGAAAAACAGCTGAGTATAATGGCAAAAATATAAAAGTTGATGGAGCTATAATTTCAATTGACTAAAAAATCCTTGACTGATGTTATTTACAAACTTCTCATAAAAAGAGAATAAATGTTCGATGTAGGTGAGAATAAAAAATTGGAAAAGTTTGTCCTGAAGTCTGAATATAAGCCAACAGGTGACCAGCCTCAAGCTATAGATAAATTGGTTGAAAGCATAAATTCTGGTAACAAATATCAAACATTGGTTGGTGTTACAGGTTCAGGCAAAACTTTTACAATGGCAAATGTAGTTGAAAGGCTTCAAAGACCCACTCTTGTGATAGCTCACAATAAAACACTTGCTGCTCAGCTTTGTTCTGAATTTAGGGAGTTTTTCCCTGAGAATGCAGTGGAATATTTTGTGAGCTATTATGATTATTATTTGCCTGAAGCATATATCCCTCAAACAGATACCTACATAGAAAAAGATTCATCTGTAAATGATGAAATAGATAGGCTCAGACACTCTGCCACACAAGCTGTG
>JBDNDK010000132.1:0-6823 GCA_046719185.1 Armatimonadota bacterium
CTTGGAATTGAGCTTGGAACTGGTTAATGTTCCTTTGGCTTGCACTCTCATCTCTTTTCCATTCATGATTAACTTGAATTCTTGTTAATCCATCTTTGCTAAGCTTCCAATTCACACCCAATGTTGTAGCTTTTATATTATCATTTGCTCCTGTGTCTTTATTGTAATAATCATATCTAATAAGACCATCAAGTTCTTTTGTGAATCTATGAATTAAAGTAGCATACCAGCCATTTGGTTTTGCTGAGCCATCATCTGCCCATATATACTCACTCTTAACAGCCCAATCATTTTTATCATACACAGCTTCAAGACCTGTTCTGTTGTATTTGGTCTTTGCAACGCCTACTTTTCCATTATAATGTGAAACTGCAAAATGAAGTCCATCATCTGATGATTTAACACCAGCCCTTAGAGCAATGTCTTTAGCATTGTTGTTATCTCTTGAATTAATATTGGCACCATTAAATATACCCATTGCATATTCAAACTGCTGTTTACCCTCATTAATTTTTATATTGCCTGCATACTGGATACCAATATCCCTGCCCTGATTGTTTCTTCTATTAGGTGATAATTCAGTTACAACTATTGCTCTGTTTATAAAATCTATCTTTGTATTAGATGTAAGACTATCATAACTAAACGGTATCAAAAACTGACCAACTGTCAATTTAGCAGAATTGGGCATCTTCCACCCAATGTTTGCATCTACTACTGTTGGTTTGCTAAATGATGAAGTGGCAAAAGTGTTACTTGTAATGGCATTTCTTGAACCTGCAAACTCCATTTGCAGCTTATAATCAATATCTTTTGCAGGTTCACCACTAAATGTGATTCTTGCCTGACTTGTTTCAAATGTATCATTTACATTGTTTTGAGAACTATGTAAATATCTCTGCATTATCCATCCACTAATATTCATTGGAAATTTTGTTGTAGGATTTATCACAGGTGAAGCTTTGGGTTTTGCCTCTTCTTCTTTCTTAATTGCTTCAATCTCTGCTCTAATATCATCTGCATCACTTTCTGTGATAATTCCCTTTGTTACAAGAGCCTTGATGAGTATTTCAGTTGGGTCTTTGGTTGCAGCTGCTGCATTGGCAATACTCATCATAATAGCCACAATAATGCAAAAAACTATTATTCTTTTCATTTCACACCTCACAACCATTCAATTTTGGCAACCTTACATTTTGCTTACATCAGATTATTATTGGCAAGAATTAAAAATTAAATAGATTATTGTTATTATAATGAACAAAAAATAAGCTCAGAGTAATAAATATACTCTGAGCTTTAAGTTGATTGTATTATTATATTTTATTTAATTATCCTATCATCACTGTTGCTTGACTATAAGCTGGCACTGATACTGTGAGAGTGTCTTTCGACATTTTTGCAGTGTTCTTTGAAAGAGGTCTTTCTAAAATATCAACTTCCACAGCTTTTGCATTATCAGGAATAATATCACTAATCCTAATCTTAGCTTGAGTGTCTTTGCCTTCACTTTCAAACATTCTTATCACAACAGCATTTGAGTTTTCAGCTTTCTTTATTGTGCTAACAAATATATTTGGTGTCAAAACTTCCACAAAGCTTTTCTCTGCAGGCAATGGTCCAGACTGAACTCCAGCACTAACAACCTCTAACGGAGAGTTAAATTGTTCACCAAGCTTAGTTGCCTCCACAACATCAAAGCTGCCATCAGTTAATGTAAGAGCAAATTTAATTTCATGATCCTTTATTTCTGGAAGTGGATCTGGATCATAACTTGATCTAATAAGAGTCATTCTCACTGTGTTCTCATTGCAGGAAAAACCATACTTATTGTAGTTAGCAAGAGTGAAGCCTCTATTTGATTTTCCGTTTTTGCCTGTGAGATTCACCCATTTTAATGCTGGTATTTCCTGAGCACTCTGAACCCTAGTCTGAGAACCAAATGGTATTTCATAAGTAGGAATACCATCTTCTACATTTAATGGGAATGCAACTCTTAGCATTGGAACACCAGTCTCCGGAGTTCCTCTTTCCACCCATCTTGTGTTAAGCTTAAATTCTATTGTTTTAGAATCTCTGTTTAATCCAATTTCAAGAGTGATTTTTGAATCTCTCCAAACTCTAGTTGATACTAATGATGCTCTATTCGGTCCATAACTAGTTACTTTAAGCTCTGCTCCAGTTGTGAGCTGCTCTATTTCTTTGCACTGACCAATCACCCAACTAGTCATACTATGAGGTACTTCCTGACAACCTTCTAAAACTCCAAGCAGCTTGCCACTAGGCACATAATCATAACCACTAGCTTTATCTATAATATGCTTGATTGCTCCAGATGCCTTATCTACAACAACTTTGATTAAATCATTTTCTAATGTATCACACAAATTGAATGGTGATGGAAGATAGTCATAAGGACACCCAGAGCCATACTTTCCTTTATCATCTACATATGCATCAGACCAGCCTATCCATACACCAGTCATACCTTCTCTTAATACTCCACCAGAATATTCTGAATTAGGAGGTCTGTTACTTTCAATGTTATCATAAGAAATGTCAGCAACATAAAGCTTGTATCCTAATGCTGGAACATCTTTAGCAAAAAAGGCAATTGTTGCATAAGAGTGTCCCCAAGCAAAGCCCCTGTCAACCACTTGAGCAGTAAATTCATTGCCATTTGAATCTCTAACAATCATTCCCTCATCTGGAACATCTTTATTCCATATTCTAGCATACACAAGCTCAGATCTTTTCCAAGCTTTGGAATTATATACAACAACAGGCTCTGCACCAAATGAACCAGCATTCCTTGATGTTACAATATCACTTAATCCAGCATCACCTGCTCCAGCTCCTAGGCCATCATAAAAACCATTTCCAAGATTTGAAGGTTTCTTTTCAACAACACTCTTTGTATCTATAAGAGAAGCTAATCTCTTGAATGACCTTGATTTAATTGAGCTTGATATAGCTTGAATTTCTTGGAAAAGACCTTGTGAATATTCATAAGTAGCCTTTATACCTGAACCCGGAAGTATATCATGGAAATGATTGAAAAGTGTATATCTCCATCCATTTGTAAGAATCTCACTTGGATATGGCATATCATCAACAGCACCAGCAATCAATGATAAAATTTCAGCTTCCGGCAGTATTATCTCACTTCTTCTATTTGCATGTTTAATATTGCTTTGTGAAGTATAACAGCCTTCAAATATAAAGTTTAAATCTCTATCAATAACAGGCAATTCAGGATTGACTGCTTCTATAGCAGAAAAGAAAGCATCTGTTGTGCTCAGCTTGAGAGTTGGATAAATTGGCCATTTAGCCATTTCTCTTGCTTTTCTTAAATCTGCTCTTGTAGGTCCACCACCATGATCACCTACTCCATATAAAAACATAAAATCTTTTAACTTAGTTTCACCAATATAGCTCAAAAATGGACTTGTTATATTTGAATTTATTGAACCATTATATGTCCCTTTATCATTATAAACTATTATCTCAGAACCATCTGGAGATCTCCATTTGTATAGCCAAGGACCTGGTCCTGTTCTCATATGGTAATATCTAGTAACACCACCTTTTGATAGAATTGAAGGGACAGTATGTGCATGCCCAAATGTATCAGGGGACCAGTCTATTTTCACATCTTCTGGTGATAAACCTAATTCCTTCTGCATATATTGTCTTGTGTATAATAAATGCCTGCAAAGTGATTCACCAGACACAAAGTTTTTCTCTCCCTCAACCCACATGCTTGCAGTTATTTCCCATTTCTTTTGTCTGACTCTTCTCTTTATCATCTGAAATATTTCAGGACAATATTGCTGCATTGCATAGTATGTTGAAGCTTGGCTCTGACTAAATCTGAATTCTGGGAATTCTTTCATTAAAGTATCTACAGTTGAAAAAGTGTCATGTGCAACATTCACAGTTTCCTGCCATGGCCATAGCCAGTTCATATCAATATGAGCGTGTCCACAGCAGTGAATTGTGTATTCTTTTGCCACCTTTCCAATAGGTTCTAGTATTTTTTCAGCTTTTGCTATCACTCTTGAAAGATTGGTAGTTCTTGATGATTCACTTGCCTTTGCTACCATTTCACAAGCTTCTATAATAAGTTTTTCCCATTCTTTTTTCTTATTTGGGAAATGACCTACAAAACCTCTTGCAAACCCAATTTCTGCTTTGAATCTTTCTACAGGTAAAGAATTTATTACAATTGAATTTTCCAGTCTCTTTAGAATACTATGTATTTTTTCATTTGTTGACATTTTATCACCCTATCCAATTTTAATTATCATGAAATAAATTTAGTTTCATAGTATTATATCAAAGAATTCTAGGGTTGTTTCCTCAAAAAGTATTTTTTTTTATAATTATTCTATATGGGTATATCCATAAGGATAAACAAGCTCAATGGAGAGATATATTATATGAATGAAGATCTAAAAGCACTTCAAAACTTTATTAAGCCGTTCAAGCAGGTTATTGTAGCATACTCTGGGGGTGTTGATAGCACACTTGTGGCAAAAGCTGCAAATGATGTGCTTGGAGAGAATGCTTTGTGTGTGCTGATAAAATCAATATTTGTGCCTGAAAGTGAAATCATAGAAGCACAAACTATTGCTGAAAGATTATGCTTTAATTTTATGATGATTGAAGTTGATATAAATAGTTATGATAATATTTTAGATAATCATCCAGATAGGTGTTACCACTGCAAAAAAGTAATGTTTTCTATGCTAAAAAAAATTGCAAATGAAAAAGATATTAAAACAATATTTGATGGAAGCAATTTAGATGATAGTAATGACATAAGACCCGGTGCAAAAGCAACTGAAGAATTGGGAGTTTTAAGCCCATTAAAAGAGTTAGGTTTTACAAAATCTAAAATAAGGATTGTGGCAAAAGAGCTTGGTCTGCCAAATTGGAACAAACCAGCCTATGCATGCCTAGCATCAAGAGTGCCTTTTAATATGAAAATAACACCTGAAATTCTACATCAAATAGATGAATCTGAATCTGCTTTAAGTCAGCTTGGCTTTGTGCAAGTGAGAGTGAGACATCACAATGAAATTGCAAGAATTGAGATAGACCCAATTCAAATGGATAAACTTATGTTGCCTGAAATGAGGCAGAAAGTGGTAGAAAAACTAAAGAATGCTGGATATACTTATGTTACAATGGATTTATTAGGATATAGAACAGGTAGCATAAATGAAGCATTATCTAATGATAAGGATTAAAAAGAGATATTTATAAAATGAACAAAGATGTATTAAAAGAACTTCTTGAACAAATAAGAGACAAAAAAATTGATGTTGATACTGCATTAAAAAGCTTTCATCACCTTCCATATCAGGATATTGGTCATACAAAGATTGATACTCACAGAGAGATTAGATCTGATTTTCCTGAAGTGATATTTTGTCAAGGTAAATCAAACTCCCAGATTATAGAAATAATAAAAAAACTATCAGAAAAAGCTGAATGCATACTCTGCACAAGAGCATCAAAAGAAGTATATGATAATGTATCAAATGAGATTGAAAATGCAGTTTATTATGAACAGGCAAGATGTATTGTAGTTGGTAAGCCATCTAGAACTGATAAAGAAAAAATGAAAGATGAGAAATATGTGATGGTAGTAACAGGTGGAACTGCAGATATACCTGTTGCAGAAGAAGCTAGAGTGACAGCATCAGTATTAGGCAGCAGAGTGGAGACATCTTATGATGTTGGGGTAGCTGGTTTGCATAGATTGCTAGACCAAAAAGAAAAGCTTTTTGGTGCAAATGTTATAATAGCAGTAGCTGGAATGGAAGGAGCTTTGGCAAGCGTTGTTGGAGGTATGGTGTGCAGACCTGTGATTGGAGTGCCTACAAGTGTTGGATATGGTGCCAGTTTTGGAGGAGTTGCTGCATTGCTTTCTATGCTGAATTCATGTGCCTCTGGAGTGTGTGTTGTAAATATTGATAATGGATTTGGTGCAGGAATGCTTGCCCATATGATAAATAAGATATGAATATATTATATTTTGATTGTTTTGCTGGAATTAGTGGAGATATGACTCTGGGAGCTTTGGTGGATGTTGGAGTAGATTTTGATATTCTCAAAGCTGAACTTAGCAAACTAAATCTTGAGGGGTATGATATTACTTGTGAGAGAAAAGTAAAAAAAGGAATATCCGCTGTTGATATTACAATAGATATACATCATCCAAATAACCACAGCCATAGCCATCATTCACATAGATCTTTTACTGATATTAAGAATATTATAGAAAGCAGCAATCTCAATGACAGAGTGAAAAGAGATGCTGTTGGAATATTTAGAATACTTGGAGAAGCTGAAGCTAAAGTGCATGGAGTAGATATTGAAAAAATACATTTCCATGAAGTTGGAGCTGTGGATTCTATAGTTGATATTGTTGGTGTTTGTATATGTATTGATATGCTGAAAATAGATGAAGTCTATTGCTCTAAGCTGCCTATATTTTATGGCACAGTTCAGATTGCACATGGCACTTTCCCACTACCTGCACCTGCAACAATTGAGATATTAAAAAATGTGCCATTTACTGGTGATGGTATTGAAGGTGAAATTATAACTCCCACAGGTGCTGCTATTTTGAAATACTTCTCAAAAGACTTTGGAAATATGCCTGCTATGACAATTAAGAATACAGGATATGGAGCAGGCAAGAAAGATTTTGGATTGCCTAATGTATTAAGAGTAATTTCTGGTGAAAAATCTGATAAAAAAGAAGAATCAACTATTGCAGTAATTGAAGCAAATAATGCCGACCATCGGC
>JBDNDK010000133.1:0-6801 GCA_046719185.1 Armatimonadota bacterium
GGGGTCTCCGGCGGCGATGTAGGCGACGAGGGCGCGTTGGCCCTGAGCGCGGAGCTTGGGGAAGAGGGAGTCGATTCATTGCACCAGCTAAATCAAAATTACTAAGTTTAATTTTTTTTTCTAGCCAATCTGGAATAACAAACCACATGCTCTCAGTTGTTAATATGGTTTCAGGTAAATCTAAGTCTATTCTTTCTACAACAGTATCATTGAATAATCTTTTTTTGAAATAATGAGTCACTTGATTTCTGACTGTAACTTCTCCAGTAAATACTTTTGTCTTTCCAAGAGCTCTTGACTGAATAACTAAATCAACAGAAATATCTGTTACACTTCCGGGAGTTGTGTAATAATTTACTTCAGTTTTCTCAACATAAGCCACTTTTTCATCTAAATCAAATTTTCTCACTATGTAAGATTCACCAGCATGAAGATATACAGCCCCTTGATGAATAGTTTCAAATGCTCTCAATCCATCAACTGTTCCAAGTCTTTTTGCTCCCTTTTCAACTGAAATTATATCAAATATTTCATTTGAGGCTGATCTTATATTTACTGAACTTGCAGGATATCCCCTTCCATTCCAAATCCATTTGTTTTTGTATTCTAAATATCCCTTATCTGAAAGAGTTGATACTATATCCCATGAAGATTTTCCAAATGTTGCCTCAATTTCAGAATTAGATAATGGAAGCTCATAAGATGCACATAACAAATGGTCTGCTACTATATATGGATTTTCTGAACTCACTATTGCTTTATCTTTGGCTGAGTCAAATAGATATTCTGGCGAACTTATGATGTATTGATCAATAGGATTATCCATAGCTATTAAAAAAGCAATAGATTCATCTCTTCCTCTGCCAGACCTGCCTGCCTGCTGCCACAAACTAGATAATGAGCCAGGGTAACCTGTGATAATAACAGCATCAAGACCTCCAATATCTATACCGACCTCAAGTGCTGATGTGGAAGTAACACCCAAAAGCTGACCTTTAAAGAGCATTTGTTCAATTTTCCTTCTATCTTCTGGAGTATAGCCAGCTCTATATGACATAATCTTATCTTTTAAATCGCTGTTTTCATCTTCAAGGTACCTTTTTGTATACATTAGTATAAGTTCTGCTGTTTTTCTTGCTCTTGTGAAAACAAGGGTTCTTATACCATTTTGTATAAGATAAGAGAAAATTTTTACACAATCAACATTCGGGCTTGTTCTGCATTCCATATCAACCAAAAACTGAGGATTCCACAACACAAAAGTCTTGCTCCCAGATGGTGATCCATCTTTATCTATTAATTTCATATCTAATCCTGTTAGATTTTTTGTCAACTCCAAAGGATTGCCAATAGTAGCAGATGCACAAATAAACTGAGGATTTGATCCATAATAAGCAGCTATCCTTCTAAGTCTTTTGATTATATTGCTTACATGAGCACCAAAAACACCCTTAAAACTGTGTACTTCATCTATCACTACATATTTTAGATTCTGAAAAAAATTAGACCACAAATGATGATATGGCAATATAGACAAATGAAGCATATCAGGATTTGTAAGAATCATATTTGCCTGATTTCTAATGTGTGGTCTATTCTTACTGGGAGTGTCACCGTCATAGGTATATGCTTTTACAAAAGGAAGATTAAAGCCATTTAACTTGCCTAATTGGTCTTGAGCTAGTGCCTTTGTTGGATATAAATATAGTGCTTTTGCATTTTTATTTTTTTCTAATGATTCAAGAATAGGGAGGTTGTAGCATAGAGTTTTTCCACTTGCAGTGGCAGTTACAACAACAATACTATTGCCTTCCCTAGCATATTCAAGAGCCTCTGCCTGATGTAAATATAAATCATGAATCCCCTGTTCTTTTAATTTTTCACCAAGCAATCCAGATATAGGTGTTTTTAATTTTTTATACCTTGCTCCTCTTTTTTTTATCTTGTGTATGTGTGTGATCTGTTGTTTATAATCAATAGAATATATGAGGTTATTAATTAATTGACTAACATTCATCAATTCTGCCTTTTAGATTTTTTTTCTATCATTCTAACCAACATAATGCTCAAAAAATATAAAATAATAACAGGAACAGCCATCATTAGCATTGAAAATGCATCACCAGATGGAGTGGCAACAGCACCCAAAATCACAATTAAAACTATTGCTATTCTCCAATTATCCTTTAGTATTTTACTTTCTACAATTCCAAGTTTTGCAAGAGCCATCAAAATTATAGGAAGCTCAAACATAATCCCAAATGCAAGCATCATCTTTACAATAAAAAGTATGCTTGCCTGCACAGTAGGTCTTAATTCTGCATCAGGTGGAGCTTGAGATGCAAACCAATTAAAAGCTGTCGGCATTATGAAATAACATATCACAACACCCATTATAAAAAGTATAATCGAGAGAGGTGCAATCCATATAAGAGGTCTTTTTTCCTCTTTTGTTAAGGCAGGTGACACAAAGCCCCACATCTCAATTGTGATAAAAGGAAGTGAAATTATAGCACCAGATATTAGAGAAACCTGCATTTTTATCATAAATGCTTCAGGCAATGATGTGATGAGAAACTTTGTGTTTGTCTTTTCAAGCACTTCTTTCATTGGCTCAGTAAGCAGCTGAAAAATATCTGTATAAAAAAACCAAGCTACTAAAGTACCAATGACCCAATAGATAATAACTCTAATAAGTCTTGTTCTTAACTCAGCAAGATGCTCATATAGCTCAGCTTTTTTTTCATTTTCAACAGCCAATTTCCCTAGAACCTTACTCTAACATCAACATCAATCTGCACAATGCCAGGTCTTGTGCCTGAGAGTTCTGTAATTCCATGAGATGATTGTGTTTCTGGTGTTCCATATTTCTCATCATCTTCTTCATCAAATGCTGGTCTGCCAGCTCTTGGAAGCATCATTGATGGAGTCATAGAACCAGGTGCAGTAGAAGTTCCCGATTGAAGTCTGCCGCCTATTAAGGATTGATCTAAGTCTGCATTAAACTCTAATTTTATATTTCTTTTTATCATTCTTCCTGATTCATAAGCAAAAAATGTTGTTACAATAGCATTCACTTTGCCACCAGCTGCAGTTTTAATTTTACCATCAAGCATATTGATTCTGGTATCTGAAGATAATCTTGATATAATCTTTGCACATCTTCTACCATCTTGCCATTCAAATGAATCAAGCATGCTATTTCCTTTAAGCAGCATTGGTCTTGCAAGACCTTCAATATTAACTTCCAACTCTGATTGCCAAGAGTCACCCTCTTTTGCAGGTCTTGATGGTAATACAGGAATTACATCCATTATACTATAGTGTGCTTGTTTTCCAAATATATTTCTATTTGAAACAACACCATATCTGTTTAACATTCTATATAATTGAGGTCTAACAGGAGTATTTCTATATAAAAAAGTTCTATTTCCTTGTATGCTAATGGCAGCATTGTCATCTAGCCTTAGTCTAACCATTATGTCTCCATTTGGTCTTACATCTTCAATAGTCTGTATGATTGTGAACTCACTAGTCATTCCCAATCCGCCTGATATTGGTGCTCCAAGATTATCAAACAAGCTGACTTGTGCTCTTGCATCATACCTTAACAATTTTCCAAAAGGAAGTGAATTTACTAGTCTCACCGGAGGAGCTGGTGTTGTTCTAGGAACTCTATTTTGAAGAGTTATATAAACTTCTGCAGAATCAACCATTTTTCCTGAAGAATCAAAAACTCTGAATTCCATTAAATGCCTTCCATCAGGATATCTTCTCTCTTCAGTTGGGTTTGCAGGATCTCTAAAAGGTGCTTTGCTATTCCAAAAGAAATGAATTTTTCCATCTTTTCTGCGTCCAGCATTTGGATTTATACCAGCAACAAATTCTTTATCCGGTCCAATAAATAATCCTACATAGCCGCCAGCAGGAAGTGCTGATTCTGATATTGTGAACCTTACATTTTCTCTTACAATTTGGTCTGGAGTCGGTGAATATAATGTAAGTGCATAAAGAGGTATAGGTATTAAAATTAGAATTATTAAAGCTAATGCAATGAAATACTTATTATAAGTCTTCATGACTTCTCCTTAATATAACAGAATAAACAATTATGGGAAAATAGTACAATATAACAGCACATGAGTCAATGCAATAAATATAATTACTGCAAAAACAAACATTTAGAACTATTTCATGCTACTATTTTCAATTAATACTAAGACTGTTTTTATTTCATTTAAGTTTCCAATTTTATATATATGGGAAAGTATTGTATACAAATAATCAGTTTTTTTTCTAATAATAAGAATATAAAAAAGTTTTTTGTTTCTAAGCTGTTTCTCAAATTTGAATTTGACGCGAAACACTTTTTAATGTATAATAAATATGTGAATTGGAGGCAACAATGAAAGTTGCTTCTTATTTGAAAAACAAAACAGCTGGTCATAAAGTTGTGATCGGTAATATCAATTGAAGATAATTATGCCATTGAAGGCGCTTCGTGTTAATTATGCGAAGCGTCTTTTTGCATTACTGGGGTAATTAGAAGTTTGATGTAAGAGATTACAAAGGTGTTTCGGAAACTTGTTCCCGAAACCAAATAGATTCCTGGGCACCTTGTGCTTAAGAATGACAAAGCAGATATAGAATTTCAGAAGCTTGTTCTGAAACTATACTTAAAATGAGAATTATTTTTTTATATATCTTACAGGAGGAATGATGTGAGAATTAAAGCAGAACCTGATGTTTGTATTGGTTGTGGTCTTTGCAAAGTATGGTGCAAAGTAGAACATTCAGAAACCAAAGACATAATAAAAGCATTTAAAGAAGAAGAAAAACCTCCAATGTCTTGTGTTGATGTAGAAGAAGAAGGATGCAGAAGTTTTGCAGCCCAATGCAGACATTGTGATGAACCATTATGTGTATATGGATGTATTACTGGTGCAATGACAAAAGATCCTGATACTGGAATTGTATCAGTTAATAAAGATAAATGTGTTGGTTGTTGGACATGCATACTTATGTGTCCAAATGGAGCCATTCAAAGAGAATTAAAAGGTGGAAAGTTTGTGGCAATAAAATGTGATTTGTGCAGAGAAAGAGGGTTTCCATCTTGTGTAGAACATTGTCCTAATGATGCCATAGTATTGGAGGAAGAATAATGAAGAGTAGTTATGATGTTTTAATCATTGGTAACTCAACAGCTGCTATTGGTGCTGTTGAAGCAATTAGAGGCAAAGATTCTGAAAAAACTATTTGTCTTGTTGCTAATGAATCTGAACATACTTATTCTCGACCTCTTATCACATATTTTATGGCAGGAAAAGTAGAAGAAAGCAATATTTATTATAGACCATTAGATTTCTATCAAAAAATGAATGTGGATACTCTGCTTGGCACATCAGTAACATCTATTGATACAGATAATAATTTTGTATCTTTTGATAATGGAGACAGCATATCATACGGCTCTTTGATAATTGCAGCTGGTGGTTCACCTATTCAATTAAGATGTGAAGGAACTAACCTTGATGGCGTGTTTTATATGAACACTATTGAAGATGCAAGAAATGCAAAAGAATGGCTGAAAACTCATAAAAAAGCAGTTGTTATTGGAGCAGGTTTGACTGGATTAAAAACAGCTGAAGCATTATCAGTGTTGGGTATTGACACTACAGTGATAGAGCTTGCTGATAGAATCCTCGCTATGAACACTGATGATGAAGGTGCTGCTCTAGTAGAGAAAGTGCTTAGAGATAACAATATTAAAGTGCTTACAAAAGTTAGTGTTACAGCTCTTGAGCCAGACTCTTCAGGAAAATCTGTTGGAGCTGCAGTATTGAGTAATAAAGAAAAAGTTGAGTGTGATACTGTTTTTGTAACAATTGGTGTGAGACCAAGAATAGATTTAGTAGAAAACAGTGGTATAGAAACAAATAGAGGAATATTAGTTGATAAACATATGAAAACTAATATACCAAATGTATATGCTGCTGGTGATATAGCAGAAGCTTTTGATCCTATATATCAAGATAGAAGAGTGCTCCCTATTCTCCCTAATGCATATATAGGTGGAAGAATAGCAGGACTGAATATACTAGGAATTGAAAGTGAATACAATGTTGGCATGAGTGTGAACTCAGTGAGTTTCTTTGGGTATCCAACAATGTCTGCAGGATTTGGCACACAGCCTGAGGGTGATGGCTTCAATGTGAAAACTATATCTTATGATAATGTTTACAAAAGATTTGTAACTAAAGATGGGAAGCTAGTGGGAATGATTCTATGCGGAGATGTTGAAAAAGCAGGAATTATAACAGGAATTATGAGATCAGGTATTGATATTTCTGGTATGGAAGATATGCTGCTTGAGGGTGATCTTAAACTGATAAATCTTCCTGAAAGTCTTATAGAAGAAAGAATTCATACTGCAGGGAGGAACTGGATGTGAATAATCTAAACAAAATTAATAATCCTTATAATGAACTAAAAGTGTCTTCTGCATGTTCTATATTTGGAATGATGGATGTCTCTGGAGAAAGATTTTCTGGAGATAAAGTATATAGAGCAATGGAAAATATGAGAGACAGAGGCAATGGTCTTGGTGCAGGATTTGCCATATATGGAATTTATCCTGACCATGCTGATGCATATTGCCTGCACATTATGTTCACAAGCCAAGAAGGCAGAAGATCAACTGAACAGTATTTATATAAAAACTTCAAAGTTGAACAGTCTGAAGAAATAGCAACAAGAATAGTGCCGGGAATTTTTAATCCTCCTCATGTATTCAGATAGATC
>JBDNDK010000134.1:0-6728 GCA_046719185.1 Armatimonadota bacterium
ATCTGCTCATTATAAACAAACCTTGATGAACAAGCTTAAAGGCAAAAAGGTTGCTATAAATGTTGTAAGCAAATCTGGAACTACCACAGAGCCGGCAGTAGCATTTAGAGTGCTGAGAGATTTAGTGCCAAAAGAAATGCAGAAAGATTGGATTGTAGCAACTACAGACAAAAATAAAGGTGCTCTGCTTGAGATGTCAAAAAATGAAGGCTACAAGACATTTGTGGTGCCTGATGATGTTGGTGGAAGATACTCAGTGCTGAGTGCTGTTGGTCTCTTGCCAATTGCTTATGCTGGAATTGAAATAGATAAATTAGTTGAAGGTGCAAAAGCTTGCTCAGAGCTTTGTTCAAATACTGATCCATTAAACAATCCTGCTTTTTACTATGCTGCGGCTAGAAATATAATGTATCATCAAGGTTTTTCAATAGAGCTTTTTGCTTCATTTGAGCCTAGACTTCATTATTTTGCTGAATGGTGGAAACAGCTTTATGGTGAGAGTGAAGGCAAGGAAAACTGTGCATTATTCACAGCAAGTGTTGAATACACAACAGATCTTCATTCAATGGGTCAATATGTGCAGGAGGGTAGAAGATTTCTTTTTGAGACTTTTATCATTGTTGATGAAGGTGAGCCAATAATAAAAGTGCCAAAGTTTGAGCAAGATTTAGATGGACTGAACTATCTGGCAGGAAAAGAAGTCAGTTATATAAACAAAATGGCTTATGAAGCAACTGCAAAAGCACACAGAGATGGTGGTGTGCCTAATATGACTATAATGCTCAAGTCTCTTGATGCATATACTCTTGGAAGTCTTATATATTTCTTTGAAATTGCCTGTGGTGTGAGCGGACTAATGCTTGGTGTTAACCCGTTCAATCAGCCTGGTGTGGAAGCATATAAGAATATTATGTTTGAACTGCTTGGCAAACCAGGTGCAAAGCAGACAGGAAGTGTAGATTTATCAAAACCTAAGGATGTAATAGGTTTCTAGAGATTCATATAAATCGGAGATGCATAATCATGCATCTCCACTCACTATTATTATTTTGCAATTATTTTTGAAGGGATTATTATGGATACAAAATTTGCAATTTTAGGTGCTGGTCATGGCGGAATGGCTATGGCGGCTCATCTTGCCCACATGGGTAAGGAAGTATCATTATACAACAGAAGTGAAGAGAGAATTATTCCAATACAGGCAGCTGGTGGCATTGATTTAATCACAGATGGATTAGATGATATTCCTCATGGTTTTGTGGAAATAAAAAATGTAACTGCAGATATAGCTCAGGCAATTGATGGAGCTAAAGTGCTGATGGTGGTAGTGCCAGCAACTGGTCATAAGTTTATGGCAGAATCATTAGCACCACATCTTAAAGATGGACAAATAATAGTGCTCAATCCGGGCAGAACATGCGGAGCCTTGGAAGTTCATAATATACTTAGAGAAAAAAACTGCAAAGCTGATGTGATAATAGCAGAAGCTCAGACATTTATATATGCAAGCAGAATGCTCAATCCTGGGCAAGCAAGAATTTTTAGGGTGAAAAATAACATACCAGTGGCAGCTTTGCCTGCACATGCAACTCCGACTGTAGTTAAAGCTTTAAGAACAGCATTTGTGCAATTTGTGCCTGGTGATAACATAATGAAAACCAGTTTGGATAATATTGGTGCAATATTCCATCCTGCAGTAACTGTGCTTAATGGAGCAAGAATAGAAAGCACAAATGGTGATTTTGATTACTACACAGAAGGCATCACTCCCACTATTTCCCTAATTTTAGAAAAAATGGATAAAGAAAGAGTGGAAGTGGCGGAGGCATTGGGATTTAGAGCAATGTCTGCAAGAGAATGGCTTTATGTTGCCTATGATGCAGCGGGAAGAACCCTTTATGAAGCTATGAGAGCAAATAGAGGCTATGATGGCATCAAAGCACCTAGAACAATGTTTACAAGATATATCAGTGAAGATGTGCCATGCAGTCTTGTGCCTATTGCATCACTTGGTGATATGGTTGGAGTTGACTGTCCTACTATAAAATCTATAATACATCTTGCAAGTATTTGCCATGGAGTTGACTTCTGGAAAGAAGGCAGAACTGTTGAAAAATTGGGAATCAAAGATATGTCTCTCAAAAATTTAAGACATCTGATTCTTGAGGGTGATATCCATGATGAAGCAGAAATATAAAGGTGTTATATTATGAATAAAACTGCAATAGGCGGTGCACTGGGAAACTGTGTGCATGTGGCTGGTGTGATAAATTTTCTAAGACTTACAGAGTTAGAGGGATATGAAACAAAGTTTTTAGGTCCTGCCTGTGAGACTTCTAAATTTGTTGATGCTATAAAAGAAAATGACCCTGAGATTGTGGGAGTTAGCTATAGACTCTCACCTGAAGTTGCTGAAAAGGTGATTTCAGATTTTGTGGATACTATAAAAAGATTTGGTCTTGATAATAGAAGATATATATTTGGCGGCACTCCTCCAGTATGTGAAGTAGCAGAAAAGTTTGATTTTTTTGAGGCTTGCTTTAATGGACATGAGGAAATGGAAGATGTGCTGTGTGTGATAAGAGGTGAGGACATCTGCCAAGAGGAAGAAGATTTTGGCTCCACTCAGCTTGAAAGACTTGAAAGAAAAAGACCAAGTCCGCTATTAAGACATCATTTTGGCTTGCCATCAATGCAGGAGACCATTGAAGGCATCAAAAAAATTGCAGATGCAAAAGTGGTGGATGTGATATCAATCGCACCAGACCAAAATGCCCAAGAATTCTTTTTTAATCCAGAGCTGATGAGACCAGAGCTTGATGGTGCTGGCGGCTGCCCTATAAGAACAGAAAAAGATTTACTTGATATATATGAAGCAAGCAGAAGAGGAAACTATCCTCTGCTTAGAATATACAGCGGCACAAGAGAATTAATCAAATGGGCTGAGCTTGCACTTAGAACGATAAATAATGCATGGGGAGCTATTCCGTTATTTTGGTATAGTGAGCTTGATGGAAGATCTAAAAGACCCATCACTGAGGCTATAAAAGAAAATCAGGAAGCAATGAGGTTTTATGCAGAGCATAAAGTGCCTGTGGAAGTGAATGACTCTCACCATTGGAGTTTAAGAGATGCTCATGATGCAGTGGCTGTTGCTGCTGCATATTTGGCTGCATATAATGCAAAATCAGTTGGTGTTAATTATTATATAGCTCAGTATATGTTCAACACTCCACCATCTACCTATGGTTCTATGGACCTTGCTAAAATGCTGGCAAAGGCTGAGCTTATAGAGAGCCTGCATGATGATAATTTTACAACAATGCGGCAGGTGAGAGCCGGATTGTTAAGCTTATCACCAGATATGGATATTGCTCAAGGTCAGCTTGCTGCTAGTGCTGCACTTGCAATGGGAATGAAGCCTCATATTATACATGTGGTAAGTTTCACAGAAGCAGACCATGCAGCTACAGCTGATGATGTGATAGAAAGCTGTAAAATAGTTAAAGGTGTGCTCAGAAACTGCTTATTTGGGTTCTGTGACCTATCTGCTGATGAGAAAGTGATAAGAAGAAAAGAACAGCTAGTGGAAGAAGCAAAGGTGATAATAGATAGCATTAAGATGATAGGAAGTGAAAGTGCAGACCCATTATCAGACCCAGATGTTCTATCAAAAAGTCTCAAAGTTGGTATACTAGATGCACCTCAGCTAGCAGGCAATCCTGCTGTAGCAGGAAGAGTGAAAACAGCCTGCATTGACGGTGCTGTGTATGCTGTGGATATAGAAAATGGCAAAATACTAAGTGAAAGAGACAGAATATTATCATTGCCAAGTAATATAGATTAAAAATTAAGGCAAGATAAAAATATCTGCCTATAAATTTATCTTTCAACTATCCTAATCACTCTGTTCATTGGGGGATATTGGTCTATGGAAATTATTTCTGTTTTAGTTTTATCTTTTGTTATAAATCTTCTGTAGGTAATGGTTTCAACTCCCATTCTGCCTTTGTTTACCACTTTCCATCTGCCTTCACTTTTGCCTGTTAAGTCTTGAATAATCTCAGAAGGATTTGATGTGCCTATTATCTTAGCTTCAACTTCCACTCTATAATCAGGTTTATATTTTGAATACATCTTCACTATCACAGATTTTGCTGTGATTTGAGTTTTAATAGTGATAGGTTCAGGCAGAGTATTTGTGAATATTAAATCTGCACCCATAAATGCCACTGCTGCATCTCTGCCAACTGGTGCATAATGTGAAGGAAATTGATGTTTGTTTCTTTCATCTATTCTTAGACCAGCTAGCAATGCTGTGTTATATAATGTAGATGACAATTGGCACACTCCCCCACCCCAGTTATCTATTATTTCACCATCATAACTTGTGGGAGCTTTTTTGTAGCCTTTGTCTGACGTCCAAGGTCCTATTGTATTGTTAAATGAAAAAGTTTCATTTGGTTTTATTGTTATGTTGTTTAGATTAGCACAAGCAAGCCTTAGGTTATGCACTTGTGCTGAGTTTCTGCCTTCCAAGCTTGTAGCATAGCTTGCCAATTCATATTCTTTTTCAGCAGATATTCCTACCCAGTAAACAAGTGCAATAAGGCTTAATATAGATATTGATATTGCAAATATTCTTAGTTTCATTTTATTGTAAATTTGCCAGCTGATGTTGAGCCAGAAACATCAGGATCATACATACCAAATATATATGCAGGTAATATTTTATATTCACCAGGTGTTCTAGCTCTTAATTTATATTCAATTATATAATCTTTTGTATCCAAACTATCAATATAAAATGATGCTTTATTATCTCTTATATCATGACCATTCCACCAATATCCCCATTCATAAGGGCTCAATCTGCCTCTATCAACGGCTTCAAAACCAGCAGGGAAATAATCATCAAGCATCAAATATCTATGTGATTTTGATGAGTTTATTATCAGTCTTACCAGTATTATATCACCACTAGAACAGCTTGTAATTTGACTTCCAATTTTGCCTGTTTTACTAGAGAAATAATCAAGAGATGGCTTATAGTATTCTCTTTTAATTGATATACCAGAACTATTTAACACAGATGGTATTTCTTTTTTATTTATCACTTGTCTAACTTCTATGGTGTAGTATAATTTACCAGTGCCAGTTTTTGTGATTTCAATTGAATTGCTTCCAGATTTTAGGTCAGTGCCTTTAATATCAAGCACAATATCAGGTTCATTGATTGATGCACTATTAAAGCTTAGTTTTCCAACCTCTTTGCCATTTACTTTAACAGATGCATCAAACTGAGGTGTAAGTTCATTTGATATCTTCACATAATCAGCAAGAGCATACAAAGCCATTGCAGTATCTCTTGTTGATGACCAATAGCTTGATTTTCTTTTATTCATAAGCCATCTGAAAATGTTCTCAGCTCTAGGTTCATCTGGTCTTAATGCAATTAAAGCCCTTAATGCAAGAGATGTAGTTTCTGTTTGAGTGAAGTAATATGTATCATCATCCCAATACATCATATTATTTGCACTTGTTGCATTTTGCATTATATTGCTTAGAGCTATTCCAGCATTTTCAACATCACCAATTCTATTAAATGCAAGTGCTAGATACGCATAGGATTTCACATTTCTATTTTGATCTTTTGAATTAGTAATCAGTGAGTTTAGAGTGTTTAACATTCCAGCTTTATATTCTGCATTGCCTGTTAGTGTGAGAACATAATATCCAAAAGCTTTATCATGCAAGTCTATATCTTTTTGAGCAATTATGTTTCTTAATGCTCTAACACCATTGTTGAGTATATCCTCATTAACAGTAAAACCAGCTGATCTTGCTTCAATGATGGCATTTAGAGCATAAGCAGTCATCCAAGGATTAGAACCATTATAATAATACCAACCCCAACTGCCGTCATCATTTTGCATGTTGTATAGTTTATTCAATCCAGAGGCTATCATCTTTGGAAGTTCACTGCCCAAGTATGAACTGCCAATTCCAATCTGATTCATATTTTTATACAAAATAATATCAGGCAGTATTGAGCTTGTAACTTGTTCTACACATCCATAAGGATACTGTGCTAGATATTCTAGAGAACCTATCATTGATGATAAAAGTGATGGTGCAAGTCTTATTTTTACAAATGTTGAATCTCTGTTGAAGTCTTTATGCAGATGTATATTTTGAGTTTTGGTTTCATCTGCTGTTATAGTACCAGTAAAATACTTATTATCCATTATTCCAAATGGCATAACATTTAGATATACCCTCAGAGCATCTTTATATATACCGGTATCAGCAGAGATTGTGATAGGTATCCTGCCTGATTTTGGTGCTGATACCTTCCATTTTATAACCTCACTTGATGAATCATTAACAGTTATCTCTCTAGTATCAGAGCCATCAATCACAAGGTTGGGTGCATCCATTTTTACAGTAATTTTCTGTCTCAATCCTGTATCATTATGAACCATTGTGCTAAAATATGATGTGTCATGCTGGGTAAGAAATCTTGGTTTCTCTAGTCTCACCATTAAGTCTTTTTTAGTAGTAAAGTTATATTTTGCCTCTGCTACATTTGTAGTAGTTGTAATGCCTCTAACTGTAGTTCTCCAAGATGTGAGATTATCCGGAGCTTTGAAGCTTACCACTGCCTCACCATCTCTGTTTGTTACAACATCAGCTTTCCAGAATGCAGTATCTTTTAAGTCTTGCCT
>JBDNDK010000135.1:0-6675 GCA_046719185.1 Armatimonadota bacterium
TGTCGGGTCCCATAAACGATGATGATGTGATTAAAAAAATTCCCCAACTTAAAAGTATTGGATGTAAAGTGATAGCTTTCACACAAAAATACAACAAACAGATTTTAGATAAATTTTTCTCTTCTGGCGGCATTGGCTATGTCTCAAAAACAGACCCTGTCATAAATCTTCAATATGCAATAAAAAATGCTGAAAATGAAAAAGAATACATATCCTCTATGTTTAGAGAAAAATTAGAAAATAATACTGATATATCTGATTTACTTTCTCCAAAAGAAAAACAAGTGATGCTGCTAATTGCCAGAGGATTGACAAACACCCAAATAGCTGAAGAATTATTTATAAGCAAAAAAACAGCAGATACGCATAGATATAGAATCTATAAAAAACTTAACATACACAGCAGAAAGGGAATTGTTGATTTTGTAATAAAAAATTGTATGTTAGATGAATATGATCACATTCTGAATTAAAAACTCTTCAATTGGGTAAATAGTGATTTGTAAAACTAATAATTTAATTAACTCAATTGGAGGATATCATGAAGATTCTATACACCACCACTGCAATATCTCTTGGTGAAGGAAGAGTTGGAGAAGCAATGCTGGAAGATGGATCCATGAAATTTGAAATGGATTTTCCAGAGTCTATGGGTGGAAAAAATAAGGATGCCAAAAACTCAGAACAATTTTTTGCTCTTGCATTTGCTGCTTGTTTTCATGGTGCTTTGAAACTTGCTGCAAAACTCTCTAATGTTACTATAGATGATTCAAAAGTGTATGCAACAGTGAGTATGGCTCAAGAAGATTCAGGCGGATATTGCCTTGCTGTGAAAATAAAAGCTGAAATCCCAGGTGTTGATGAAGAAACTGGTAAAATGCTGATGGAAAAAGCTCACACAATTTGCCCATTCTCAAAAGCAACTAAAGATAATATTCAAGTTGATTTGGAATTAGCATAAGTTTTTGTATAATTAGATTCTAAGGTGTATCGGGAACTTGTTCCCGATACTTTTATCCTGATATATTTTTTATTTTATACTAAGAACAGCTCCATCAAATACTGATCTGGTCTGCATACCTTCAGTATCTGACTCTGATTTTATAAATACTGTTATTATCTCAGATTCAGACTTTGCACTTATTTTTTGCTCTGTCCATTTGCCTGCAGATTCTTCAGCACTGCTCCAAACTATGTTTTTAGATAGAGGATCTGTGCTGCCTTTTGTGTCTATTCCAACCCAAGTTTTCACTGGTTTATTGTCTTTTCCTACACTTCTTCTAGTCTGCAAAGAAAACTCTATATTTTTGCCAATACCAACTTTTACTCTCTGATATAAACCAGCACTATGTTTTCCATCATCCACAAACATCATCTGACCAAAATTTCCGGAATGCTTTGCCTGTGCATCTTCTTTGAATCTAACATCTCCATACACCCAGAAAGGCATCCAACCCTTAGCAACACCATTTTCATATTCATCCAAACCAGCATTGAAAAGATTAGAAGGAATATTTTTAGAGTTTTTTAGAGTATCCATAAGCTCTTTTGTTTTTTCCATATAATATGTTTCTGGCAAGTAGCCTTCACCAGAAACTTTTGGATAATTTATACATCTTGCTATTGCAGAGCCTTCCCAGAGTTCATTCCAGCTCTCAAGCATCACTAAATCTACATTTGATGGGATTTTTTTGAAGTTTTCTGTGAACCACTTTGATTCATTATCTGTTTCACTGCCGTCTAAATCTGCCCATCTAGGTCTGTAGTCTGGTCTGCCTAGCTGTCTGGTTTCACAACCGGGACCAACATTGCCAACTGTGTATCCATTGGGAGTTGTGAAATTATGAACACCACCCATTGCAGCTCCATATATACACATTCCATCTGCAACAGCATTCATATTCTCATCAAGCACATCATTTGTATGATGGAACCAAGACCAGCATGGCACAAGCCAAGGCTCAACTCCAAAATCCTTTTTAAAGCTTTCTTTTATACCTTTCCAAAGGATATGACCTTTATCTAAATCTTTGTAATAATAACTCACAAAAGTAAGGATTAGAGGTCTGCCTCCATTTTGAACAGGCATTCCATTATGGGTTGCCCACATATCTCTTGGGATCATCTTAAAGAATGGTTTTATTTTCTCATCATAAAACAGCCTATGAGCATCAGGGTCTGCACAAGAGAGTTTGAGCTTGTCATCTGTTGTAGAGTTATTATATCCTCTGCCATTTTCCAGATTCCATTGTGCAGCTTGAGATTGAGTGTCATCATACAAGCTTATTTTTATGTTTGATTTTGTGTTTCTTACAGCCTCCACCATTCTAGTTAGCACACTCTGCACAAACCATTTACTCTGCCCTTTTTCTCCCCAAGATACAGGTAGAGCATAATCAATGCCAGCAAGCTTCATATCTTCAAGCTGCTGTTCATACCATTTTACAGATAATGAGCTGTAGTATGTGCCATTAAAAGGCTCAGTTAGACCCGGTGGATGATATGGCATTTTAGATTTGTCCACATTATTATGAGGTGCATCATACCAATAGAAGAAATGAACAGCCAGCTTCTGAGCAAAGCATACAGAAGCAAACAATAAAATAAGAAATGTTAATATTATAATCTTAGTATTCTTTTTCATAGTATTATTATGACGATTTATCGACATCTAAATTACCATGTAAGTATATAATATCATAAGATATGCTTCAATATATTATAACCCTCTAGTTTGAATATTTTTATACCAAAATTTTATGATATAAGGAACACTCAGCAAATTTAATCGTCTTGTAATACACAGTTGTAAACTATGACAATTCATAGTATTAAAACGAATTATCAGTTTTTTATATTTTTTTATATTCTGCAAGGTGGGAGTAATATATGAAGCATCTTCTTTTTTTATTCTTGTTGTTAATTTTTTTACCAAATTTTCTCTTTTCTTCTGACACGGTTGTATATTTGTGGAATTTTGATACCGATGGAAATGCTATGGGATGGACTAATTCTGGATTTGTTGCAGGAAGTGTAGTAGTTCAAGATGGAGTGTGGAAAGGCAAAACCTCTAATACTTCTTCCAGAATTTCACTTGATCCTATTCCACCACAAATAGAATTTACAAACAAAGATTATATTGAAATAAAGCTAAGACAGAGAATAGATAACAATTTCGGCATTTTTGGCATCACACAAGGTTTTTTTAGATATAAAACCACAACCAGTAATGTTTGGAACAACATACAAACGATTGGATTTCAAACATATGGTTCAAACAGCTGGTATGTTCACAAAATATATATAGGCGATATAATCGATCTCAATGCAAATCCACAAGTAAAACCCACTGCATTTAGATTTAATTTCAACAACTTGGCAAATGTATTTGTTGAGGTTGATTATATAAGATTGATGAGAGATGAGACTCCACCAGATTTTGTTTTGCAGAATATTCAGAGCTTTAGAAATGGACAGGTAATCTCAAATAATACTCCATCAATGAAAATTATGAAACATTATGACAATGCACTTGGAATAGATAGAGTTGAATTTTATTATCGACCAGGTGCTTCTGAATCTGATGATGACTGGATATTAGATGGTGTAACAACTGATCCATCATTCGGATATAGACACACATATAGCCCACTGGCTGATGGAGTGTATGATTTTGCTGTGCAAGTTATTGATAAAGTTGGAAACAGACATTCTTTCACAGCTGATGAAAACAAATGGATAAATGATGTTGTGATAGACTCAAATGCTCAGACTGTTGTGAGAGTGAAACCAGATCAAATTACCAATCCCATAAGAAAAAATATACCCAGCCATAATATATTGTGGAGTCAATGGACAAATCTATATAATCCATCAACAAACAGCACAACAACTGCCATAGATAATAGAGTAAATCAGTTAAAAATTCCTATTTTAAGATATCCAGGAGGATGCCATTCTGATACATTTTATTGGAAGCTATCAATAGGTCCTGTTCAGAACAGACCAAACCAATTTGCTAATCCTTGCAATCCTAATATATCAAATTATGGTCCTGCAAAGTTTGGTTTAGATGAATTTGTTAGATATTGCAAAGCTAGAAACATTGAACCAATGATAACCATAAGATTTAGATACAACAAACCCCAGGGTGATACTACACCAGATTGTTCTTTGGACGGGCGAGATGGATTGACACCATTCCAAGAAGCATTGGAAGATGCTGCTGATTTAGTTGAATATCTTAATGCACCAAATGATGGATCTAACCCAAATGGTGGTGTGGATTGGGCAGAAGTTAGAGCACAAAACGGTCACCCAGAGCCTTATAATGTGAAATACTTTGAGATTGGGAATGAGCCTTGGGGACCTGATCCTTTTGGAAGTCCAAGACCTGATGGTGAATATGGTATAAAAGCAGCTGAGATATATGCATTGCATTATATAATGTTTTATAATGCAATGAAAGCAGTTGACCCCAATATATATGTGAGTGCTGCTGGAAATATTGGTGCTCAGCCGGGTATTGCAGATGATAACAAAATGTGGGACCCTATTGTCTATGCAATTGCTGGGCAATATATGGATGCACTTCATACTCACCCATATAAACCATTCACTGCATATTGGGTATCAAATGATGACAGAAGATATTGGCAGACACTAGTTTCACCATACAGAATGGATGATGATATTGATAATCAGAGAAGATATATAAGGGACTGGAGTGGAGACAGACTAGGTGATTTAAGAGTATGGTTTAATGAATGGAATGTTAATTACGGATGGAGATGGAAAGGTGCAATTTATGAAGGAGACAGTCTTATGGCTGCTTTAGCACTTGCTGGCTTTTTTAATGTGATGGCTGAAAATTATGATGTGGTTGACAGCTCAAACTGGTGGCATATGTATGGAGAAAGACCATACGCTTTATTTGTCTCAAATGGAAACATAACAAGTCCATTATTTCATGTCTTCAGAATGTTTGCTAATCATTATCAAGATTTTAAAGTTGTTTCATATGTAGATGGTAGTCCAACAATAGATTTCATAGGTATTTCTTTTGACCCCTATTTCCCTGAAATGAAAGGGATTCCAATAATTGGCACATCCGCAACTATTTCAGAAGATGGCAAAAAACTATCATTAACCATAGTGAACAAAGATAAATATCAAAATAGAACTGTGGGAATAGATTTAGGCAACTTTGTGCCTGATAATGTTAATGTAAATGCAAGTGTATATAAACTTACAGGCTCTAACCCTCAAAATGCAAAATGTTTATTGGATTATTGGATTGATGACGAAAGCATTTGGGAAATAACAAAATCTGATGCATCAATAACAGAATCTTCAGAAACATTCCAAAGATATTTCACTTATGAGCTTCCAAAACATTCTGTGATAAGCTTCTTATTTGAAAAAGCTCCAAAAGAAATGGATTCAATAAGTTCAATAAAATTGCAGGAAGACAAAGCCTATGTGAGCATTTCAGATGTGGTTGTGAGTGCTGTTTTTGATGGATTTATATATGTTCAAGATCAAAACAGAACAGCTGGAATTAGAGTGAAAACAGATAACAATAATTTTGAAGTGGGAGATATTGTGAGAGTTGTAGGTGAAGTAGATAGATCAGAACCTGAGATTGCAATTGCAGCTGAATCCATCACATTAATATCAAAGAATTTTTCAGTGAAGCCAATGGGAATGAACAACAAGACAGTTGGCGGAGGCTCTACAGATGGTGGACAAGCCGGTGTATGGAGCTGGGAAGTTGTTGAAGACGAAAATAATCCTGAAAATTTTATAGATGTGTGGATGTGTGCAGACGGATTAAACAACATTGGTCTCTTAGTGAAAACTTGGGGGAAAGTTACACATATTGGCGACGGATATATGTATATAGATGATGGCTCAGACCTAAATGATGATCCTGCAAACTGCCAAAACCCAACAAGAGGTATAAAAGTTATATGTGATGCATCTGGATTTCAAGCTGGTGTGGATTTTGTAGCAATTACAGGTATCAGCTCATGCTATGAAAGAGATGGATATTTAGTAAGACAGATAATTACTAGATTAAATAGTGATGTGCAGAAGATTGCTAGTGATAAATAATTTATTGATACACAACTAGATAAATTATACAATAAAGAATTGAGCTAATGGCAGGCATTGATGTCTGCCATTATTTTTTATAGATTATACCATTGAAGCATTAATTATCTGTTATATGTAAAAGAAGGATATTAAGATATGGCAATAGCCAGTTGAGTTTTGAATAAAGCCAGAAATGATTTTGTGAATGAAAGTTTTTGAGCTTGGGTTTTGGGATTTTAGATTAGGTTTTGTAGGTTTCGGGAATGAATTCCCGAAACACCGGGACACCGCAAATTTTTAATCTAGATATTTTATAAGATTTCTTATCTATCAATATCAATAATCAAATCAAACAGATAAATGATAATAAATATCAAATATCCTTATCACTATCATATCAAAAAAAATAAATTGAGAAGTAATATCTATATCTTATATCTTATCTATCTTATCCAGTGGGCCATCGCCAACGGCGAGACCGTCACCGGCGTCACCATCATGCGCATTGATGCGGGGCTCGATACCGGCGACATTCTCCTGCAGGAGTCCGTGGAGATCGGTCCGGAAGAGACGGCG
>JBDNDK010000136.1:0-6674 GCA_046719185.1 Armatimonadota bacterium
TACACAAATCATAAAATTGAAACAGCCAAGGTGGAAAAAGACCAGATTCCTGATACAATAGAATGGAAAAAAAGCATAGAAGAGTTTCCATATAAAATGGGTCTTATTAAAGCATGGGAATTTGCTAGTGAACTAAGCAAAGATAGTGACTTGAAAGCTTTCTATAAAAATAATGCTGGAAGACTATTAAATGCAGTAGAACTTAGAAATAATAGTTTGTTTGCTCATGGAACGAAATCTATTTCTAGATATGACTATGAAAAAGATAAAAAAGAAGGTATGTTTGCATTTACAATGGGTGCTTTAAAAATATTAAAAAATGATCTGCCATTCGACTCTCTTGTATTTCCAACATCCTTGCCAGAGAATATGACTAATGGATGATATAAAAACACAGAAAGAAACAACTGAGCTTACTATTGAAAAAATAAAGTCTCTAGCACCTCATGAGATGATGAACTTGCCTTTTATGGGTTTTAGGTTTAAATTTAAGCCGCTTGATGATTTGTATCTGCATAGATTCGCTAATAGTACACTTAGAAGTGCTTTTGGGTTTGCATTAAAAAAGATGTGTTGCAAAAGAAGAATGGCAGACTGTACTGATGATTGCGATTATAGAATGTCTTGCGGTTTTGGATTATGCTGGCAGCCCTTGAAAAGTCTTCCAACAAGCAACGGAGGCGAACCGTCTAAAGGGATAATTGTGAGATTTCCGTTTAAGGGTGATGTGTATATCAAGAAATCTGAACCTTTTGAAATTGAGCTTGTGCTTATAGGATATTCTATTAGTTTTCTTCCATCTTTTAGAAAAGCATTGCTTTATATGGCACTTGAAAAAGGTCTTGGCTCTATGGGAAGAAGAGTGAAAATAGAGCCGATGGAAGTGGCTCCATTAATTGTTAATGATGAGGGAAACGAAGTATCAAGCATCAGAGAAATATTTGACATCACATATAAAGAAGCAACTTTTGCATTTCTTAGAACTTTAACTCCTCTAGCATTGGAAGAAAAAGGAAAAACAATAGAAGAGATAAAATTTCATCATCTGGTGAAATATAGTTTATATATAGTAAACAGACTATGTGCTACCTTTGCATTGAGCCAAAATCAGGATAGATATAAAGAGTTCAAAAGCTTTGTATTAGAGCATGCTGAGAAAGTAAATACACTTTGGTCAGATTTTACTGTTGTTTCTGATATATATAAAAGAAAGAATAGAGCAATAAAAATAACTGGCACTTATGGCAATGCATTATACTGTGGGAATATAACTCCATTTGTACCAATATTAAAAATTGCTGAGGTGCTGCAAATAGGCAAAGATGTATCTTTTGGACTTGGACAAATTAGAGTGGATTCTGCTGATTCAAGTGAAATTGCAAAGAACCTTATCAACTAGTGCTGCTTAGATAGAATAGATAAGACCTTTGATTTTGATAGCATACTTATTCTCACTCTTTTTTCTCTGCTTTTTTCACCTGATATCAGTTCAATTTGATTCTTTTTTATTTTTAGTGATTCTGCTAGGAATTTGATAATAGCGGAGTTGGCAGAGCCATCTACAGGAGGAGCTGTGATTTTTATATATAAAACATCTTCTTTGAATCCAATTATTTCATTTCTAGAGCTTCTTGGAGTGACATGTAGTCTTAGAATAGTATCTTCCATCAATGCTACCTTGTCATTTTGCCTAAAAGTTCATCAGGGTTTGTTCTTGGTCTTCTAGCTTCAAAATCTACGAAATTATCACCTTGATAGATAAGAGTTCCGTCATCACCAAGTTCTACCCAATCATAAATTCTATCCGGCACGCTGTACTCTCTATGCATTCCATCTTCACATTCAAATACTATTTCTTTTCTAGCTATTTGGATGTTATTTTCAAAAGCATCATAATCACCATATTCTTGTTTATGCTTTACAACTGCAGATACTCTTACTTTGGCTGCCATTTTGTTCTTTAAAAGAGGTCCCCAGCCTCTTTTGACAGCATAAAAAAAGACTCCCCACATTGCAATGAGCCATACAACAACTATAACAACTGCCAGTATATCAAGAAATTTATCCATAATTAAAAATCTAATCCTTATTCTTTCCAACCATACTTACCAATCATAGGCACAAAATAACAGTCTGTCACATGACTTCTGGTGATTCTATTTCCTCTTTTAGTGATTTTCAAAAGTCTTTGAATTTCCGAATTGCCAATAGGAATCACCAACACTCCACCATCTTTAAGCTGTTCTATCAATGGCTCTGGAACATCCGGTGATCCTGCTGTGCCTATAATTTTGTCATACGGAGCAGCTTCTTTATAACCTTCTGTGCCATCTCCATACAGCACATATATATTATTATAACCTAAATCAGCAAGTAATTTCTTTGCTCTTTGGGCAAGATATGGATTTCTTTCTATTGTATATACTTCTTTAGCAAGTAATGAAAGTATTGCAGCCTGATAACCTGAACCTGTTCCTATTTCAAGCACTTTATCATCTTTAGATAAATCTAATTCTTGTGTCATAATAGCAACCATTGTAGGCTGGGAGATTGTTTGATTATAACCTATTGGTAGTGCTCTGTTGTCATAGGAAGCGTGCCTCATATTCTCCGGCACAAAAAGATGCCTAGGCACATTTCTCATAGCGGAAACCACTTTCTCATCTGCTATATTGTCTCTTTTTAGGATAATATCAAATAATCTACTTTTTTCTCTTTGGAAATCATCACTCATAAGCTAACCTCTGAAATTGGGTTATACTCATAATTATTTTTTTCCTCTTTAACAGATAATCAAGCAAAAAAAACACCAAGCTCCAAAGAGCTGGTGTCAAATAGTTGTATATTAAATTGTAAATCTATTATTCTGTTGATTCAGTTGTGTCTTCTGCTGGTGCAGAATCATCAGCAGGTGCCTCTTCAGTTGCAGCTGCATCATCAGCTGGAGCTTCTTCAGAAGATTCTTCTGTTGCCTCATCTGTTGCTTCACCATTTTCTGCTGGTGCTTCAACTTCAGTTTCCTCTGAAGCTTCTTTATTTGTTGTTTGTGAACATCCACTTACAAGAGAAACAGCTAATAACAAAGCAAATAACATACTGAGCAGTTTTTTCATTTCTCACTCTCCATAGTTTTCTATATTGGTTAAAATCTAACCTAAAGCATTGTATATTTATTAGGAATTATATAAAAGAGTTTTTTATGCTATAAGTGCAAATACAAGGAAATATTATGTAGCATGTAGTGTTGCTGTAAACAAACAAATGGGTTTTGAAAAAAAATCAGAAAAAAAATTTTTTATTATTGATGAGATTGAAAGAAATGATAGTGATAAGCTTGTTTAATATTTTACTATTAAAGATAGTGTCAATAATTGACAATGTGAACAGGTGTTCAATATTTTGTTACATTCATAGAAAATGTATTATTGCTTAACATATGAAATATAATGTATATTTATGTATATTACTGTTGTATAAATGTTATTGTGTCTTAAATATGAAATATAGGGTTCGTTGTGTGCTAAATAGATGATAAAACGCTTGAGTAAAATAAAAAAATACCACTTTAATTGTATGCAATAGACGACATATATAAAATTTTATTGACATAATTAATTTTGTCGGTTGACAAATAGATTTTTTGGGGTATAATCTCTTTTGTCAAAACAGGAAGTTATAAAAATATATCTTATGGAGGAGTCTATGAGGGAGTGGAAAGATGAAAATCATAGAAATTGCATACAAAAATGCAGGTATAAAAGATTGCTATGTCGATCTTTTAAAGAAAAAAATTGTTACACCTTGTGGTGATTATGAGTTTGATGATGAAGTGAAATTTTATGATGGTAATACTATGAATCTCTCAAATCTGCAATATGGAAAATATGAAATTCATTCTTTACCAGAGGAATTGCCAAGTAATATTAAAATTGAAAATTCTAATATTTCTGAGATTGCTATTAATGAGGGGTTCATATTTAGAGGTTCTAACGGAAGAAGATACCTTATGCATAGAATCCCAACTCATTTATTTTATGATTTAGATCCAATAGAAAGAGCCATTTTCCTTGAGCAGATATATAAAAAGCACTAGCAATTAACTACTGATAACTTCTCGATTTCTCTTCTGTCTTATTTTAATTCACTTGTTAAAACCATTTAAAATTATAAAGCATATTTAAGCTTCAAAAAGCTATTTTGTTCATTGACATTAATTGGGTTAAAGAATAAACTATACCTGTATTCTATGAATAGGCTTTTTTAGGATATTTGTAGAAAGATATTGAAGTGTTATATGTGTTTCTTCAAATCTAGTGTTTATTGTTGCGTCTAATAAATATATACATCACCTTCTTGAAATATACAAAACAGGTAATAAGGCTAGTTGATACATTCACTTTTGTACGATAAAAATGTAATAGGGGTAGAGATGAAAACAGTCAGGGACATAATGACCACTGATGTGGTTTGGATAAGCCCTTCTGCAAGAGTGAAAACAGCAGTAGTTCTTATGAAAGGGCATAATTTAGAAGCCATACCTGTTATTGATACAAATGAGGTAGTGGTGGGCATTGTTACGACTCAATCAGTACTGGGTGTTCCTGATAACCAATATGTAACAGAAATAATGGATACAAATTTCTGCGTTCTTGACCCTGACGTCCCCGTTTCTGAGGCTGCAGAAATACTCCAAGAACATAAAACATCTCATGCTTTGGTGCTTGATAAAGCAAGGCTTGCAGGCACTATCACTAATTCTGACCTTATCCCTGAACTTGGACATAATTATGACCCCTTAACTGGCCTGCCATATTCTGATACATTCAGAGAATGGGCAATGAATGCATTAAAAAGAGGACAGGAAATATGCATTCTCTTTTTTGATATGGATGATTTTGGTCAGTTTAACAAAAAGCATGGACATGTTACTGGTGACCTTATTATTAAAGAAGTAGCAAATGTAATTAAACAAGGCATTCATAAAGAGACTGATTATGCCTGCAGATATGGTGGAGATGAGTTTGCTGTTGTAACTATTAGACTGGAACCAGAGGCTAGAAGACTGGCTGAAGCATTGCAGTCTAAAATGTTTATGATTGATATTCCTGAAATTGAAGAAAGAATATCTGTAACTTTTGGTATTGCTGGCGGCAGAAGAACTAGAGAAAGAGATGATATGCATTATGCTGCCACTATTGATAATCTTATTACAAAAGCTAGCAAAGATTGTCTTGCTCACAAAAAGACTGCAGGTCAAGTATTAGCTTGGGTTACTGAAGATGATACAAAACAAGAATCAGTTAATTCTGAACCTGAGGTGAAAGTTGAAAATGTTAAAGTTCATAAAACTCTACAAGCTTCAGCTAGGCTAAAAATTGAAAATATATCACTTTCCATCACTGATGCAGATGTGAGTGTTAGTGTTTCTCTTAAAAAAGGTCTATCTGAGTATAAGAGAACATCAAGCGGATATGTGGTAGATGATAGAAATATTCTAAAACTGGTTGCAGAAGCAACTGCTGGAGCTGTGTGTTCATCTATTCCTGAAGGACATGGCATTATAATTGATGATGTTGTATCATACAAAATGGCAAATGATGATACAATAATTACTGTTGCATGTTTGTTTATTTCTCCACAAAACTCAGTGAAGACTATTGGCAGTGCTGTGATTAAAAGAGGCGACAGATTTAGAGCTACTGCTGCTGCTGTATTGAGTGCTGTTAATAGACTCATTGAAGCAATTCCTGCTGCAAGCAGTGAGTAGTACTTTTTAAGAGTTAATTATTCTATAGATTATTCGCTTCGCTCAGAATGATTTATCCCAAAATGCATATCATAAATTTTATATTTCTATAATTCCTGCACCAGCTGAAAATGTTACTGGTCTTCTATTTTGAGTCGGATTCTGGAGTGCATTTTCAAGATTTGCAAGCAATTCATCTCTTATATCTTTATCTAAAGATTCTATTGTATTTCTATAATCATCAAATAATGAACTTTTTGAATAATATTCTATATCCAAATAGCTGCAAAAATCTTCTTCATATCCTTCTAAGACCATAATTGACACACATCCACCACTGCCAGCACCAGTTAGCTTACCGCCTAAATATCCGGGTCCATTTTTTGCAATATTGAGAAGAATCTCAAGCTGTGAATTGCTTACATCAAGGTCATCTCTCAATGTTTCCTGCAATCTTTCAAGAAGCTCTCCAACTTCCTTTTGATACATTATATAGTCAAAAGATGAGACAGTTATTTGTTTTGATTTTAATTTGCAGTCTGCCTCAACAAAAATAGTCTCAAGCCTTCTTCCTATTATATTTTCAGTATGAAAAAATCTTGCTGCTGCCCTTGGTTTGTATCCACCTTCATCAGGATATGGCAAGGTGTAGTCTCTTTCTATTTCTGCAAGAGTTTTATTTAATAATATCCCAGCTTGTTTGGGTGTTATATTTGCCGGCAATAGTCTAATGAGATCAACAATTGCTTCATCAGGAATTTGTAAAATTAGTTCATCTAGACTACCCAATTTGCAGAAATTCTCTGAGATAGGATCCCATAAATACGGTTCGGAATCTAGTAACATACAGTCTTTTGATACTGATATATTAAGTTTTTTTTCAACAGCTCTGTTTATATAACCAGAGGATGTATCACCTGTCTCATTT
>JBDNDK010000137.1:0-6660 GCA_046719185.1 Armatimonadota bacterium
AAAATTGGATTGATGGATGTTGATATTCATGGTCCAAGCATTCCAAAACTTTTACATCTTGAAAACAAAAAACCTGAAAGTGATGGAATGAAGATTAACCCTATTACTGTGGGTGAAAATCTAAAAGTTATTTCAATTGGCTTTTTGCTTGAGAGTGATAAAGATGCTGTGATTTGGAGAGGTCCAATGAAATACAGTCTTATCAAACAGTTTATCAGCAATGTAAACTGGGGTGAGCTTGATTATTTGATTGTTGACTGTCCTCCTGGTACAGGTGATGAGCCATTATCAGTTGTTCAGGTTATTAAATCAGCTGATGGTGCTATTGTGGTTACAACTCCTCAGGATCTATCAACTGCTGATGTGAAAAGATCAATTGATTTTTGTAAGCAGTTAAATCTCAAGGTGATTGGTATTTTAGAAAACATGAGTGGTTTTATATGCCCTCATTGCAACAAGCAAACTGATATATTCAAATCTGGTGGTGGAGAGAATCTTGCAAAAGAGATGTCTGTTCCATTCCTTGGTAAAATACCAATTGACCCTAAGATAGTTGAGGCAAGTGACTCTGGTCAGCCTTATGTTTATCACTTCAACAAAACAGAATCTGCTAAAGCATTTGAAAACCTCATCCAGCCTTTACTTGCAATGGATGAATAGTATATAAAATATAGATGTGGCAGGATTTATTAATGAGTCTAAGCCACATCTTCCTCTTTTAATTAAATTTCTCTTAAATTCTAACTGCATCACAATAATTATCTTGCTATTAATATTTTGTATCTTATATTTGAAGGTATTATGTTTTATATTTATAACACATCTTCTAAAAAGCAAAAATATATAACAAACTAAAGAGGTTGTCTTGTGTATATAAAAATTACTGCAATTATATTACTTATATTGGGAATGCAAAGTATGGGGTTTGGTGATGTGAAAAATCTTTCAAATATGAAATATCAGCCAGAAGGTAATAAAATTATCTGTATTAATGGGCAGTATATGAATAACCGTCCATTATATGGTGCTAATATGCCTAGTGTATTGTTAGCTGGAGACAGACCTTTTTTAAGGCATGCCTTACCACCATATCTGAATGGTGTTTTTATGGCTGCTTATATTAAAGATGACAAATCAAAGTGGCTTCAGGATTTTTCATATATTAAGGCTGAATATTCACCAAATATAATGTCTTGGGAATTAAAAGATGAATTATTTCCTGATTTGTTCATATCAATGACTGCTGTTCATCTAAATAATAAATCTGGCTATGTTGTGAAGATGAATATATCAAATGGTGCTGATGGCAAGCTTATCTGGGCTTATGGTGCAGCTTCTAATCCTAAAACTGCATACCCAAATATCCTATGGGAGCTTGACCCTGCACAACACACTGCAAACAATATACTGCTTAGAGGATTTGTTCCAGAGGACTGCAAAGATAACAAGATTGCAATTAAAGATGGTTTGATATTACTACAACCAGCACCAGCTAAGAATATTTCTGAGAAAAGATATGTAACAGTATCATCATCTGATAATTCTGAAATTAAAATTGCAGATGCATCTTATTGGAATAAACCAATTGAAATGATGAAATCTATTGGTGATAATATGCCAATAGCAGTATCAGCAGTTGATATTAAATCAAAATCAAAAGATATCAGTTGGCTAGTAAGTATATATTCAAATGAGTCTGATATAAAAACAGATATTAAACAGAGTGATATTTTTAAAGCTTTTGATGAGTCTGCAAAACATGCAAAGTCTATAGGAAATATAGTGAGAACACATACTCCCAACAAATATTTAGATGCAGCTGTATCAAATTTAGCAACTGCAATTGATGGCTGTTTCTACACAGATTATCCTGTTTTTCATCATGGCACAATGGCTTGGAATGTCCCATATCCTGGTTGGAGGACTACATATGCAGCCTCTGGTTTTGGTATGAATGAAAGAGTGAGACAGCAGGCAAAATTTTATATTGATGCACAAAATAAAGATAACAGCAAGCAGGGATTTCCTGTAACAGACCATGCCAGTTATACTCTCCAATCTCCAGAATCACAATATGAAGGAAGAGGCCGTATTCTAAAAGATCAAGGTGTATATAATTTTCAGGAAGTTTTCTTTGACCAGATGATATATGAATGGAGATGGACAGCAGATGCTGAGCTTGAGAAGATTTTAAGACCAGCATTGGAACTGCATTTAGACTGGATGAGAGAATGTTTTGACCCAGATGATAATGGAGTTTATGAAAGCTACATAAATGTATGGGCATCAGATAGTGTATGGTATAACGGTGCTGAAACAGCTCTTTCCACCGCATATGCACATAATGGTCATATGGCTTTAGCTGAAATGGCAAAAAGAGCAGGTGATATTGAATCATCTAAAATTCATCAAAAAAGAGCTGATAAAATCAGAAAGGCAATGATGGATAGTTTATGGATAAAAGAAGAAGGTCATCTTGCTGAGTATAGAGAGTATGATGGAAAGAGAAGGCTTGCACCAGATGCTCAGATATACACTATATTCCTGCCTATTGATTCTAAAATGATGACTGCTGAGCAGGCTGCACAGTCTCTTTACTATTCAGAATGGAACCTAAGAAGAGAAAAAACTATTGATGGTGAAAGATGCTGGCAGTCAAATTGGGTGCCTTATATATGGTCTATTAATGAATGCTATCCTGGGGATAATTTCCATCTGGCATTAGTATATTTTCAGAATGGTCTTTATGAAGATGCTTGGAATTTAATCAGGGGCTGGATATATGAATCATTATATGATGACTTCACACCCGGAAGCTATACTGCTGCTGGTTCTACTGATTTTAATGATGTCACAGCAATGTTTGGAAGAGTGATAATTGAAGGCATATTTGGTGTTGTTCCTGATGTGCCAAATAATATAGTGAAGTTTCAGCCGGCATTTCCAACTGATTGGGATAATGCCTCAATTAATGCTAAGAATTACTCAGTTGATTTCAAGAGAAAATTAGATAGAGATGAATATAGTTTCACTTTTTATAAGAACATCAAAATGCATATCAGATTGCCAATTTATGCTGAAGAGGTAGTATCTGTAAAATTAAATGGAAAGCCTCATAAATATAGCATAGAAAGTGGTTTTGGAAGAAGTTTAGTTGTATTAGAAACAGATAAAATCAAAAAAGCTGATATTGAAATCAAATGGAAGAATAAAACTAATGTGTATAGTGCAATAAATATCACAGGTGATGTAGATGAAGAAATTAGATTAAACATACCAAATGGAAATATTATCAAAATCAATGATCCGCAAGAAGCACTTTCCAATATTTCAATCAGTGATAATTCAATAACTGCAAATCTTACAAATACTGCTGGAAACAAGCTTGTGAATGTTCTTGTTGAAAATAATAAAATGAAATACTGGCAGCAGTATAAAATAAAGATAAATAATCCAATTGCTGAAACAAAAGAAAGAGCTAGATTTGTTAGTGAGATACCAGATAAAGCTGATTATGAATGTATAGATATATCAGATCTTATGAATGGTGATATTAGAACTATTTTTGAGCAGAAATATATATCCCCAAGGTCTGCTACATGTTCATCAAGGATTGCAGAAGATGGTTTTAGAGGTTGGTGTCAGGTATTATGGGGACATCAGCCGCCAAAGATAGATTTGAATAATATAGAGAGTCTAAAAACATCAGAAAATAAAATATTAACACCTCAGGGTGTTCCTTTTGCATGGAACAGCTTTGAGAAAAATATAATATTCACATCAAGATGGGATAACTATCCTAAGTCTGTTGAGATTCCAATAGATAAAACTGGTTCTGCTTTATGGTTTTTGGTAGCTGGTTCAGCAAGCCATATGCAGACAAAACTCTGCCATGGTACTATCAAACTAAAATATATTGATGGAGTTGAAGATACACTGGAGTTGGTTTATCCAAAGAATTATTTGAATGTAGCAATGTCATATTCTAACCCAAGAGATAAATTTGGTTTAACAGATCCTCTGCCAGAAAGGGTAGAGCTTGGAGGCAATTGTCTGCCAATGCTTCTTAATTTGAAACTTAGAAAAGATGTTAAAGTTGAGAAAGTGATATTGGAAACCCAATCTCCAGAGGTTGTGGTAGGGTTAATGGGATTAACTGTTATGGAGTAGTTACATATAGACCAAAAAAGAGGCACACAAATGTGTGTCTTTTCTATATATAAATCACAAGAATATAATTCTATTTATCATCATCTTTTTTAGTATCATCTGCTGGTTTTTCTTTTTCTGGCTCTTTGTCATCAATTGCATCTTGCAGCTCTTGTATTCTCTGCATATATATATCAGATGGGTTTGATTCTTTTGCCTCATTTATTATTTGCTGAGCTTCATCTTTCTTTTGAGTATCTATCAAAAAAGATGCTAGAGTGAGTTTTGCCTCTAAGCTTTTTGGATTTCTTGCAACATAGGCTCTGTATGTTTTTTCTGCATTTGTTTTATCTCCAGCTGTTTCAAATGCTATCCCTAAACCAACCCAAGCAACATGCCACTCTGGAGCAAGTTTTAACGCTTCTCCAATGGTGTTTATTGCATTCTGATATTCCTTTTTTGCAAGATATACGTCTGCTAGGAACATCAACTTTGCAGGTGCTGTATTATCAAGATTAACTACTTTCTTGGCATAGCTTAATGCCTTATCAAGGTCTCTGTTATCTGCAAAATAATATTCAGCTAATGATAGATTTATACCAATATCATTAGGGTGTTTTTTTTCAGCTTCCAAAAGCACCTTTTCAGCTTCTTCTTTTTTATCCAATCCAGATAATGCAACAGATTTTGCTACAGCAAGCCCTATTAAATCTGAGTTTATCTTCTCTGCCTTGTCAAGCTGAGTTATTGCATCTTCTAATTTATTATTTGCTATGAGAGTGTTTGCATATAAAAGCAATGCTTGTGCATCATCAGGAAGTATTTCAACTAGCTGTTTTGCATGTTCATCAACTTGATTTGCCATACCCATTCCAAATGCAGAGTATATCATTGCCTGCAGTTGAAAAGCTTTTGCAGATTGCTCCGGTCTTTTGATATCAGCTTTTCTAGATTCTCTTAATAAAGATGCTTCTATTCCTCTTGAAGATAGATATTTTACCATCTCAAAAGATGTAGCACATCTGCCAAAGACAATATCACTATTCCCACCTGTTATAACTAGCCTTCCAACATGCATTCCAGCCACTCCGGAAGGTCTAGTTAGCATTGCACCATTTGGAATTTTTTCTATAGGTGTTATATCGCTAATAAATGCCCATCTATAATCATCCATCTCAGCAATCATCACTTTTTTTGATGACCATTCACCAACAGATAGCACACTGGTGTTTGCTTTTGTTTCTCTTGTGATGCCATATATATCAGCTTGCCATTGGTTGCCTACTGGTTCACCAGAAGTTATCTGACCAAGAGTGCCTATGCTTGCCTTTGCAAACTCATCATCTTTAGCAAAACTTGTAGCTGGCAAGCCTGATACTGGAAGTTTTAACAATGCAATATTCAGCTTCTTATTAACTGCTGCAACTTCACATTGCCAAGATTGACCTGTGTAGTAGCTGATAAAAATAGGGTCTTTAACTGTTCTTTCTATTCCCTGTGATATATATTCTGTAACTGCATCAGATGTGGTTACTACCCAACTTCCATCTGCTATCACAAATGCTGATGTCATCCAGCTTGATTGGTCACCAAATGTCCTCACCAATCCAGTGTAGTCTGAGTATGAAGCAAAACAACTGCCTGCAAATAGAATTGCTAAGATTAATGCAATGTAAATATGTTTCATATAATAAGCCCCTAAGATAAATAACTATAGTATATGACATAATTAAGGCTTCAAATGTTCATTACCTTCATTTTGGTAGGAAATACTTTTCATTTATTCAAATAATCCAGCACCTATAACAGTATTTTTCATATCCTAAAGATGGCAAAACTATAATAACCATAACAAGGTTGTGGGCAAAAACCGAAAAAGGCAAACTACGGGAAACCGTAGGACGCAAAGCCACTGGGACTAAATCCTCCTTAGAAAACGGGACATGTTTGCCAGGCTGCCGAAGTGAATTGTGCACTTCTTTGCACCATATAATTGGCTGCGAGTATTGCAAAGAACACAATTTATAGCGACAGCTTGGCATTCTTTGTGTGAGGAGGTGATAAGTATGTTTATTCTTTTTGATATCACAGCTAAGTCTTATGTGAAAAAGTATGTTAAAGAGGCTAAAGATGTTCAGCAAAGACATGATAATATGAAGTCTGCTGATACAAAAAAACATCTGTTTTATATTCTTGAAAGTGAAGAAGAGGTGCCTTTTGATATGAGAAAAGCTGCATAATAGATATTTTTTATTTTTATGACTTTTATGATCAGATAGTTTTTATGTTTTATAACAATTAATAAGCAATTCGGGTGGTATAAACAATGAGGTATTCAAGACCTATTTCGTATGCATCTTTGATTTTGACATTGCTGCTGGCTTACACTGGCACAGTTGTTTTGTCTTTATCACAAGATTGGAATTTATTTCTTGCTATTGGTCTTGCTTCATCATTGATTTTAACCGGTATTGCTAGTGGAGGTTGGCTTTCTGATTTAGGAATAAGATC
>JBDNDK010000138.1:0-6522 GCA_046719185.1 Armatimonadota bacterium
GCAGCGGCAGACAAAAGCTGAGCAGTAGCAGATTGATTCCAATTTTTACTTTTGAGCACTCTTTCAATGTGGAATTTTTCAATATCTCTTAGTGATAAAGTTATTGGAAGCACACTGTCAACAGATTGGGTGTTTGCAGATTTTGAGCCAGATGAATGAATATCACAGTTGAGCATCAAATGTTCAGGTTTTATCCATTCTCCATTACAAAGTATCACACCTCTCTCAACAGCATTTTCCAGTTCTCTTATATTTCCAGGCCAACTGTGATTGTGCAACTCTGCCAAAGAATCTGCTGTAAAACCTTTAATCCTTTTTCCCGTTTCTTTTGAATATATTCTGAGAAAATGATTAGCAAAAATATCTATATCATCTCCTCTTTCTCTGATAGGAGGAAGTCTTAAAACTAAAACATTTAACCTATAATATAAATCTTCTCTAAATTTCTTTTCTTCAATGGCTTTCTGAAGGTTTCTGTTTGTAGCAGCAATAACCCTAACATCCACAGTGATTGTCTCACTGCCTCCCACTCTTTCAAACTGCTTTTCCTGCAAAACTCTCAAGAGTTTAGTCTGAACCAATGGTGAAATCTCACCAATTTCATCTAAGAATATAGTGCCTCCATGAGCAGCTTCAAATCTTCCTATATGCTTTGCAACAGCATTTGTAAAAGCACCTTTTTCATGACCAAAAAGTTCACTCTCAAGCAGATTCTCAGGCAATGCAGCACAGTTTACCTTTATAAAAGGTCCATCTGCTCTATCACTTTGATAATGAATAGTTCTAGCTAAATATTCTTTACCTGTACCTGTTTCACCTAAAATAAGAACACTAGCATTACTTTTAGCCACCTGAGCAGCCATTACATAAGCTTTCTGTACATCAGGATTACTGCCTATTATGTTGTCAAATCCATACTGCTTTTTAAGCTCTTCTCTAAGGAATTTATTTTCATCAATGATTCTTCTTTGCTCTAATGCTCTTTCTGCAATCAGCTGAAGTTCATCCAGCTCAAAAGGCTTTGAAATATAATCATAAGCACCAAGTCTTAATGCTTCTATTGCAGTTTTTGTGCTGCCGTAAGCAGTAGCCATAATAACTTGAATCTCAGGATTATATTGCTTTATCTCATTTAATATCTCAAGACCATTCATCTTAGGCAAACTGAGATCTAATATAACTAAGTCATAATTATCTTGATGTATTTTTTCCAGAGCAACAATTCCATCTGGAGCAGAATCAGCTTTGAATCCTGCATCAGTAAAAAGCCTTGTAACAAGGTCTCTAATTCCTGCTTCATCATCTATCACTAATACTGATCTATCTTCAGACAAAATTATCCTCTTTCACTACTCTAATTTTTTTATTTATATTATTTGTCTTTTGACATTTTGTATAATGGAAGTCTGAGAGTAACAATTGTTCCTTCAGATTCTTTACTTTCAACCAAAACTTTTCCACCATGCCTTAATATAACAGCATCAACCATACTCATACCAAGCCCTGTGCCCTCAGCACCTCTGGTAGTAAAGAATGGATCAAATAATCTAAGTCTTGTTTCCTCAGTCATACCAATGCCATCATCAATAACATCAATATAGGCATATTTATCATCATATCTGGTAGAGATTTCTATTTTACCATTATCTGCAATAGCTTGTGCTGCATTAAGTAAAACATTTGCAAGAGCCTCTCTTAGCTCTGAGGCATTACCCATCACAAAGCAGCCTTTTACAAGAGAAGTTTTGACCTCAATAGCTGTATCACTCATAGACCCAGATTCATTCCAAGCAGGCAAAGCTGTTTTTATTATATCACTTGCAATATCTGATAGATCTATAGGCTTATATGAACCAGTCTGAGCAGGTTTGCCAATTTCTCTTAATCTTCTAACAGTTTCAGCTGCATCTCTTGCAGCAAGCTCTATTGCATCTATACTATGTGCACAAGGATGATTGGAATCTATTTTTCTTTTTGCAAGCTGAGCATTTCCTAATATTATTCCTAACACATTATTTATATCATGAGCCACACCAGCAGCCATTTCTCCCAGAGTTCTTAGTCTTTCAGATTGAATTAGTCTTTCTTGTGCTTCCTGAAGTTGCTGATTAAGCTGTGCAAGCTCATTATGGCTTTCTATTATTTCCTGTTCAAGCTCTCTTCTTGCTGTGATGTCGCTATAAATCTCAACTCTTCCTGCAATATTCCCATCTTTATCATAGTATGGTGCAGAAAATCTGTGAATAGTTTTATCTGGCAGATTTAGAGTGCTTAAAACTTCTTCTATTATTTTATCATTGGCAGGCAAGTTTGAATTTAATAACTCACTAAGTGATGATCCTATAATCTCTGATATTGATTTGCCAAAAATCTCAGCTGTTCTATTGTTTGCATAAACAGCACAATTATTTTTATCTAATATCAAAACACCTCTTACAGGATGCTCCACATTTTCAAAAGAAGTCAAAACCAAACCCTCCAGCAAGTATGATTATAAACACAGAGTTGATTTGTGTAAAGACTAATTGAAATCTTCAAGTAAATGCTTTTTATAACTTTTTTTTCCTACATTTAGGCAATTTGATTATTTTTTGATATACTTACATAATTGGTTTATAAAATGTTGGTTTCTCATATTCGTATCAATGTCATTCTGAGTACAAGCGAAGAATCCATTCCAGATGTTAGTTTTAGAGATTAGAAGTTAAAATTTTTTATTGGATCATATTCTAACCTCTTACTTTTTACATCTAATTTCTAAAAAAGGATTTTTCATTGCTTTGCTCCTCAGAATGACAGGGAATGTTTTTGAGAAAACATCGTTTTATAATAAGTTTGAATTTTGAAAAAGAAAACTGAGGAGTGCTGATGAGAAATAGTTTCTATCCTAGCAATACAGAGCCTTTGCAGCAAACTGCATTTGCTTTTTTGCCTCTTGGAGCTGTAAAACCTACAGGATGGCTGAAAAAACAACTTAGAATACAAGCTGATGGTCAAACATCATTACTACCCACATTTTGGGATTCACTTGGACCTAACAGCGGTTGGCTTGGAGGAACAGGTGAGAGTTGGGAGAGAGGACCATATTATCTAGATGGACTTCTTCCTCTTGCATATTTACTTGATGATGAAAAATTAAAAGCTGAAGCTCAAAAATGGATTGATTGGGCAATAGAAAGCCAAGATGAGTTTGGCCATTTTGGTCCTGAAGATTTGCAGAAAAGCATTGACTGGTGGCCCTTTGGAATCATAACAAAGGCACTAACACAATATTATGAAGTATCAAAAGATCAAAGAGTGATTAAGCTTTTAGAGAAATTCTTCAAATATATGAAGAGAAAACTCCCAGCAAACAGAGTGTATAGCTGGGCTAAAGTTAGATGGGCTGATAATGTTCTATCAATGATATGGCTATACAATAGAAACAATGATCCTGATCTTATTGAACTAGCAAAAGATTTAATGCATCTAGGCTATGACTGGTCACACAACTGGCTTGATTTTGTGCACACACAAAAGCAGAAATATGAATTCAAAATGAGATCACATGTTGTAAACAATGCAATGGGTGTAAAAACTCCGGTGGTTCAATGGATGCTGACAGGTTATGATGAACATAAATGTGCTGCAGAAATAGCTCTAGAGAAATTAGACACATATCATGGCACAGCAACAGAAATGTTTACTGGAGATGAGCATCTTGCAGGCAAATCTCCAACTCAAGGAACAGAGGTTTGTGCTGTTGTGGAATTTATGTTCAGCCTTGAAAATATAATAGAAGCTTTGGGTAGTGTGGCTGTTGCAGACAGACTTGAAACAGTTACATATAATGCACTACCCGGTACATTTGATGAATTAATGAAATACCATCAATATGATCAGCAGGCAAACCAAGTGTTATGCACTATTGAAGATAGAGAATGGACAAATAATAGAAATGATTCAAATGTGTTTGGTTTAGAGCCTCAATATGGATGCTGCACAGCAAACTACCATCAAGGCTGGCCAAAGTTTGTTGCTAATATGTGGATGGCAACTCCAGATGATGGACTTGCAGCTGTCACCTACGGACCAAATACTGTCAATGCAGTTGTTAGAAAATTCAGAGATGTAAGCATCACAACTGAGACAAAATATCCTTTTGATGAAACAATCAAAATGACTGTGAATGTGGGTGAATTTCCTGCAGAATTCCCATTATATCTTAGAATCCCAACTTGGGCAGAAGGTGCTGTTTTGAAAGTTAATGGAAATCAATTTGACTGTAAAAATGGTGAATTTGCTAAGGTTGAAAGAGAATGGAATGATGGAGATACTGTAGAACTCTACTTTCCAATGAAAATAAGAGTAGAAAGAAGACTTAATGATGCTGTTGCATTAAAAAGAGGTCCGCTTGTATATTCACTAAAAATTGGTGAAAGATGGGAAGTTATAGAAGAAAGAAAAAGAGAAGTGATATCTGATTATGCAGTATATCCAACCACAGATTGGAACTATGGTCTATTAATTGACCCTGAGAACCCACAGGTTGAAGTGGTTAAAAAAGATGTCAAAGATATAATATACGGACCGGATTATGCTCCAATAGAGCTAAAAGTGAAAGGTAAGAAAATACCAGAATGGCAGATGGAAAAAAATTCAGCTGCTCCTGTCCCACAGAGCCCAGTGAAATCAAATGAACCTGTGGAAGAATTGACACTCATTCCTTATGGATGTGCAAAACTTAGAATCACCGAGTTTCCATTGGTTGAGGAATAAATAAAAACACTCATCTTTCAGGAAATTATTTCTTTGAAAGCCATGAGTAATAGTATATGGGACAGATTTAATTATCTGTCCCTTCTTTTTTGTTATTTAGTTGAAAGAAAACCTTTCCAAAATTTTGGAAATAGAAATGCAGGAATTGCAAATCTAATGCTAATTAAAAACCTAGAAAGAGCTGTTAAAATTGCAAAATCTTTTAGGTGTCTTGATGAGCTACCAAGATAATATCTGCAAATAGTTCCCTTTGTTTTCGAATCTCCCCATTGTTTCAAGCTTTTGTTTATAGCTTTCACACATCCAGGTTCTGCAAATATTTTCTCTCTTTTAAGTCTTCCAAAAGCTGGAACTCTGTTCCAATTTGTAGTGGTAGCTCCCTGAGGTCCCACCCTGATTCTTGTTACTACATAATCTGTTACTTCCACTATTCCAAAATAGAAATTCTTTGCAATAACTCTGTATCTTCCTCAGCATGAAATCTATTATCAAATGCACCAACCTTAAAGAAAGTATCTCTTTTTATCATTGATGCCTGAACAGGAACAGCAGCACCAGCTATCACCAAAGCAAAGATATTACCTCTTACAATTGGTCTGCATACTCTAATGTGATTTCCATCATCATCAACTTCTTCATAAGAGCCATATATCCAATCTGCTTGAGTTTTGTGAGCTACATCAAGCATTGCAGCAAATGCACCGGGAAGTCTTTCATCATCATCATCAAGAAAAGCAATATAATCACCCTTAGAAAGAGCAGCCCCAGTATTTCTTGCAACTGCCCTTTCTGTGTGGTTTGTATTGCACACTAAAACTCTTGGGTCTTTTTGCCAATCAGCTGGCTGAAGAGGTTCACCTGCATCATTAACTACTATCACTTCAATATCTGCATCTTCTATATCTTGGCTCAATATGCTCATCACAGCTTTTGCAAGCTTATCTTCTCTTTTATTTGTGGGGATAACGGCAGATATCAGCAAGACAGTCTCCAGATGAGGTTTTTATTATTTTTATCAATAATAATAAAGTCTAAACTAAAATATTTCTAAACTATGCAGCAGATCCTCTGGGTTTTTGCATTGCAACTTCTCTGATTGTGTCATTAACAACTTCTGCCATTTTATTTAGAGGAACAACCTTATCCACACATCCTGTTTCAAATGCAGCTCTTGGCATTCCATATACTACACATGTAGATTCATCTTCAGCAAGAGTAACTCCTCCCGCCTTTTTAATAAGTTTAGTTCCTTCAGCTCCATCTCTGCCCATGCCAGTAAGAACAACACTAATCAGTCTGGAGCCAAAAACTTCAACAGCAGAAACCATTGTAATATCTGCAGATGGTCTCACTCCCCACAATGGAGGTGCTTTAGTAAGCTTTGCTCTGGATGTAGCATCAAACACTAAATGATATCCAGCTTTAGCAAATAGTGCTTGACCCGGCATCAGCATGTGCCCATCTTCTGGTTCAATTACATCTAATTCAGAACAATTATTCAAATCTTCAGCAAGAGGACCACTAAATCCTTCTGGCAGATGTTGTATAATCACATAAGAAACACCTGCATCTCTAGTGAGATGCGGAACAACAGTCCTCAAGGCTCTTGGTCCTCCTGTTGAGGATGCAATAATGACAATTGGAGAATATTTATGTTTTGAAATAGTATATGATGATGTGCTTTTAGTTGTTGTTTTATTAATTGAATCATCTATTTTAAGCTTTGCAACGGGAAACAATGCATGGACCTTCATTTCGCCCTCA
>JBDNDK010000139.1:0-6507 GCA_046719185.1 Armatimonadota bacterium
TGGTTTCATGGATGTGTGCAAGATGTGATGGAGATAATTATGGAGAAATTGTTCTTTATAGGTTTCCACAGGACAAGAATGTATTAGGACCAGATCAGGTAATTGCTAGAATAAATCAAGATACATATATTTCACAACAGATAACATTGTGGAATAAAGAGGGTTCTGGATTAAGTACTGGAAATCTAATGGTTGTGCCTGTAGATAATGCATTATTATATGTATTGCCTATATATTTAGAATCAAAGAGTACAAAGATTCCTGAATTAAAAAGAGTAGTAGTTCTTTTAGGAAATAAGATTGCTATGGAAGAAACTCTTGATGATGCAATTAGTGCGGTTATTGGTGAAAGAGTAACTATTTCTAGAGCAAGTGCTGATACTGTCAGGTTTGCTGCTGTTTCAGATATTCAATTTGAAGATAAAAAAGCTGAACAAAAAACTACATCAGAAGCAGTTAAGCCATCTGGCGATTCAAGCAGACTTGCTGCAAAAGCTCTTGAGCAATTTAACAAGGCACAAGAAGCTCAGAAGAGAGGCGATTGGGCTGAATATGGAAGACAAATTGATGAGTTAAAGAAAACTCTTAATCAATTGCAAGAGACATCAAGGTAATTATATACCATTAAGTTACCAGTAAAAACCAAAAATAATATAAATTATGAGTGTCAACTTTATGAGTTGACACTCTTTTTTTATCAAGCCTCTAATAAAAATGATTTTGATACCAATTTTTATATAGAAGCTGCAATAAATAAGAACAAAATTATACAAAAACAACTTAAAAATATTACAAAAAGTACAGTTGACATGGGTTAAGACTGGTGGTAAACTCACATAAAATAAATTTTGGAATATTTTGGTAATTAAATGGTTTACAATTGCTTATAATAAGGTTATAATAGACTCAGTTTGGCTTTTTATGGTAATTTTTTGGTGTTTATATGGTGGTAGCTAATGTTTGGTGGATCATACACTCATAGTTTGGATAGTGCAGGAAGATTTGTGATGCCTTCTAAAATCAGAAACTCATTAGGTGATTTGTTTTACATCACCAAAGGAGTTGGGTGCTTGTTTGTTTTTACAAGAGAATATGCCCAAATTATTGAATCAGAGCTAAATAAATTCAATACTCCATTAGCTGCATTATTAAATCCTGAAATATCCAGACTAACCAGACACTTCTTTTCAGAAATGGTAGAAACAAACACAGATAAACAAAATAGAGTGCCACTTACAACAGAGCATAGGAGATATGCTGGCATTAATGATGAAGTTGTGATTTGTGGTTGTGGAAACTATGTAGAATTATGGTCTCCTGAAGCTTTAGCAGAATATAAGAAAAATAACGAAGGTGTTGATAAATTGGTAGAGGCTGGTAAAGTTTTGATGCCGTCAATTGGTCAAATTTCTGGAGTGTCTGATGCAGGACTATCACAAACCAGTTCTGCTCAATGAAGTTTTAGCATTAATTGACCCAAAACCTGGTGGTGTTTTTGTTGATGCCACTTGTGGTGGCGGTGGGCATTCAGAAGAGATACTAAAGAAAATATTGCCTCAAGGTTTGCTTATAGGAATTGATAAAGATTCTGAGGCTCTGAATTATGCAAAAGAAAGACTAAAAAAATATTCAGAAAACTTAATTCTTGTTAAGAGTAATTTTTCAGATCTTTTGAAGATTTTGAAAGATCAGAATATAGAAAAGATTGATGGGATACTTTTTGATTTAGGAGTATCAAGTCACCAGCTGGATTCTAGCAGAGGATTCTCTTTTATGAGAGATGAGCAGCTAGATATGAGAATGGATAAAGATGAAGATATTCCTACTGCAAAAGATATAGTTAACTTTTGGTCAAAAGAGTCTTTAGTTGATATTTTTAGAAAATACGGTGAGGAGAGATATTCAGAAAAAATAGCTTCTGCTATTTTGGAAAGAAGAAAAAATTCACCTATTGAAACAACATTAGAGTTAGCAAATATCATAAAAGATTCTGTTCCTTCAAAATATAGGTATGGTGATATTCATCCTGCAACCAGAGTGTTTCAGGCGATTAGAATAGCTGTTAATTCTGAGCTTGAAATAATAGAAACAGCAATAAAGGATGCTGTGGAAGTGTTGAAAATTGAAGGCAAGATATGTGTTATAAGCTTCCATAGTCTTGAGGATAGAATTGTTAAAGAGACTTTTAAAGATTTGAGTGGAAGATGCAAGTGTCCAAAAAAAATACCTGTTTGTGTTTGTGGAACTGAGAAAATAGTTGAAATTATAACATCAAAGCCAATAGTTCCAAGTGATGATGAGGTGAGAATTAACAGAAGGTCAAGAAGTGCAAAGCTTAGATGTGCTAAAAAGGTAAAATAATTGTTCTATAAAAGGAGTTGATTCGCTTGGGTGCATCAACAATGAGAAAATTAAATAAGTCTTCAAATTCAATTAATGGTTCTAAGAGTTCAAAAAGAAGTAATCGTTTATATAGAAAAAAACTATTTACTTCCTTAACTATATTTCTATTAGCAGTTACTGTTGTTGTTAGTATATATGTATATATAAATGGATATGCTAAATTTTCAAATATTGGATATCAGAGAATAGCACTCAAAAGAGAATTGATAGAACAACAAAGATTAAACAGCACATTAAATGCTGAATATATCCGCTTGAAAAGTCCCGGTAGGCTTGCAGAATTTGCTCAAGCTGCCAACATGACTGATAGGTCTGACCGAGACCATATAAGGGAATCCGAGCTTATTGCTAGCTCAATTGAATAATTAAAAGAAGAAAGAATTGATAACTTTGATAAGTTATAAGGATTTCGGGTTTTTTGGTTAGATTATGGCTCATACATACAAACAATCAATTAAAAACAGGACATTATTTGTATTTATTATTTTTACAATAGCATATCTTTTGATTTTTGCAAAATTAGTTCAATACCAAATTTTAGATAGAGATATGCTAATTGCAAAGGGCGGAAATGTGAAATTATCTACTCTTCCTCTTCCTGCTGATAGAGGAGGAGTTTTTGATAGAAATGGTGTTGCTCTTTCTGTAAATGTTGATAGTGTGACAGTTTTTGCTGATCCTTCTATGATTGATGATCCAAAAAAATCAGCTGAGCAGGTTGCAAAGTTATTTGGTGGTGTGCCTGAAGATTATATTGATGGTTTGTCAAATAAGAAATCAAAATATTATAGAATTGCTAGGAAAGTAGATTTAAGCTATGAAGAAATAGTTTCAAAAAATAAAAAAGAAATGCCATGGTTGTTTGTAGAGAATGAATCAAGAAGAGAAAGACCAGCAAAGACTTTGGCATCTCAAATAATTGGTTTTACAGATATTGATGGTAAAGGTTTGTCAGGGATAGAGTTATCTTATAATAAAGAGCTTGCAGGGCAGCCAGGTATATTGAAGGCTGAGTTGGATAGGGCAAGAAGGCCTATACCGGGAACAAGACAGATTGATAAAGAACCTATAAATGGATCAAATATATATTTAACAATTGATTCAGGAATACAATATATTGCTGAAGAAGCACTTAAAAATATGGCTGATGTGTATAAACCAGATAGTGCAGTTGCAATTGTTATGAATCCGCAAACAGGTGAGGTTCTTGCTATTGCAAATTATCCATTTTTTAATCCTGAAAAGATTACAAAAAATGATAAGGATATTTTAAGAAATAGAGCAGTTACAGATAGGTATGAGCCCGGCAGTACAATGAAAGTGCTTACAGTTGCAGCCGGACTTAGCGAGGGTATAAAGCCAAGAGAAAAAATTACTGTATGCACTGGTGTTGATAATATTGGAAATAGTAGATATAGATGCCATCTGACAAATAAATGGGCAAGTGGGCATGGAAGTGTTGATTGTTATAGTATTATTGAGAATTCATGTAATATTGGTGCAGCACATATTGGTTTTAGAATTGGTTCAGAGAAGATATATGAATATTATAAAGCATTTGGGATATTAGATGATCCTTGGGATGCGTCTGGATACCAAGTCTCTGGCAGTTTAGAGGATTTCAACAAATGGTCAAAAATTAAGCTGGCAAATGTATGTTTTGGTCAGGGAATAAGTTGCACACCAATGCATGTTGCAAGTATATATTGTGCAATTGCTAATGGCGGAACTTATATAAAGCCTCAAATTATCAGAGAGATTAGAGATTCAAAGCATGATATTGTTAAACCATTTGAAGTAAAAGAATCTCACAGAGTTATAAAGGCTGAAATTGCTAAAGAATTGACCAAAATGATGATGTCTTGTGTTGAAAATGGAACAGGAAAAAATGCTGATACTGAGGACTGGTATGTTGCAGGAAAGACAGGGAGTTCTCAGATGGCTAGAAAAGATGCCAGAGGATATGAACCAGGGGCATTTATTGCATCATTTTATGGGTTTGCACCTGCAACCGATCCAAAAATTGTAATTGGTGTTGTTGTAACAAAACCAAAAGGTTCACATTATGGTGGATCTGTTGCAGCACCAGTTTTCAAAGAAATAGCTGAAAAGGCATTATGGCAAATGGAAATACCGGCAGATAAACCGGGTAAAATTAATATTCCTAAAAACAAAAAAGATGCAGATAAGAAAAAACTTGTTTAATTTTGTTTGATTTTTTAATGCATATTTGTTGTAAAGTTTGGAGCAGAGGATATCTGTGTGTTTGAAGGACTTGGGCGAACTGATATCACCAGACCACTGCTCCATCAAGTTTACTCTGTTGATATTATCAGCAGAGAGAGTACGTATGGTTCTTGCCGATGGGCTATTCGTACTCTTTGGGGTTGTGTGATTATGGTATTTGCAGGGTTTGGGCGAATTCTGTAAAACCTTCACAACCCTATTTTTTTATATAGACGAAGATTATAAATTTTTGATTATAAAAACTGTCTTTTTTTTGAGTGTTTTATTTAATTCTCTATGCTTTAAGGTTATAATATGAGAGTTATGAAGTATTTAGAATTAATAGATAACATAAGCGATTATCAAATGATCAACAATAATAATGTTGAGATTAATGGTATTGCATTTGATAGTAGAGAAGTTCAAAATGGTAATTTGTTTATTGCTATATCAGGCGGTAGTTTTGATGGACATAATTATATATCTGAAGCTATAAAAAAAGGTGCTTCTGCAATTGTTGCTGAGAAAAATATAAAAGAATATTCCTCAAAAGTTTCTTATGTAGTTGTTCCAAATTCAAGAAAAGCAATGGGCAAAATAGCAGCTGCATTTTATAACTATCCGACAAGAGATATTAAGCTTATTGGTGTTACTGGAACAAGTGGAAAAACCACAGTTACACATTTAATTAGTTATATACTCAATCAAGCAAATATAAAAAATGGTGTTATAGGTACTATTGGTATTAGAATTGACAATGAATATCTTCCATCAAATCACACAACTCCAGAATCATTAGATTTACAAAAGACTATATTTAATATGAAACATCAAGGTGTTCAAGCTGTTATAATGGAAGCTAGTTCACATGGGTTATATCAAGGAAGGCTAATTGGCTGTGAGTTTGATGTTGGAATATTTACAAATATTGCTAGAGATCATCTAGACTTCCACAAAACTCAGGAAGCATATCTACAAGCAAAAATGTTGTTGTTTAATGATATGCCTAATCATTCAGAAAAAACATTTTCAGGTGTTATAAACATAGATGATGAACACTCTGATGTTGTAATCAAAAACACAAAAGGCAAAGTTATCACTTTTGGTATAAATAAAACTGCAGATTTAATGGCAAAAAATATAATTGCAACTGATAAGGAAGTTTCATTTGATTTAATTTATGAAAACAATACCATAAATATAAAAATGCCTATTGGTGGAATGTTTAATGTTTATAATGCATTATCAGCAATTGGTGCATCATTATGTTTAGATATTCATATTGATGATATTATAAAAGGACTAGCAAATGTTAAGCCTGTTGCTGGAAGGTTTGAATATGTTGATTGTGGACAAAATTTTGGTGTGATTGTAGATTATGCACATACTCCAGATGAATTAGAAAATGTATTGCTATCTGCAAAAAGCATAACAAAAGGAAACTTGATAGTTGTGTTTGGTTGTGGTGGTGATAGAGATAGGGGTAAAAGACCTATTATGGGCAGAATTGCTGATGAAATATCTGATATAGTTGTTGTTACATCTGACAATCCAAGAACTGAAGACCCATTGTCTATAATTGATGAAATATTAACTGGAATAGAACGAAAAAACAATATAGTTGTAGAACCAGATAGATATAAAGCAATTAGAGAAGCTATAAAATTAGCAAAAGCTGATGATTGTGTTGTTATTGCAGGTAAAGGACATGAAGATTATCAGATATTTGCGAATGAGACAATTCATTTTGATGATAGAGAAGTTGCAAGAGAATTGTTGATGGAGACTATATCTTATGAGAGCAATTAAAGCAAGAGAAGTATTAGAAGCAATTAATGGAGAACTGGTATCTGGTGATTTGGATACAATTGTGTCAAC
>JBDNDK010000014.1:0-25598 GCA_046719185.1 Armatimonadota bacterium
CCGCGCCCGCCCAGCGGTAGAGCTAAAGGAATGTATGCAACACCACTAAAAAATCAATTTGCTGATGTTGGAGAAGTTGTTGGTATATATGATATCAACAAGCTTAGATCAGAGTATGTAAAAAAATCTGTTGGTCTTGATTGTGAAGTATTTACAGACCCTGATGAAATGATTGCTAAAGCAAAGCCTGATGCAGGCATTGTAACAACAGTTGATAGATTCCATCATGAGTACATAATTAAATGCCTTGAAAATGGAATGGACGCTATCACAGAAAAACCTATGACTATTGATGCTGAAAAATGTAATGCTATTCTTGAAGCTGAACAAAGAACAGGTAAAAAGGTAACTGTTACATTTAACTATAGATATGCTCCTTATGCCACTGCTATCAAACAAGCATTAAAAGATGGGATTATTGGAAATATTTTATGTGTTGATTTTGAATATCTATTAGATACTTCACATGGTGCTGATTACTTCAGAAGATGGCATAGAAGAAAAGAAAACTCTGGTGGTCTTTTAGTTCACAAATCTACTCATCATTTTGATCTTATCAACTGGTGGATTGATGATGAGCCGGAAGAAGTGATGGCATTTGGAACACTCAGATTCTATGGTCCCACAAGAGAAGAAAGAGGAGAAAGATGCTCTACTTGCAAATATGATAAAACTTGTGAATACTATAGAGACATGAAAAGCAATGAAACATTAAAGCAAATGTATTTTGATTGTGAGTCTGAAGATGGATATTTTAGAGATAGATGTGTGTTTGATCCTGAAATTGATATAGAAGACTCAATGAGTGTGAATGTAAAATATAAAAAAGGTGCTGTTCTTAGCTATTCACTTATTGCACATTCTCCATATGAGGGTTATATGGCTACATTCAGCGGCACTAATGGCAGAATGGAAATAGCTGAGTATCACTCTGGTTTGAGAAGAAATGAGCCTTGCTACTATTTTGATATTTATGACAGACAAGGTAGAAAAATTAATTATACAGTGCCAAAGGCTAGTGGCGGTCATGGTGGCGGAGATGAAAGACTTCTTAATATGCTCTTTAGAGGCGGAGTAGCTGACCCACTTGGTCATCAGGCTGGCTCTTATGCTGGAGCAGTGTCTATTCTCACAGGGATTGCTGCCAATACATCTATCAAAGAAGGTAGAAATGTGAAAATTAATGACCTTGTTCCATTGGATAAATATAGAAAATGATTTATAGTCTGTTAGAAAAATAAATATAGATATATAAATATAGATATATAATAGAATGCTAAGATTAAACCTTAGCATTCTTTTTGCTTTATAATTAATTATTTATAGAAAATAATATTTGAAAGGCTTTATATGACTAAAAGAGAAAGATACCTAAAAGCTCTCAGAAATGAGCAGGTAGATCATCTTGTCTGGGCACCTAATTTTGACTATTGGTATGGTATTAATAAAGCTCAAGGCACTTTGCCTGATCAATATAAGGACAGCTCCAGAGATGATATAGTAAGAGCAATTGATGCAACAATTTGGGCTAGAGCAGGTGGAATTAGAATTGTTTATGACAGCTCTGTTAAAGTTAAAAATTATAAAGAGGGTAGTGAAACAATTGATATTCTTGAAACACCAATAGGCACGGTGAGACAAGTGCATGTGCCAACTGAAAGTAAGCACAGCACTGCATTTTTGAAAGAACATTTTGTAAAAGATTTGGACTCAATGAAGGTGATGCAGTATGTTGTGGAGTCTGCTCATTGTGAATTTGATCCAGAACCAGCCAAGCAGACACTAAGAAATGTTGGAGATGACGGTATTGCTCTTGCACAAGTATTTTGTGTACCATTTATACAATTCACAAAAACAGATGCAGGATATGAAAATGGTCTTTATATGTGGATGGATTATAAAGAAGAAGTAGATAAGCTCTGCAATGCATATCAAAGGCTATTTTTGGAAGGAATATCATTAATGGCTGATAGCTGTTTAGATGTGATAAGTGTGAATGATAACATGGATGGTGTGATGATATCACCTGAGATATTCAAAGAATATGCTATTCCATTCTATCAGGAAGCTAGAAAAATTGTTAATGCTAAGGGCAAACTTTTTCAGGGACATTGGTGTGGCAGAACACAAAGCCTGCTGCCTTTAGTTCCAGAATGTGGTCTTAATATTGTGGAAGCTATTGTTTCACAACCAATGGCTGATATTAGTCTTAATGAAGCACTTGATTTGCTTAAAGGTGAGGTTGTGATGCAGGGAGGTATACCTGCAGTGATAGTTTGCAATGAAGGTGGAAGTTATGATGATTTTGTAAGGTACCTTAGAGAAGTGATAGAACCATTAAAGAATAGAAAAGGTTTTATACTGGGTATGAGTGATAATGTTCCTCCAAATGCTGATTTCAAGAGAATTGAGAAAGTTGCTGAAATATTAAATATAAAGTAAGGTAGAAAAGATGACAAAAAGAGAAAGAGTGCTAAGTGCTATAAACCATAAAGAAACTGATTATGTGCCATATCAGATAGATTTAACATATCAGGCATATGAAAGATTAACTGAATACACTGGTGACCCAGATTGGATAAATAAAATTGGAAACCATTTAGCATTTACAGGTTATGGCAAAATTGAAGAAATGAAAGATAGATGCGGATATTTCCAAGACCAGTTTGGAGTTGTTTGGAACAGAACTGGTGCTGATAAAGATATCGGTGTAATTGATGATATTATTCTCAAAGACACCACATTAGATGGATATGAATTCCCATATATAGATGAAAAAGAAATTAGAGCTCAGTGTGAAGCATTAATTAACTCTGAAGATGACAAATGCAAGGTGTTTGGTATTGGTTTTTCTATGTTTGAAAGAGCTTGGACTCTAAGAGGAATGGAAAACCTGCTTGCAGATATGATAATGGAGCCAGAATTTGTGCACACTCTATTAAATGCAATCTGTGAGCATAATCTTGAAGTATTAAGAATAGCACTAGATTATGATTTTGACTCTATATATTTTGGTGATGATTGGGGACAACAAAAAGGCACAATAATGGGTCCTAATTATTGGAGAGAGTTTATAAAGCCTTATGTGGCAAAGATGTATGCAAAAGTAAAAGAAAAAGATAAATTTATAATCCAGCATTCTTGTGGAGATATAGAAGAAATATTCCCAGATTTAATTGAGATAGGTCTAGATGTGTATCAGACATTCCAACCTGAGATATATGACATTAGAAAAGTAAAAAGAGAGTTTGGGAAAGATTTATCTTTTTTTGGTGGAATGAGCACTCAGACAGTTTTGCCAAGGTCAACTCCAGAGCAAGTAAAAGAGAATGCAAAAGAAATAATATCTATAATGAAAGAAAATGGGGGATATATTGCAAGTCCTACACATGCAGTGCCATTTGATGTGCCTCCAGAGAACATAATAGCTCTAGCAGAGGTATTTCAAAATCAGTAGAAGATCTAAATATTAATCAAGTTTTCAAGCTCTGTTTTGTTGTTGATTATTATTTCTTTGCCTGTTACTTGGATTATATTTTCAGCCTCTAGTCTTGCTAAAAGTCTTGATAAGGTTTCACTTGCAATGCCCAGTTTTGCAGCTAGTGTTTGCTTGGTGATATGAAGTTTTATTTTAGGTGATGATTGGTTTTTAGATTCAGTTAAAAGAAAATCAGCCAGTCTTGAACCTGAGTCTTTTAGTGCTAAAGATTCAATATTTCTAAGTAGCATTTGTGATCTTCTAGCCATTGCAGCCATTAGATTAAAACTCAAGCTGGGTTTTTGCTGCAATAGATTTATAAAATCTCTTTTGGGAAGAAATATGAGAGAAGTTTTTTTAATTGCAGATGCTGTAGCTGGATAGCCTTCATCTAAGAATATTGCAGCTTCTGCCACAGTATCATAGGGCAATGCCACATGTACCACATGTTCTTTGCCATCTGGTGATTCTTTATATACTTTCACAGCTCCTTCTTCAACTATATACATTCCATTACATTCCTCACCCTCATAAAAAATAACAGTATTTTGAGGTTGAGATATTCTCTTTGCAATGGCTCTGACTTCAAGAAATTCTTTTTCAGGAAGCTGATTAAATAGAAAAGTTGATTTTAGAGTGTCAGAAATTGTTCTATCCATAAAAAATAAAGCCCGATTTATTTAGTTAAATCGGGCAATGGTAAAATCCTTCTTTTGTGTGAGAATTATTTTTTGATTCTTCTTACTCCAGCTATGCCAAGTCCAGCAAGACCAGTAAGCATTGCAGCTAAAGTTCCGGGCTCAGGAATAACTAAAGTTCCCTGCATATTTCCAATTAAACCTTTTAGATCGCTGCTTGGGTCTCTTGGATTAACTAATATTTCATTCATATTATATGCACCCATTTTTGTTAAATAAATACTTTCAACATCCCACAAATCAGTTGCAGGAATTAAAGCAGGTCTTGTAAAAACTGCTGAGCCGTAACCTTGATATAACTGCACATCAGCAGCTGGCATAAATTCTGCAGGAATAACAAACAAAGAATAATCTTTGCTGTAGATAAAAGAAAAGTTTGTTATCTCTCCTTCCCATATAAGATCACCGCCGCCATTCTTGCCTGTTCTAATGTCAAAGGTTCCACTAATGAAGTTAAGCTTCCACATATTTTCATCAGCTAAATCTTCACCTGTTGTGCTAACTGCATTTATAATTCTAAACCATGCAGCTATTTGATTTGTGCCAGCAAAAAGAAGTCTGCCATCTGCATTAAGAACAGTTCCTGCAGAAATAGGATTGTTTACCTCTCCAAATATTATCTCAAAGTCATCTTGCAAATCAAAAATTGGTTCTGGGTCAAGTGCATAGGCACTACTTACTGCAAATACTAAGATAATAGTAGTTAATACAGCATAAATTTTTGTCATATAACTTCCATCCTTTCTGAGCCAATTTCTCGACAAATATATTCATTTATTGCAAATAAGATTGCTATATCTTAGTATTGCAATATCCTTGCCAATTGAAGGCTTTCGAGAAAATTTCTCAAAAAAAACAAAAAATATTGCTCAGTTTTATATTCGGAAGTTTCACAAAATAAATTAAATTTGTGATGAGGTAATTGAGGTTTTATATATCTAATAAATAGCTTACAAGTGTACCTGTGCCGACTCCAGTGGAGCCAACCCTGCTTGTTAGTGTCTCTGTTTTGGTTTCAATAGAGGATAAATCTAAATGTGCCCAAGTTTTGTTTTCTACAAATTGTGAAATAAACAATCCGGCAGTGATAGCACCACCTTCTTGGCCCGGTGCATTTATAAAATCTGCTGTCTCACTTTTTAGTAGTGATATATAATCTTCATAAAGTGGCAGCTGCCAGAAAATCTCACAGCATTTTGCACCACATCTAATCAAATCATTCACCAATTTGCTATCATTGCCAATTATTCCGGATATTCCTCTGCCAAGAGCTATAATGCAAGCACCCGTGAGAGTTGCAATATCTATCAATTCATCAGCACCTTCTCTAGCAGCATAAGTGAGAGCGTCTGCTAATATTAGTCTTCCCTCAGCATCTGTATTGTTTATTTCAACTGTCTGTCCGCTTAGTGAGGTAAACACATCTCCAGGATGAATTGATTTGTTTCCAATTTCATTAGTTACAGCCGGCACTATAGCAATCACATTAACAAGCGGCTTTGCCTTTCCCACTGCTTCCATTGCACACAACACAGCAGCAGCACCGCTCATATCATCTTTCATACCATACATTTTATCAGCAGTTTTTAGTGAGTATCCGCCAGTATCAAAAGTAACACCCTTACCAACTATTGCCACTGTTTTCTTTGCATTTGGTGATGTGTATCTAATATCTATAAAATACGGTTCATCGCTTGATCCTCTTGATACAGCACTCACCAATCCCATGCCTTTTTCTTCAATACTTTCTCTGTCTAAAATTGTGCAGGACAGATTGTATTTCTTAGCAATATCAGAAGCAAAATCAGCTAGAGTTTTGGGATTTAGATAGTTTGAAGGTTCATTTGATAGGTCTCTTGATTTGTTTACTGCTTCTCCAATAATAGAACCTGTTGATATGCCTTTTTCTATATCAGAGATTTTTGTGCCATCTATTTCTACAATGGTTATTTCTTCAACTTTATTATCACTCTTCTCTTTTGTTTTGTGTTTATCAAATCTATATAGACCCAAAAGAGAGCCAATAGTTAATGATTTAGCACTTTCATAATGAGAAAATCCGCCTATTCCAGAGCCATGCAAAATAGTGCCAATTTTCTTGGCATTTATCTTTTCACATTCTCTTGCAGCAGCAGAGCTAGCCTTTATCATTTGGTCTATACCAAAATCTGCTTGCTTGCCAAGCCCTACTACTACAATAGTATCACTCTTTATTCCCTTGCAATTTCTTAAAATAAGTGTTTCTGCAAGTTTGCCAGAGAAATTTTCTTTGTTTATTGTTCTAGATATCAAACCATTAACAGCCCTATCAACAGCACCAGTTCCACCGCCGGGCATAGTAACACCTTCAAATAAATTTATTATTAATGCATCACATGCAAAGTCTGTCAAAGAGCAGTTAATGGTGTTTATTATCATCTATCTATATCCTTTATTTTATAATGATACTAAGCTGTTCAGCATTTCTTTTAGGCTTACATCAGCAGCAGCCATATATTCATCGGATGCACCATAATAGATAGTCACTCTATCTCCATCCACTAAAGCACCGCAAGTGAACACAACATTTTTCATAAATCCATCTGTTTCATATACAGCTTCTGGTTTCATCATTGGTTCAGGAGATTTTGCCAATACTTTCTCTGGGTTGTCTTTATCAAGCAACAAAGCACCAAGACAATATACACCATTCTCATCAGCTGCATGATATATTTCAACCCAGCCATCATCACACAAAAATGGCACTGCTCCACCACCAATTCTATCACCTTCCCAAGTTCCTTTTTCAGCAGCAAGCAGCAGTTTGTGTTCACCCCAATGGATAAGGTCTTCTGAATATGCTATCCACATATTTGGAGCACCCATATATCTTGGCATTGGTCTGTGCAAAGCTGCATATTTGCCATTTATTTTTTCAGGAAACAGCATTGCATCCATATTTTCAGGGCAGAATATAATACCATGCTTTTGCCAAGTTACAAAATCCTTTGTGCTTGCAAGGCATTGAGTGATTCCATGTGGATCAACACCTTTATATACAATAAAATATGTATCATCAAGAAATGTGATTCTTGGGTCCTCAAGTCCATATCTTTCATATGGCATATCCGGCCATAAAGCAGGTTTTTCTTCAATATCAAAATTGATTCCATCTTTACTTCTTGCAAGCCTTAAATGTGATATGGATGTGAGATATACTCTATCCGGAAAACAAACCACTCTAGGGTCATGCAAGCCAATATTAGGGTCTTTTTTGCTGAATTCGTGTACTACTAATTCATTTTTGCCATTTACAGTTTCCATCACAGGAACCAACACTTTATCTGGGTCACTGCTTATGGGTTTTTCAGCAACCCTCATAAGCATCACTACTTCATCACCAGCTTGAATTACACCTGCATTAAATGCACACAAAACTTCATAACCATCAATTGACGGCTTTACATCAGTAGGCATAATCAAAGGATTTTCTGGAAAGCGGTTTATTCTCATTAAACTACCTCATCTCCTGTCCGCCGGTAACATTTATAGCCTGACCAGTCATATAACTTGCTTCATCAGAAGCTATAAATGCCACAACATTTGTTACATCATCATACTCACATGCTCTGCCCAGCGGAACTTGTTCAACATATTTTTGTTTTACTTGTTCTACAGTCATATTTAATCTTTTAGCATATTGTTCAAACAAACTTTCCTGCCACAAAGTGCCTTCAAGCAAATTGCCGGGGCAGATACTGTTCACTCTTACATTATAAGGTGCAAGTTCCAATGCAAGGCTCTGAGTAAGACCAATTCCACCAAACTTGCTTGCAGCATAAGCTGAGTTCTTGAAACTTCCTTTTTTACCTGATTTTGAGTTTATCTGAATGATATTTCCAAATTTTTGTTCTTTCATAATTATGGCAGCGTGCTTTGCACATATTGCATAACCAATTAGATTTACTTCCACCACAAGTCTCCATTCATCCAAGGGAAACTCTGAAAGCTCATAGGCTTTCAAAATCCCGGCATTAGCTACCATAACATCCATTTTTCCACAATCTTTTTTTACTGATTCAAATACAGACAGCACCTGAGATTCATCTGTAACATCCATCTTCACACCAAGTGTCTTGACACCAGTTTCTTTTGCAATATTCTCTGCAGTCTGCTTCACTTTCTCTTCATTAACATCAGTAAGGATAACATCAGAGCCTTCTTTTGCAAATCTTAGTGCTATAGCCTCACCTAAACCTTGGGCAGCACCTGTTATTACAGTAACTTTATTTTCAAATCTCCTAAAAGTCATTTTGTCCTCTTTTATATTTCAAGTTTTCTGTTCAACAGCTCATCTTCAGCTTCTTGAGTCCAAAATTTGCCATCTTTCAATTTTGCATAAACTTCAGGAAGAACATCTTTTAGATCTGTCAATGCAGTTAGTGGCAAATGTATATGTGGGAAGATGACTGTCTTACCGGGGAATCTTGCTTCTTTAACTGCCTTCACTCCATCAGCCATTGCATCAATTCCACCAATAGCAGCAAGAGAGTTCTTAGTAGGAAGTTCACCAGATTCTGTATATTTCAGTGTATCAACCATATCAGAAGCCAATGAACCGCTGCTTCCTGTGAATCTGCTGCCGTTTATATATGTAGAGCTGATATCCATAGTTGCTATAGTGCCTCTTGGAACACCTGCAAAGATATTCATCAATCCATCATCAGCTAGATATTTAACAGCATCTTCTATCAATCTCACCACAGGTGCAAGAACAACAATATCATCAAAACCTTTGCCACCAGTCAGTTCATTTATAGCTTTTTCAACAGCTTCATTTCCAGCTTCCATTGGATTGATAAACACCATTTCAATACCATTTTTCTTGGCATCTTCTTCCACACTGCTTCTTAGATATTCCAACCTATTGTTGTCAACATCAGTGCAGAGTATTTTTTTAGGACCATTCTTTGCAAGAGCAGCTCTTTGAACATGCATTTGACCCATAGGACCAGCAGCACCTATAAACCAAGCAGTTCCATTTGGAATTAATTCACTGCTCCTGTTTCTAATATAGGCATCAGATATTTTGCTTGTGTTTGTTCCAATATAATTGATATAATCATAATGCACTCTTCCAACATCTATCTGCACCGGTCTTGCTACAGGCTTGTCTGCTAGTATTGCCATAACAGCTCTAACACTTAGGTTTTTACCAAGTTCTTCCACCATTTCAGGTGATGGAGTGCCAAATACTATAACATCATCAAAGCCTTTACCATTTGTATATTTCTCTTTTAATCCTTCAATATCAGATGGAGATATCAAATCTATTTCAACTCTATTAGTTGTGCAGCAATCTAAATTGCATATACCGCTTCTTACATTTTCTTTTATACCGCTTAATATCAAAGTTGATGGTGCACCATCTTTGCAGATAGCACCATCAAATGAGAAATCTCCATCTTCTACCTGCACAACCAATGTAACACCATTTGCTTTTATAGCTTTTCTAGGGTTAATTCTGTATGCTGCAACCACACAAGTCCATGGTTCTACTAATGCAGCTTCAGCATATCCAGTGTCATCATGCACAGGGATAATATATGAGCCTTCATCACCATTTAATATTTCTTCACCAATGATACCATATTGCTGCATACCTCCGGGCAGTGCATATCCATAGGCAAGATTAACACCTTTATAATAAACATCAGCTTGTACGATATATCTTTCTCCCGGTTTATATTTATCAGCCCATTTAGAACCAACTTTAACTATTGTAAGGGACACTTCGTGCCCTGCTATCACAGGATTTTTCACTAAATCTCTGCCTGTGATTCTTGGGTGGCTTGAACCTTGAGTGATTAGCTTTACATCTGAAAAACATATTCCAATAGCATCTACTCTGGTTAGTATCTCATCATCTGCAGGAATAGGCATTGGCAACTCATCTGGAACACCACTTTTGCCAAAGTTCTCAACACCTGCTTCTGTCATCTGCCAAGCTAAGTTTTTCTCAGGCAGAGGATAATTTAGATTCTTAAAATCTTCCAATTTACTGCTCATATTATATTCACCTGTTCTCTTTATTTAATAGTTTAGTTGTCTTTTTTGAATTGTTGCATTCTGTATTTTTCATCTGGCCTTGTATAGATTCTGTTCACATTTTCTTCAGTGAAATACCTAGGACCACCAAATATGTATGTGCCCATTAGCACTTTTGCAGTTTTGCAATACATTGCTGTGATAGCTTCCACTTCATGAGGTGTTTTGCCAAGAGCTACTAAACCATGATTTTGAATAAGTATCACTTTTGGGGAGATGCCATGCTTATCTAAAAATGCATTGCATCTTTCTCTCATTATTCTAGCAAGCTCAAGTCCTGGATCCACATATTCAATATAAATTGGTTCAATACTGCAATACACAATTTCATCTGGAAATATTCTGCCCTGCACCACTTCAGCAGCATTTTTACTGCACAAAATAGAGTTCACTGCAGTAGGATGTGTGTGACCAACAAAGTTCACTTCCGGCAGAGTGAGCAAAAATGCGTGAAATGTAGTTTCTACAGATGGTCTCATTTTGTTATCAGGATCTGCACATACTTGCATCAACATTTCTTTTATTTCTTCATCTGTTAAATCTCCACCATCAAGCATTTCCAGTGCTTTTTTGTGGTCTATTTTTACAAATGTATCTGAATCTGCTTTTGCAAGATATTTTCCACTTGCTTTTACATAAAAATAATTTTCATCTATCTTTGCAGAAGTGTTGCCTTCACCTAATATCACATATTCATGCTCAGGCTTGCCAAGCTCATAAGACATATTAACAAGCTGGTTTAATATATTCTGTTCATCCATTAAATAAAATATCTCCCATCTACTATTATAAAGAGGTTATTATAACCAAAATTACTATCTTGCCTCTTCTTATTTTCTTATAGTATTTTAACCAATTAGGATATGTTAGTCTAGTATAATATTATGTTTGCATATTCAGTATGATGTGTGAATCTGTATAATCTTTACAGAAATGTTAAAATAGTACTAGACATTATGGGCATTACTGTTGTAAAGTATTCCAAGGTGTCTAATGAAATGAACTAGTTTCATTTATGTTGCGTAAACATATATTATGTTTCTAAGGAGAGTTTGATTGATGAAGAAAATAGTTCTAATTGCAGTCTTAATAGCTGCAGTAACTGTTGCAGTTGCTGGCTGTAGCGGAATAAATGTTGAGGGTGTTCCCAGCACAGTTGCAAAGGTTAATGGTGAAACAATTTCAGCTTCTGAGTATTTTGAGATTATTCACAGAGGAATTGGAAGACAAGTTTTACAAAATTTAATTGAACAAAAATTTGTGATTGATTGGGCAAAAGCAGAGGGAGTTGCTCCTACTGCTGAGCAAATCAAAGTACAGGAAGAATTCTACATAAGAACCGGCGAGTTTGAAGAGAGAGAAAAATATCTTGGTAAAGCCGGTTTGAAGCTTGATTTTGAATCAAGACAAGCTAGAGCAAACCTTGCAGAAAAGTTCTTTCCAATTAAAGATGAAGACTTAAAGCAAGTTTATGAGATGATGAAAAGCAGATATGTTCATGGTCCTAAGAAGCAAATTGCTATCATTATGAATTTTGATAAATCCAAGATAGATGAAGCAGCTAAGAAGATTGCTGATGGTGAAGATTTTGATCAGGTTGCTTTGACATATATGCAGGGTGGAATGGGTATGTCTGGTGCATACAAAACTTGGATTGATATGGATGATAAAAATAGCCCTATAAATAAGCAAGCTGAAAAACTGAAAGTGGGTGAAGTAAGTGAAGTATTTGAGCTTGGTGAGGCACCACAGGTTCAGTTTTTATTGATTAAAGTAATTAATGAAAAAGAAAAGAGTAACCTAAAGATGAAAGATGTGAAGGATGAGCTAAAGTTTATTGCAGCTTATCAAAAGTCACAATCTGAGCCTGAATTCAGACAAAAAATGAATGAGAGAATCAAGGAAGCAAACATTACTGTTAATATTCAAGACTTCAAAGATATTGAAACAATTATCAAAAACCCACCGGATGCAACACCAATGATGGCTCCACCACCTCCTCCACCTGCAGAAGAGCCTAAAGAAGAGAAGAAAGAAACTAAGAAAGAAAATGCTGAATAATTAGAAATTACAATTAAATAGAATACACAAGCCATGCTTAGTTATCTATAAGCATGGCTTTTCTTTTGCCCATAGTTTGACAAGTTGTTATTAAAATATAATAGTTTAATTATGGACAAATGGCTGATAGTGTGTGATAGTATAGATGGGTCAGCTGGTTTTGGTCTCGGGAACAAGTTCCCGAAACACCGGAAAATATAGCTAAAATTTATAAATATAGCATTGAAGTTCCTGAAAAATAATCTCAAACAAACACAAAAACCAGCCTTGGGTATGCTCCTTGGCTGGTTTTTTATATAGTAATTAGGGAAATACACATCCCTCGGCACTTTGTGCCACTCCCTTCAAAAGGGAGAATTATTTTATTCTAGAAAAGGAACTTGAATATCTGTGTGATGATACCCTCTTTTTGTCTGTCTCCAATAGGTCCTTTGCCTGAATGAATGATTTTAGCATCAGATACATAAGTAGATAATATAGTGTTATCTGCATTGATATCTTTTGGTCTAATCTTGCCAGTGAGCCTAATTTCCTCATTCTCAGTGTTTGTCTTCACATTTCTCACACCCTCAATTTCAAGGTTTCCATTTTCATCAATTGCTATCACTTTAGCTGTCATTCTGGCTGTGAAGTTGCTGGTTCTTGTGGTTGAGCCTTGACCTTTGAATGTATCTTTGCCAGTCATCTCTACCAATGGAATCTGATCAAACAGCCATCCGACACCAGGCCCAAATGATAAATCAGAACTCTTCTTTGCATCTGTGCCTGCAGATTTAGTAGAGCTGGCATTTTCTGTGATGAGGATTGTGATTAAATCTCCAACTTTATGAGCCTTTGAATCTGAAAACATAGAGTTATTTTTATTTTCTGGCCATAATGACTCAGCATTTGCCATAGACATGCAAACTCCACACAATACACCAAACACAATGCCTAATGCAAATAATTTTTTTGATTTGAATATTCTTTTCATCTTGTAATCTCCACAATTCCGGGAGCAGTGATAGTACCTCTCACATCTTGCTGAGATACTTCTGCTCTCACACTGATAATATCTCCAACTCTTCCAGATTGCCTTGCCTGAGCAGGTGAAGTTACTTTGATGCCATTGCAGTTTACAACCACTGTGATTGTCTCACCTCTTGTGATAGTATCAGGCACTTTCAAGTCTCCAGCTGTAACAACTGCACCTTGACCAATGCTTCTTCTTGCAACAAAATCACCAATTGCTCCGCCTTCACTCATCAACACAGGTTCTTTGATATTTGTGATGTCTCTTGCTTGCCATGAGCAGTTTTCTAATGTAAGCATCTCACCCATAGGAATGTGGCTTAAAGCCACCAATACATCAGCCTGAGCAGATACTCTAACAACTGCAGTTGTGCCTGCTGTTCTTCTGCCATTTATAATAACATCTAAAGCAACTGAGTTTGGACCAAGACCAGCAGATGACCTCATCAACTTTGGCTTTATCTCATAGCTTCCAACTGAAGATATTGTCAACTCTCTTGGCATTCTCTCTATCACAGCCTGATAGTTCAGACCTGTTGAAGGCAATTGGCTCAATACAAAGTTTACTGCCTCATCTGATAATTCTTCAGCTGTTATTTTGATTGCCTCTGCTTTTACTATGCAGGACATTGCACCTTGATAAACAACACCATTATCAAGATTGTTTGCCTTAAGCTTTGTTTTTATCTGAGGCAGTGAGATTGTTCTGGAAGCACCGGATATTGGTCCTGCTGATATTCTTACTGCCCCTATTTTTTGAGCTAGTTCAGAAGATGCCTTAATATCTGCTATATCTGATATTGTGATTGTTTTTGCTGGCTCAACTGTAACCTCTTTTTTCACTGTTAGCACTACACCAGCATATCCAAATACACATATTGATATTAAGTATATAATTGTAAGCAGAGTTAGTATCTTCTTCATTTTATTTACCTACTATCTTTTTAATGAGTTTGCAACAGAAAGCATCTCATCTGATACTTGTATGCTCTTTGAATTCACTTCATAAGCTCTTTGAGCTAAAATCATATTAACCATTTCATCTACTACACTCACATTAGACATTTCAAGCATTCTTGATTTAATTGTGCCTGAACCATCAGTACCAGGAGCAAGCACATTGGCATCACCAGATGCTGCTGTTGGTCTGAATAGGTTTCCTCCAATACTTTGAAGACCAGCAGGATTTACAAACTTTGCTATTGTTATCTGTCCAATATTCTCAGCTTCCTGCTGACCTGCAATTTTTGCTGAAACTGTGCCATCTTCACCTATGAATATATCAGTAGCATTTGGAGGGATTGTGATATCCGGCTGGAGAACATAACCATCTGAATTTACAATTCTTCCATCACTATCTTTCTTAAACGAACCATCCCTTGTGTATGCCAAATCTCCATTAGACATAAGCACCTCAAAAAATCCATCACCAGAGATTACCATATCAAGTGGGTTATCTGTAGGCTGGAAATTGCCTTGGGTGAAGATTTTTTGTGTGGCAACAGGATTTGTTCCAAGACCAACCTGTATTCCTGTTGGAATCTGCACACCCTGAGCTTGGCTTGTGCCGGCTGCCTTTATTGTTTGATAGAGTAAATCCTGAAAATCAACCCTGCTCTTTTTGAAGCCTGTTGTATTTACATTTGCAAGGTTGTTTGCAATAACATCCATATTCAGCTGTTGAGCTTCCATGCCGGTTGCTGCTGTGTATAAACTTCTAATCATATATTTCCTCCAATGCTTATTACTCTTTTTGCTATTTTTATGCTATTCTTCCAACTTCATTAACTAATTTATCCAAGCTTTCATCACTCAGTTGAATTGCTTTCTGAGCAGCCTCAAAAGCTCTGAAGTTTGCAATCATAGATGCCATTTCTTTTACTACACTCACATTTCCTGTTTCTATATGACCCTGCAATACTTTTGTTTGTCCCTCAGCTCTACCTGTGATTCTGAGAGTGTCAACCACTGCTCCATCTGAGACAATATTTCCATTTGAGTCTATTTCCCATTCACCATTAGGCACTTTGATTGTGCCATTTCTTCCTAACACTTTTGTGCCTTCAGATGTTGCAAGCTCTCCAGCACTATCCACCACTAACTTTGTGCTTCTTGTGAATTTGTTTCCGCCAGCACCATTTAACTGGATTTGTCCTGGTCCTTGGAGTGCAATATCAAACTTGTTTCCTGTAACTTCAAGATTTGCAGGAGAATAATCATATACATTTTTCACACCCACCAATACTGCTCTTTGTGGTGAATCAGGATAGGTTTGTGCTTGTCTGAATTTTAATGATGCAAAACTTCCCTCAAGTTCCTGTTCAAATGACTGAGTAATCACCCTGCTTTTTCTGAAGCCTGGTGTATTTGCATTTGCTATATTATTTGCTATTGTATCTTGCTGCAAAGCTCTTGCTACAAGAGCACTTGCTCCGCTGTAAAAGGCTCTAATCATATCTCATCCTCCGAACAACTTATCGACTTTATTAGCAATATGCTTTAGCAACTTTTTGTAATTTTTTATTTAATTAAGCAAATGAAAATACACACGACAATTTTGTTTGATTTTAATTGACATAAATCCAATATAGGTGTTTAATTATTTCTAGTAATTATCTTTTATGTCTTTATAAAGAAGGTGTTGTGAAATGAAAAAATGGTATTTAATATCAAAAAAATATTCTATAGCACTTGCATTTATGCTTACCCTATACTTTGGAGCCTCTGCTGAAGCTGCCACAGGCACTTGGCTCACTCCTGCTCAAGGTTCTACTGTTACATCAAGGTTTGTGGAAGTATCTGTTGGCTACAATACAGAATCTGATGTAAAAATTACAGCTAGTGAAGTATTTATAAACGGCACAAGTGTGGAAAGAAGATCTTTTGCAAGTCCTCAAGGAAGAGGTGTTATATCATATAATTGGGACACTTGGAAATACAAAGTAGGCACACATAGAATCACTGTAAAACTCTACTCTGGTGATAAAGAATTTATAGTTGTGCAAGGATATGTGAGTGTTGGAAATGTTGATAAATCAAATAAAGTTCCCATAGTATCCTTTGGTAATTTGAAAGATAATCAGGTATTATCAGGGGAAACAAATATAAGCTTAAATATTGCAAATGATAATGCAAGTCCTGCAATGGTGAGTTTGCTTGTTGATGGAAAAATCAGAATGCTCAGCAATGTGAGACCTTTTTCTTATGAATTAGATACTACAACATATACAGATGGCAATCATATAATACATGCTTATGCATCAGACCCTACTGGCAAAGCTGGACCAGAGGCAAAAGTGACAGTTGTTTTCAAAAATGGCAACTCTGAACAAACTCTGCAAACAACTGCAAATATAACACAAAATGCACCAATCCAAACAGAGCAAAACACTGCTAAAAATGAAGTGGTGGTGCCATCTTATAATAATGTTATAGATACAACACCAGCTAGAACAGCAGCACCTTTAGAAACAGAACCTATTCAAAAAGCAGTTCCTGTGGCAGAAAAACAAATGGCACCTGCAATATCAGATACTGTAAAATCTATTGAGACTGCTCCAGAATTAAACTCAGATGCTACAATTCTTGCAATGCTTCCTAAAATTGATGATGCTATTATTTCTAATGCTTCTGAACCTATAAAACCAGAAGAGACTATAGCAGAAGAAACTCATTTATCAGCTATTGCAAATGAATCTGCAATTTCAGAGACTGTTAAAAATATTGAAATCAAACCAAAGATTTCTGAGTTAAATAATATAGCTGAAAATGAAGCTAAATCACAGCTGCAATCTATGAAAACTGCTGAACCAACTCAATATGCTGTAGATACTCCAGAGGTAATTACAGAATTATCAATTGATGATATAATGGCTTATGTGCCAGAATATAATGTGCAGGATAAATATAAACTATCTTCAGCAAATTCATCTATACCTTCTATGACAGCATTAAGACCAGAAGACCAAGATAAAATACTTGATATAAAATCTCCTGATGCAAAAGTTTTTCTGAGAGATATGCTTAATGGCACAGGTGCTGTTTTGATGTGGAACAACAAGGAGAAAATTGTTACTGCTATCTTTTCAGATAAAACAACAGTTGCTATGAAGATTGGCTCAAAGATGATAAATGTTAATGGCAACAGAATAGAAATAGAATCTGCTCCTGAGATAGTAGATGGCAGAACAGTTATCAAGGCTAAGATTTTTGAGAATATAATGGAAGCTGTTGCTAAAGCTGGTGATTTGAAAGCAGAAGCTAGATAGATACTAAGAATAAGATATGAAAAGAGGCTGTCTGAGAAAATTGTCAGTCTGAACAAAGTGAAGAGTCTAGAAAATGAAAATTGCTTTGGAAAATTTGAAAGATGTTTCGGGAACAAGTTCCCGAAACTAAGAGATTCTTCTTTAACAATCAGAATGACTTAAAATTTTTAAAATCTCAGACAACCTCTTTTATAATGTTTGAGTTAATTTTTCATTTCACATCCAGACTCAGCTTTGCAGCATGAACTGCAGGCAGAGTCAGACTTAGGTGCGGATGAAGTGTTTGCACTGCTGGAAGATGGATAATCATTGATATGGAATCCTGAACCTTTGAACACAATTCCGGGTGCAAACAACAGTCTTGAAACAGTACCATTGCATTCTGGGCATTCACATATAGGATCATCACTCATTTTTTGAACTTTTTCAAACTGATGTTCACAGTCTTTGCATTTGTAAACATAAGTTGGCATAATATATCACCTCACAAGAAGTTAATTTAACAGTAATAGGTTCAATTGATTTACATGAAACATGATACCAAAAATCTTGAAAAAAACAACATAGCAATGAGCAAAAAAGCTGTAGAAGCCTGTCAAATTGTCTGGCTTAGTGTGTATTTTTTTCTCTTTTTATCTGCTCTTGGGATTGCAATGCCATTTTTGCCAGTGTATTTACACAATAAAGGTATGTCTTATTCAATGATAGCAGTTTTAGCATCGGCTTATGCCCTCACAGGATTTCTTACCCAAGCTAAAATTGGTCATATATCAGATATTCTTGGCACTAGAAAATATGTGGCAGTATTTTGTTGTGTGATGCTTGGGAGTTCATATTTCTTTTATATGAGTGCTAAGAGCTTTTTGCTTTTTCTTATTTTATTTATTTGGAGTGGAGTAGGTTTTTTTTCTGGTATGATGCTGCCTCAGGTGATAGCATCAGATTGGGCAACTGCTGAGCAATCCACAACAAGGCTTTTTTCTGTTCCAAGACTATGGGGTACAATTGGGTTTATTGTTGCTCTTGTGATTGTTTCAATATTTCCTAAAGCTGCAGAGGGTAATAGATTTCTATTGTTGTGTGGGTGTTTATACATATCAAGTGCTTTTCCTATGCTTATGCTAAAAGAAAATTTTATAACCAAGACAACAAAGTCTATGTTTAGATGTGCTAGTGAAGTGTTAAAAAGAGATAGAACATGGCTGTTTTTGGTGTGTTATCTTTTCTTTAGGATGTGTGAGTCTGGTACTTTTAGTTATTTAAGTTTATATCTCAAAGAGCTAGGTGGAGACACTTCCACATTTGCAATTGCATATTGCATTAGTGCTGCCTCCGAAGCACCATTTATAATTATCACAAGCAGGCTTATAGACAGAATAGGCATAAAAAAGCCTCTTATAATTTCTTTTTGTGTGTGGCCCATAAGATTATTTTTGCTTGCAATGGCTACCACAACTCATGCAGTTTATTGGGTGCAGATTTTGCATAGTATAACTTTTGGGATTATGATGGTGGCTAGTATTGCATTTGTGGCGGAAGTTGCACCTAAAGAGATGAAAGGCACAGCTCAGGGTATTCACTCTGCAACAAATGCTGCTGCAATGACGGCTGGTCCTTTGTTTATGGGAATTATGTCAGACCATATAGGTATTGGCTCATCATTCAAAGTGATGGCAGCATTAATGATTATAATTCTTGTTATATTTCTGATATTTGTAAAAGAACCCAATAAGAGAATAGTATAATAGATGCAAAAAATATTTTTTGGTTTTGTAAGAGATATTACGATAATAATAAAATTAAATGCTGTCAATAATTGATAAATAATAGCATTACTATTGAAGTATGTCCTCTGATTATGTTATAAAAATATTGAAATATATGAAATGAAAGAGAGTGTAATAAATGAATTACAAGTTAATTTTGGATACTGACATTGGAACAGATGTTGATGATGCATGGGCACTTGCTCTTTGTCTGGCATCAAAAGAAATTGATTTGTTGGGTATAACTCTTGTTCATGCAGACCTAGAAACAAGAGCTAAGATAACACTAAAAATGCTAAAGCAGGCAAAAAGAGAAGATGTGCCTGTGTATAAAGGACTCTCTGAGACAATTACTCCAAATGGCAAAATGTTTTGGGGCAACTTTGAGGGTGAGGGTGTAGATTTTTCTGATATAAACTTAGATGTTATAAAAGATAATGCTGTTGATTATATATTGGAGACAATAGAAGCTAATCCAAATGAGATAGTGCTTTGTGCAATTGGTCCATTATCAAATGTTGCTAAGGCAATTCAGAAATCACCAGAGACAATGAAAAAGCTCAAAAAGCTTGTGATAATGGGTGGAGTGTATAGAGGTGATGGCAAGCAGTTTGCTGATCCTGAGCATAATGTTTGTGTTGACCCTGTTGCTACCAAGATAGTGTTGGAGTCTGGCATTCCTGCAGTTGTTATTGGTCTTAATGTAACAACTCAGGTTGTGATAAAAAGAGAAGATTTGAGAGATATTCAACATACAGAATTGGGTGATACCCTAGCTCTTATGACTCATCAATATTTCAGCCTAAGAAGCAGAAGCTACACATTTATGCATGATGTCCTTGCTGTTCATTCAATAATAGATGAATCTGTTATCACCACAGAGCCAAAGTCTGCAGAAGTATTGGAAGATGGAAGGATAGTATATTCATCTGATGGTGTGCTTGATGTAGCTGTTGATGTAGATGCACAAAAGGCAGAAGAAACACTAATTGCCAGAGTGTCAGAGCTTGTAGGAGCTCCAGTAGCTTAGAATTTAGAGATTAGAAAAATTCTTTATTGACACTCAATGTGAAAACAAAATATACAATCTTCTTTGATTATTTCAAATATCCCCTACTTTACTGGTTATTTTGCTAGTTTGTGAAAAATATCACGATAGAGCATTGACACATCACTTAAGCTGGGGTAAGATAAGCACACAGAAAAGATTCTAGCCAAATATTTTTTATATGGTTAGTGAAAATACAACTTATCTTGTTGAGGTGATATTGATATGAGTAGAGTTCATAATTTTAATGCTGGTCCTGCAGCCTTGCCTCTGCCTGTTTTAGAAAAAGCACAATCTGAATTGATTGATTTTGCCGGCACTGGTATGAGCATAATGGAGATGAGCCATAGGTCAAAAGATTTCGAAGCTGTGATAAATAGTGCTGAAGCAATGGTGAGAAAGCTGATGGGTATATCAGATGACTATGCCGTGCTTTTCTTGCAAGGTGGAGCCAGTCTGCAGTTTGCTATGATTCCACTTAATCTGCTCAGGAAAGGAAAAACAGCTGATTATATAAACTCAGGAAGCTGGGCAAGCAAAGCCATAAAAGAAGCAAAAATAGTTGGTAATGTGAATGTTGCTTGGGATGGAAAAGAATGCAATTATTCAAGAATGCCAAGGCAAGATGAGCTGTCATTATCTGATGATGCTGAATATCTGCATATATGTTCAAATGAAACAATCGGAGGCATCAGATATGCTGATTTTCCAACATCATCTGCTCCGCTTGTAGCTGATATGTCTAGTGAGATAATGAGCAGAGTGATTGATGTGAATAAATTTGGTCTCATATATGCAGGTGCTCAAAAGAACATAGGACCTTCTGGTCTTGCATTGGTGATAATCAGAAAAGATCTTATAGAAAGAGCAACTGATGATATAAATGTGTTTTTGAAATATTCTACTCACTTTGAAAATAACAGTTTGTATAACACACCAAACACTTGGGGCATATATATATTAAAATTAGTTTGTGAATGGGTTGATTCTCTTGGAGGCATCAGTGCTGTTGAGAAAATAAATGAGCAAAAAGCAGGTATGCTCTATGATGTGATAGACTCATCAGACTTCTGGAGATGCCCTGTGGAAAAAGAATCTAGGTCTATAATGAATGTTGTATGGAGACTGCCTAGTGAAGAATTGGAAGAAAAGTTTATCAAAGAATCCAAATCAGCAGGTATGATTGGTCTTAAAGGACACAGATCTGTTGGGGGACTAAGAGCAAGCATTTATAATGCAGTTCCAATAGAATCTGTGAAAGCACTAGCAGATTTTATGAAAGACTTTGAATCAAAAAACGGCTAATTTTTAACTATTAGTCTGTTCTACAGCAAGAGCAACAGCACCCAAGAGTCCTGTTAAATCTCCATTAGCTGCTGGCACAATCTCACAGTCGGCAGCTAGTGGTGCCATAGCTCTTTTATTTACAACATCTCTTACTGGATTAAACAGCATGTTACCAGCTCTTGTTACTCCACCACCAAGCACAACTAGTCTAGGATTTAAGATATTCACAACATTAGAAATGCCAATGCCAAGATACTCCATTGTTTCTTGCCAAAAACTAGATGCAAAAGGGTCTTTTTCAGAAGCCGCTTTAGATACATGCTCAGCTGTGATTTTATCAACATCATCAACATAAGAAAGCAGAATTGTTTCTGGATTGGTTTCTTTTATCAGCTTTTTAATTCTCTTTGCTATGCTGGTTCCTGAGCATAATGCTTCAAGACAGCCTTTATCTCCACAAGGGCAGTCTGGTTCATTTATCAATATTTTCATATGACCAAACTCACCTGCATTATCACCATAACCTCTATACACTCTTCCATCTGCAATTATTCCACCACCAATGCCAGTGGAGATGGTGAAATAAACCATATCATTAACACCCTTGCCTGCACCAAACATAAACTCACCAATGCAGGCACAAGTGGCATCATTATCTAAATAACTAGGTGCATCAAATTCTTTAGCAAAAATCTCAGTAAGGCACAAACCCTTCCAACCGGGCAGATTTGGCACATCATGCAAAATACCAGCTTTCCTATCCATAGGACCGCCACAGCCAATACCAATAACATCTACCTTTGCATCAGCTTCTTTTATCACATTCCAAGCACACTCTTTTATCATGCCTATGGCTTTATCTGGTCCTATATACCCGGGGGTATCAATCCTTTTCCAGCTTATGATATTTCCAGACTCATCAGAAATCCCGCATATAGTCTTAGTGCCTCCAATATCTATACCCAAAATTGTCATTGGGCAGTTTCTCCATTGCTTTTTGATGCATTAACCCAAAAGCTTGGATATGCAGCAAGTCTTGAAATAGCAAAATCATTTACTTTAGATGTCTCATTCTCTTTAACTTCTATACCAGATAATTGGGAGTTGAATATTATTTTGACATCAAATGATGCGGGCTCAGGCTGATTTTGCATATTCTGTTTCCAAATATCTTTTGCAATAATAGATGGGAATGGATTTGAAATGCCTGCTATTTTCCATTCACCCTTTTCTTTAATCCAAAAATAGATTAAATCTTGCTGAGTCTTTTTTTCTGAATCTTCTGTGGTGATAGATCTTGTTTTTTTCACTATACTAACAGCTCTATCTTCATTTCCAGCACAGGCTAAAAGTGAGTATTCAATATCTAACTTGGCATTTTCCTGTTTTCTTTCACTTATTTCAAAATCCAGTCTATTCTTCAATGCATCAAATCCACCTTCACTTGACATATAATCTTTTGAATACATAATCAACTGATCTTCTACTTCACTCACTTTTTCCAACTCAGTTATTTTCACAAACTGTTCTCTGAGAGCATCTGCAAGTTTACCTTCAGAGCTTGCTTCACCACCATAATCTGACACTGCCTGATATATCCCAGCAGAAGAGGATAGGATTATAATGTCATACAATCCCTCATCCAATTGGTCTATTGTATATGTGTTATCTTTTTTATTAACAGCAGAGAATTTAGGAAAAGATATCCAGCCCCCTACTCTATCTCTTTTTAATGCACCTATTAGTACAGAATCTTTTTCACCAGTTATTATGACACCATTTATAGCACCTGCTTTTTTGAGAGTAATAGTGCCAACATCAGTAGTTTGTTTTGGTTTCACAAGAACACTGGACAAGCTAACAGTGAGATAGCCTTCAGCAGATACAGTGATGATATAATCACCAGCATAGGCATCTATTGTGAAGCTTCCATCTGCAGATGGAGAAATGCTAGATGGAATATCACTATCTGGTATGATGCTATCCATTTTAATCAGACTTATCTTTGCACCAGAAGAGGCAGGAGATATAATGCCTTTTATTTTGCCTTTTGGTGCTGAATACTCATCTGCAAAAGCAATATTTGCAATGGTAAATATTAATATCATAATCAATGCTAATTTTTTCTTCATATCAATCTCCACTATAGAAATATGATTAAGATAATCTTTTGGTGTGTCGTGTACTTATTCCTGATACCAAGCTGGCATTACACATGTTTTGCAAGCAAGTTCCTGAAACACCACGACACCGGACAGGTTACATCACCTGAATTTATTTCAGAGTATCATAGATTTTAGATAGATGCTGAATCAAGTTCAACATAACGTTGGCAATACATCCCCCAGCCTACGGCTTTCCCCCTTCAAATGGGGAATTATTAAATAGATTCCGAAACAAGTTCGGAATGATATGCTAGTGATTGGAATAACGGTTATTGTTACTCAGACACTATGTTGCTTACATTGCTGAAGCTATCTTTTAGTGAATGATATAAAGTTCTATATATATTATAGTACTTATCATACACCGCTTTTGTATCTTTGTTTGTCTTAGTTGTTGATGTTACTTTCACCACAGAGCTGCAGGCATCATGCACATCTTTATAAACACCAGTGCCAACTCCAGCTAAGAGTGCTGCTCCAAGACCCGGTCCCTCATCTACATTGATAGTTGAATGATCATGACCGGATACATCAGCATTTATCTGTCTCCATAATTCGCTTCTGGCACCACCACCACCTGCTCTCACCTGCTTTATGGGTATGTTCATTCCAGCTAATATATCAAATGAATCTCTAATTCCATAAGCAACACCTTCCAACACTGCTCTTGCAAAGTGTGCTTTATCATGCCTTAATGATATACCAAAGAATACTCCCTTAGCATGCGGGTCTGCATGAGGTGTTCTCTCCCCAGTTAGATAAGGCAAAAATATTAGGCCTTCAGAGCCAGCAGGCACCATTGCAGCCTCATCACAAATTATCTCATAAGGGTCTTTGCCAAATACTTTAGCCATTGCCATTTCTGTATCAGCAAATGTATCTCTATACCATCTCAAACTGCCACCTGCAGAAAGCATAACTCCCATTTGATGCCATTTACCCGGCACAGCATGGCAGAATGTATGCACTCTCAAATCTGGGTCATACACAGGTTCATCTGAAAATGCAAACACAACTCCAGATGTGCCAATAGTAGAGAAAATTATTCCAGATTCCACAACTCCATTTCCAACAGCACCAGCAGCATTATCACCACCACCACCTACAACAGGTGTGCCCTCAGCTAAGCCAGTGGCTAAAGCAGCAGACTGATGAACTTTCCCACTCACTTCCGGGCTCTCATAACATTTTGGCATCCAGTCTCTTGGTATATCTATAGCATCTAATATTTCCCAAGCCCAATTTCTTTTAGGAACATTAAAGAATGATGTGCCACTAGCATCTGATACCTCACTTGCAAACTCACCAGTGAGCTTAAATCTGATATAATCCTTAGGAAGCAATACTTTCTTTACTTTCTTATAGTTATCAAGTTCATTGTTTCTTAGCCACACTACTTTGCCTGCTGTAAAACCAGTGAGAACAGGATTGCAGGTAAACTCTATAATTTTATCTTTACCAACTGTCTCAGTTATCCAATCACATTCTTTTTGGGTTCTTTGGTCACACCACAATATAGCAGGTCTGACAACATTATTATTTTCATCTAAAAACACACTTCCATGCATCTGACCAGATATGCCGATGCCCTTTATTTCTGATGCATTTATTCCTGATTTTTCTATCACATCAGCAACAGTTTCAACAGTTGCTTTCCACCAATCCTCAGGGTCTTGTTCTGCCCATAATGGTTTTGGTGTGTATAAAGGATATGTTTTAGTTGATGATG
>JBDNDK010000140.1:0-6451 GCA_046719185.1 Armatimonadota bacterium
TTCAGGAGCAGAATGCTTCAGTGGAAGAGCTATCTGCTTCAGCAGAAGAGCTATCTGGTATGGCTCAAGCCCTCCAAGACCTTGTTGCTCAATTTAAGATTGAAGAAAATAGGGCAAATAATCTAAAAGCTGCATAAAACAGCAAATAGAACTATGGATATAAAGCCGGTCTGCAAAGATCGGCTTTTTTTTATAAAAATAGATATTAGGGTAAACTGAAATATAATATAAATGTATAGAGATATTATCAAATATTATTATCGTCTTATAAATTTATAAAGGGAGGTGTTTATTATGAATACAATTAAACCCTATTCAGTTTTATCTCTTATTGGTATTTTGGTATTTTTTTTATTATTATCAACAGGTGCATTATCTGATGAAGGTACCTCATATAAACCTGACTCAGAGATTGCATCATCATCTTCATCTTCTGAAGGTTCTGATGAGCAAAAAGTAACAACAGGAACAAGCTACAGACCTGATTCCAAGACAAATAAAAAGTCTGATAATTCTACTCAGAATCCGGCTAACACACCAGCAAATAGAAGTGGTGTGGAAAATTCAAAAACCTATAGGCCAGATATAAATATAGGTACTAATAGAAACACATCTGGTATATATAAGCCTCCAACATCAACTACTTCACAAGGCTCAATATACAGACCGCGTGAAAATTATTATTATGGAACATCATATAGACCCGATCAAAAAACTCTATATTATAGAGAAAGATATTATGATAATACAGGTGGAGTAGGATACAAACCTATCTACAAATCTGGAAAATACTACTATCCACAGCATAACTATAATAGATCTTTCAATTTTGGCTATTGGTTATTTGATAATTGGGCAAATCAAGGCAGAAGATCTGTATATTATTATTATGGTGATTATCCATATATAGATACCACAAGGATATTCTTATCCAGCTATCCATCAGTTATATATGCTGGAGATAGAGTGATGAATTGTGATGGATTATATTTGGCAGACCCTATTTGCAGATCATTGGATAAAGCTTTGGAAGATATTAGAAAATCTTGGCTCAATGGCAGATATGATTTATTTGAAAAATATGTAAGACCAAGTGATAGAATCTCAATTTTTCTTGATGGCAATTTTGACTATCAAATTAGAGGCAGAGATTTTCTTGATATGACAAGAGATGTGATTGGTCAGACAGATACTATAAGTTTTGTTTGGGATGGTATAAGAAAAAGATCAAATAATAACATAACAGCTTTTGCTGAGCATAAATTTAGAGATACAAATAGAAGAACTCAGAGAGTGTATCTTGCATATACATTTAGACCTCTAGGAAACCAGATGTATATTCAAGAGGTATCTAGTTCAAACAGAAAATTTTATTGATAATAAGATTAAATTAAAATATTTTTCTATGAGGCCAGTAAATTAAAAATACTGGCTGATTTTTTAAAAAAATTAATTTTAATAACTAAAGACCTCAATTTTTGACAATCAATCACCGATATATATTTTACAACGGTTATGCTGCATTTATGCTGTGAAATGTTAACATATTGTCAATTTATGTCATATATTAGATAATAACTTTGTGGTTGAGGGATTGAAATGACTAATAAGGGTAGAATTAGTATTTTAATAGTCGATGAACAGCCTATTGTCAGAAGAGCTGTCAGCAGATATTTCACTTCTCAAGTATTTGTGGAAAATGTCTATGAAGCAGATAAGATAAGTGATGCTGCAAACTTGCTCAATCTGTGTGATCCAAATGTGATTATAATTGATATATGCCTATTTGAAAAAATAGATTGTCAAGCTGCAAAAGAGTTTGCAAAAAATAATCTTTATAGAACAGTTGCTTTTACAGCAGATGACAGTTGGGATTGCGTGCAATCTTTTATTGATTCAGGTGGAATGGGTTTTGTATCAAAAAGATCACAAATAGAAGAATTATTGCAGGCTGTGATATCAGTTGCAAATGGAAATAAGTGGGTATCTCCAGACCTTCAAAAAAAATATGACAACAATGGACTTTCCAAAAGAGAAAAAGAAGTTGTCAAAATGGTTGCCTTAGGATATAGCAGCAAAGCTATTGCGGAAAAGTTGTGTGTGAACTCAAAAACAGTAGAAACTCATAGACACAATATCTACAAAAAATTAGGTATTCATAAACAGTCTCAATTAGTGATTTATGCCATTGAAAATGGGCTTCTTCAGAAATCTAAACCTGCCTTTTCTGAAAGCAATTAATCCTTTTCTATTATTTATTATATAAATTGATTGATGGCATAATCAATGCACAAAAATATCAAGTCTTCAGTTTTTACCATATTTTTTTTCCAGTTTTTTATAATTGAATTGCTCAACTTCAAAAGCTGTGGTATATTGTTAATATATGCATTTTTTTGTTTGTGATTATTGCATAAGGATAAAATGATATTATGTAGATTTCTGCAGATAAAGGAGAAAGTAATGAAGAAAGTATTAATTTTAGCAGCTATATTATCTGTGCTTTTAGGCTCTTGTGTTATGGCACAGACTGTAGCACCATGGGGTATGACAAATGCTAACTTGGGTGGTACTGCACTAAATGAATATACTCCAGGTGTTGAAAATGGCATAGGACCTCATAATGTAGGGCTTTTGGTGAAGACTTGGGGTAAAGTAACATACAGAAATGTAACTCAGAAATTTTTCTATATTGATGATGGCTCAGGATTAACAGATGGCTCTGGTTATACAGGTATAAGAGTAAGCTACAACAACTTAGCAAGCGGAAACAATATTTCTGCTCCAACTGTAGGACACTATCTCACAATCACCGGCATTTCAAGTGTCATAACTATTAATGGCAAGATTCGACCGAATCTTTTACCAAGAGACCAGTCAGATATAGTTAGCTATGGAGCTCAATAAGATTTATTAAATTAAATAACAAATAACCCCGATGAAATTATAATCATCGGGGTTTTGCTTTATGTAATATCAACAATTTACTATTTGATATCAGCTATTTATCTTTATGTTCTTTGCTGTTTCAATAGGTTTTTTCATATCATCTATTGCAGTTTTAGGCAGAAGCCCCATCTTTACTTTCAACACATCAATTGCTCTCATTAGCTGTATATCTGTTGAATAGTCATTAGGGTCATAGTCATCATTTGATTCAATATAATAATCAGGCTCAATTCCCTTATGATGAATATCATGCTCAGCTGGAGTGAGATATTTAGCAGTTGTAATTGCCACAGCAGAGCCATCTTTTAGTTGCATCACAGACTGTACTCTGCCCTTACCAAATGTAGTAGTTCCTACAATAGTGCCTGAGTTTGATTCTTTGATAGCTCCAGAGACAATTTCAGATGCACTAGCACTTCTTTTATCTACCAATACAACCACAGGATATTTTCTATGATTATGCTTTTGTGTGTTTACATTATGTGTTCTTCTTTGTCCGCCTCTTTCTTGTATTATTACCACAGGACCACTATCAACAAATCTGCTGCTTATGTCTATTGCAACATTAAGAAGACCACCAGGATTCCCCCTTAAATCAAACACCAGACCTTCAATTTTTTTGTTGTCTAAGTCATCTAGTGCTGAATTAACCTGAGTATCACTCTTTTCATTGAACTGATAAAGCCTCAAATATCCAATTTTGTTTTCTTTATCAATTAAATCATATTTAACAATAGGATACTCAACAATCTTTCTTGTTATCACAAAATCAATTGGCTTTTCTACACCAGGTCTTCTAATGGTGAGCTTTACTTTTGTTCCTTCAGGACCTCTTATCATTTTGACAACTTCTTCAATGTCCATACCAGCAATTGATTTGTCATCAACAGCTAGTATCACATCATTACTTTTTATTCCAATCTCCATAGCAGGAGTATTTTCCATAGGTTCTTTTATAAATACTTCATTGTTTTTATTAGTATCTAATCTTGCACCTATTCCAGTGAAGTTTCCTTCATTGTCTTCTCTCATCTTTTTATATTCATCAGGATCCATAAATCTGGTATAAGGATCACCTAAACTAGAAAGAACACCTCTAATAGCATCATAGGTAACTTCCTGTTCATTTATCGGACCATAATAATAGTCAGTTTTCAGCTTATCTAATATAGTAGAATATGTATCTATTACTTCCAGCTTGCCAGCTGTTGATGGTTTTTCATTAGAAATTGCTGCTTCCATTCTTTGAGGAATGAGCTGAACACTGGCAACAACATCTTTTATACCATTAGCTCTCACATCAGGAGTGATAAAACCAATAATAAAAGATGCAAAAAGTAGAAATATAACAGGGATCACTTTTTCCCATTTAATTTTTAACATTTACTAACTCCCTGCCTTGCTCAATAATTCAAGAGCTTTTCTTAATACAATATCATCATCACCAGTTGAAGCTATTTGCATATCAACAGGCAATCCTTTTCCATGGTAGTTTGCATTATTATTATCTAAATACATTCCTGTTGTTAGAGTAAATGCAGAATTGTCTTTCAGATTGTATAAAGAAACACAAGCAAAATCTCCAAAAGTTTTTGTTCCAATCACCCTAGCTTTGCCATTTGATTTGAAAGATTGTGCCAATACTTCTGTCATTCTTGCAGTGTATTCATCTACAAGAACAATCACAGGTTTTTTCCAAATATCAGATTCAGCTAAACTTGGGGTTTTTAGTTCTGTTATGTTTTTTCTAGCACCTTCAAGTTTTGCAAATGTTTTATTAGGCATGAAATATCCTGCCACTTCTATTGCTGATTTTTCATCTGCTCCAGTGCTGTTTCTAAGGTCTAGTATAAGGCTTCTAGCTCCTTTGTTTGATAGAGTTTTTAATTCTTTTCCAAAAGACTCAGCAGATTTTAAATTTAGGTAATTGACTCTAATGTATCCTGTGTTATTTTTTAGCATATCAGAAGATACACTATTTACAACCACAGGTGCTGCTGCAACAGTTAGATTTATATTTTTATTATCTCTTTCAATTTTGAGTTTGAATTGCTTGTTGTCTTTGCTTGCCAGCATTTCTTCTGCTTCAATTATAGTGATGCCGTTTTCAAGTCTTTTTTGTTCTTCTTCCCAAACTTTCTTGAGTTGATCTTTTTCTTCTTTGCCTTCAGGTATATTAGATGCAAGCTCATTAAGCTTATGGAATGGATTGAATGATAATATTGATTTGCCATCAACTTCCACAATTTTATCACCGGGCTTTATTCCTGCTTTTTCTGCAGGGCTTCCCGGAAGAACAGAAAGAACAATTAAATATTCATTAGTAGGCTTTTTGTTTTTTCCACTTTGTTTGAATATTTCCTTAGCAGTGGTGTTTATTTCTTCTGATTTTATTGATAGAACAGCACCAATGCCATGAAAGTTGCCATTGTTTGCATCTGTTATTACTGTTTTTAATTCTTTAGATAAAAATCTTGTGTGAGGATCTCTCATTGCACCCAGCATTGCTTTTACTGCAGATCTGCTCATTTCAGATTCTTCTTTTTGTGTTATTGGCTCAACATAATAGCTTCTCAAACTTCTGAGAGTGTCATACAAGACAGACACAGGTGCAAAATCCATTTCATTTATCCATGGATTTGTAGATGCCACTTCTGTTGACTGCTCATTAGAATCAGATGCTTTTGTTCTCACATTCATTTTTGCAGCTGATTCAAGCCTAAGAGCATAGCCAGCTGAAAACAAAAGACCTGCCATTATTCCCAGTATTAGTCCAATTCTTATTTCTCTTGAAATAGCCAATATTATCTCCTGAATATTAAAAAGTGGATAGGATGATGTGTTTTACTATTTGCAGGATTATTAATTTTTTTATCTGTGTAAAACATTATTTCCAGTAATATTACCACCTATCAAATTATACCATATCATATGCAAAACAATATAATTTTGCTACACTATCTATCTATTTTAATTACTACCCAATATTCATACACTAAACTCTACAAAGATATATATTAAAGACGATATTATTTTATGCTCTGTTCACTATAAAATTAAAATATAATATTTTTATAAATAATGTATAATTATCAGTTGATTGTGCTATGAATTTTCTATAATAATTGAATGTGCATTGTTTGTCTGATATCATTGTAAGGTTTTCTGCAGAGATAGAAAACAATAATATTATTTATATTTTATAATTATATGTCCCGCAGAACTTTTGGGAGATTATTTGAGATGAGAAGAGAAACATTTAATACATCAAGATATCAACTTGAAATAAATCTTGGTGAAAAAGTAGAAATAATTTCTATCAAAGATAACTATTCAGGAGTAAAATTTTCTGATAGTGAATATAGATATTCGGCATATGTGGATTATGAAGGAAGCATAACAAGACTTGAAGGTTTGTATAATCCTGTTTTAGATGAAGAATTGCCTGATAGGGGAGGCAAAATTTTAACTATCTCTGGCTTTTTGGGAGCAGATCAGACAA
>JBDNDK010000141.1:0-6446 GCA_046719185.1 Armatimonadota bacterium
TAATAATAGACATTTCTGCCTCTGGAGTGTTTGGAGAGTTAGTTGCTATTTCTCTAAACATATCAATAGCTTTTTCAAATTCTCCAGTCTCTGAAAGAAATGTGGCTAACTTGAATTTAATTAGAGGAGCTATTTCCGAATCATTCCATGTAGCTTTCATATTTGCCAATACTTCTAAAGCTTCTTTTTCTTTTCCTTGTGCAACATATAAATTAATTGCATTTTGGTAATAAGGTAAAGATTGCTCTTTTTCTAAAAGAAGAGCCCATATTTTGCCAAGTTCATAATGAGCATAAGCATTATCAGGTTCAATTTTTATTATTCTTTCAAGATCACCTGCAGCTTCAAGAAAATTATTATTATCTACATTATAAGCAGCTTTTTCTATTAAGTAGTCAATTTGTCCATTGTTAGCCATATTAGAAATAATTGCAATGGTCATACCATATAAAAGACCACCAATATGGCTCCAATAGCTGACCACATTTATATCCATACCAAAAATTTTATCTCTATATAATCCTGTTATAGCAAATCCTAACTGTGAAACTGCCCAAAGTAAAACAAGTAATACTGCAGATACTTCAGTGCCAAGGAATTTAATTCGCTTCTTATGATATCTTATGATATAAAATCCAGCTATTCCAGCAACAGCACCGCTAGCTCCAACCATTGGCTTAGTCTCAAGTGAAGGATCTGCTGTAGCAATTACCATTAAGGCATGGGTTGAGGCTGCAACAAATGCACCACACAAATAGAAAATGATAAATTCTGTATTACCAATGGCTCTTTCAACGCCTCTTCCCATTAAATACAGCATAAACATATTCAAAAGCAAATGAAGTGTTCCAGCATGAATAAAATTTGAAGTTACTAATCTGCCAAAATTATATGAATCTCTCAGCTCTGATGGGATGAGACCATAATCATAAGGTGCATCAAGAGGATATGATGATGTTATTAAATACACCAGCACATTTAGAATTATTATTGATAAAGTTGCATAAGGCAACCTATTTCTCATCTGTTTCTCCATCAATATTTACAATATAATTGCTCCCAGAAAGATATTTTTCTGATAAAGCATCATTATATTCAGCCTCAAGAGCAGCTATTATATCATTCCAATTAACTGATAAGAATGAATTTTCAGCTTTTATTTTCAAATACTTTCTATGAGACATATCTACAGCTCTTATCTCTTTCATCATTCCGATAGCTCTTTTTAGATGTTCAATTGCTTCAGATTGTTCACTTCTGCTATGTGCAAGAGCTGCTCTTATTCTTTCTATATAAAAGAATCCCAATTTACCCATACAAAATGCATCTTTTGATAAAGATGGTAGTTCTTTTTCTCCTGAAGCATTTCTCATACCTTTTTCTGCAGACTCCACAGCTTGTTCTGCAAGGTCGGCAATTTCATCTATCAATTCTTCAGGACCATAAGAGTCATCAGTTGTTCCTCTTATTATGTATTCTGAAATACTTACTTTCCTATCACCAGTTATATCTTGCCAAGGTGTCTGTAAATCAATATCATTGTTGAAATTTATATCCAGCATATCTGATATTGAATATAATTGCAGTCTTTTTGCTTTGGTATCAAACATACAAGATAGTTGAGGTATCCATAAATAATCTCTATTACCGGCAAAATAAAGTGTAATTACTTCAATAATTTTTGATGCTGACTGAAAACCATAAATAAGCTTTCTGTTTCTCAATAGCCATTTAGGCTTTCCCTCATTTAACAGACTTTCAAAACCAGCTCCGCCCCACACACTATACCAAATTTTATCTCTCTGAAATTGATATTTGAATCCAGTGTCAGAACAATGCGGCCATTGTATCTGATCTATTGGATACAAACAAAAGCCATATATGCCCAAATCCTCAATATTTTCTAATATATTTTCACTTGTCTCATATGAAAAACTTGTCCAAGGAGAAAAGTTTTCTATTCTAAATTCAGCTATTATTTTTTCATTTTCAAATAATTCTATTGATCTATCAAAAAAACTACTGCTTTGTGCATCTACAATAAATGATGATGTATATTGCACAGAATACTTTATTTCTCTATTATTTCTTCTTTTTAGTTTATTTATATCATCAATGTTGTTTTCATTTATCCCCGAAAATATAATTTGTGAATCTGGTCTTACTGAATCAACTATATCTATTATTGATTTTTGTATATATGAATCAAATAAACTGGTATCCAATATAGAAAGATCAACAATTATTCCTACAATTTCAGGATATACCTCTAGCAAATTCTTGATGCTGTTTTTATAGTATTGCACATTATTTCTATCAAGAACATTAAATTTCATATATGGAGAAATGCCATAATCAAGGGAATTTTCAATTATCCACTTAAAGATATCAATATATTGTGATTTAATATCAAGTGGCATGCTGTTATCTTCAAAATTTATAAATGGGAATGGATCTGAGTTTGATATGACAATTGAATCAAAACCAGATTCACCCATACTTCTAAACATTCTCTGCCAAACACTTTTATCAAAAAGCCATTTATTATTTTTAAATATAATTGATTCATTATGTATATCAGTTTTGCCAGAATGTAGAGGTAAGTGAGTATAAAAAGATTTGAGCATAAACTCTCCAACATAAACAAATGATATAAAAGATTATGGTGATTAAGAGTGCAGTAGTCAATAGTTTTAATATGCCTAGTATATTAAATATTATAAATAAAAATTTAACAGTTTACATGAGTTGAACATAGGGTAAAAAAGGATTATATGAAAGAGATGTGGGGTCATTGGATATTTCTGTAAAGAAATATTTCTAAGTTATGCTTTATTGTGTTTGAGAGGGGGTGTAATTAATGTCTATCAAACTTAGAGGATTTGCATCAATGGATCCTATCAAACAGAAAGAAATCGCCAGAAAAGGGGGCAAAGCTGCACATCAAATGGGAAAGGCTCATGAATGGTCAGCTGATGAAGCTAGAGAAGCAGGCAGAAAAGGTGGAAGCCTAAGCCATGGTGGTGGTAGAAAAAGAAAATCTGTATAGATTTTCTTTTATGAAATTAGTTGTGTTTATATTTCTAAAATTACATTAGTTCAAGTATTAACTAATGTTTGAGAAATTCATTATTTTATGATATTTCAATGATGATGTATTATAATAGAGCTTGTCTTGAATAAGGCAAGCTTTTTTATTTTGTTATATAATATGAGATATTTATTCAAACTAATACTATAAAGGGTTTCATATATGAAGGTTGTGATTGCTGGGTGTGGAAGAGTAGGGTCAACTCTTGCCACTGTTTTATCAAGAGAAGGGCATAATGTTACAATCATAGATATCAATCCATCTTCATTTAGAAGATTGTTTCCAGATTATGCCGGAAAGAAAATTGTTGGTAATTGCACTGATGAAGAAACTCTCTTGAAGGCTGATATAGATATGGCAGATGTGTATATAGCTGTCACAAATGGTGATAATAGAAATCTAATGTCTGTGCAATTAGCAAAAGTGAGGTTTCAAGTTCCTAAAGTGATTACTAGGTTATATGATCCAATAAGAGCAAAAGCATATGAGGATCTTGGAGTTGAAACTATTTGCTCAACTAGTATAATATCAGGCCTTATGTATGATATGCTCTTAGATAAGCCACATGACAAAGCAGATACATATTTCTCTTTTGGTGTTTTTGATATGGAGGATAATGAGATTGGTTAACAATAAGCTGATGTATGTGATAGTTGTTGGTGGTGGCAGAGTAGGGTATCATCTGGCAAAAACATTAGTTTCAGAAGGTCATGAGGTTCTGCTTGTTGAAAAAGATCCATCTGTTGCTGCAAAGCTTGCTGAAAGTCTTGGTGAGTTTGTGATGTGTGGTGATGGATGTGAAATTAGAACAATGGCAGAGGCAGGAATGAGCAGGGCAAATGTTGTTGTTGCAGTGACTGGTGATGATGAAGATAATCTTGTTATTTGTCAAATGGCAAAGAAGAGATTTGAAGTACCAAGAACCATTGCAAAAGTAAATAACCCTAACAATGAACCAATACTTCAAAAGTTAGGAATAGACCAAACAATTAATAGTACAAGAATTATATTTAATATGATTGAAAAGCAAATAGATACATGTGAAATGGTACCTCTTGCCGCATTAAAAAATGGAAATATAGAAATTGTAGAAGCAGATATTCCAGCAAAATCATCATTAATAGGAAAAAAAGTTAGCCAGCTTGAATTACCTCCAAATACTCTTATTATTTCAATAATAAGAGACCAGCATGCAATAATTCCTCACGCAGATACAAAACTAAGAGAGCAAGACAGTCTCATTGCACTTATCAAATCAGATAAGGCAAGAGAGTTGAGAGCTATGTTTTCAACACAATAAAACTATATTTTGTTAAAAAAATTATTTTTTGATAGGCAGTAATTAATATCCTATGATTTTTTAATACTTCTATGGATATAACTACAGTTTCCAAAAATTTACCAATATCTTTAATTCTAGCAATCACTACTATTGTTGTATTACATTCTAAATGATCAACCCACTAACTTTAGAAAATTTTCAAGATCTATTTTTATTATAATTTACAGCTTACATATTGCACATTATATAAGCTTTTTTAATAGTGTAATCAGCGATGTATAATGCTGTTAAACAAACTAAAATACAAAAAAATTAATATTAATAAGATGGGTATCCTGTATTTAACAAATATCTTCTATTTGTTAGCCATGCTCCAATAAAGCTAAAAAGAAAAGCCGCTATAATTAGAAACACCACATATATTGAAGCCATTGTATCAAGATAAATTGTTGTTTTATTTATGAAATCTTCAGTTTTCATTGTGCTTGATATTCTTGCACTGCAAAATTCTGATGCAATGAATATATAAACAGCATTTATGAATCCAATTCGAAGGGCAATTGGGAAAGAGCCCCACCTTGCTCCCCATTTTACTGCCAATGCACCGGCAATCATAAAAGTAGCAGCAATTAATACAATTCCTGTTATAATCAAACTAATAGGAACAGGTTTTTTTTGAGGTTCCTCATCAGAATCAGCAACTGATACAATACCTTTATATAAATTCACAGAGCCACCAAATGGTCTTTGTGTTTTATCTGTTATACTCATATAGGATTCAACAGCACCTTCAACAGTTACACCATGCATTAATACATAACTCAAACCTGCAACACTAGGAAGTATATTCAAAATATTATCATTACCTTGTTCAATATCTTCTTTATCAGCATTTGAATATACAATATACTGAATAGTACCTGCTATCAACACTTGAATTATAACTATGCACAAAAGACCAGAAACTGCACAAGTCCACCATTTGCCAGATTCAGATTTGTTTGATAGTGTTCTGTTTGCAATCATAGCTCCCAAAAAAGACATCAAAGCTCCAACTGCTACAGTGAATATAAGTGTACTATATAAATCAGCTGTAAAGAATACTTGAGGTGCTTCAAAACTAAATCCTCTAAAATTTTCAAAGATAAATGAAGTAATTTTTACAGGTGTAAATTGAGAGGCAGCTGATATTACAACACCATATATTATACCGCCTAATATAGCAGAGCAAGACATAGCCAATTGTCCAAAATCTGCTCTTGGAAGTGATGAGATATATCCAGCTAAAAGTAATGCAATAATTGGTATAAATATATAGCTTGTGATTGGTAGTTTTATATCTGCAGTTATATTAGATTTTCCCGCCATTTCATTCTCAACTATTCCTTCACCATGCAAATTGGCATTATGCACAGAAACAAGGTTTACAAGAGCAGAGTGAGTAGCGGGAGTTTTATCTGTTGTTGATAATACTCCCAAACCTACAGAAGATAGAAAATAGAATGTCCCATAGGATAGTACAAGAGCAACTATAGCACAATATAATGCACTCCAAATGCAATGTATTCCTTTGTCTTGCCCAAATGAGTTTCTGCCCAACATTCAAATCCTTTTTATTTACAGCTGCTAGAAATAGCTGAAATCAAAAATGTTAATAACAGATAAAATTAAGTTATTTAGTATTTAATCTATTTCCTTCTAGAATTTATTATAATTGTTAAAATTTATTTTTTGTAAATTATTACAATCCTGTTCCCGGCAATCCTTGTTGAATAATAACAGGTGGTTCAGTATAGCCTTTTAATTTTTCAGTTTCAAGTTTCTTTCTTAATTTACTTAGCCTTGTTCTTTCTTTATGTGGTGCTTCTACTGGGTTTTTGAATGCCTTTTCAAATATTGGCCAGAACTGATCGATCCTATGAGAATAGTCAAACACCATTATTCCTTGTGTTGATGCAGCAGCTGCCTGTAATGCAGCCTCTAATAGCTCATGATTATCATAATACCTATCCATCTGAATTCCTGCATATACCCAAGTGTTGTTATTTACACATCTGTTTGAGAGCTGCAGGT
>JBDNDK010000142.1:0-6432 GCA_046719185.1 Armatimonadota bacterium
GACTACATTGGTTCTATAGTTAATCCAACAAACGTGAAAGGTTTCTATGGAATGCTTGATATACCATTTGGTGAAACATTTAGCCTTATGGCAAAAGGTCAATTCCTAGAAGCTATCGATACTGTTACTGCTGCTAATATGGTTAAAAAGGATAAACTTACTCAAGCATATGGTGCAATCGCTTGGAATTTCTCACCAAAGAACACATTCGATGTATCATATGAGTATGTTAAGTATGATCCAACAACAGCTGGCTTAAGAAATATCGAAGAAGAATACTGGACATTCGGTATTGGTCACAAAATGGGCGACAATGCTAATCTTAAAGTTGGCTATCAGTTAGTTGACTACAAGGGTAGTGCAGCTACAGCTGACTACAGATCAGGCATAGGTGTTGTTCAATTAGGAGTTAGCTTCTAAGCTGTTTAAGATGAATAACAAAAACTCCCCTAAAATGGGGAGTTTTTTTTTGCTCTTTTTATAATGGAATATTATAATGAAGAGTATATACAAATCTTTATATAATGATTAGTATATAGACAAAAATCAACATAGAGGGTAGATAAATGTGCGGAATAGTTGGATATATCGGAAACAAACAAGCTTGCTCAATTTTAATTGAAGGATTGAAAAGGCTTGAATATAGGGGATATGATTCTGCTGGAATAGCTGTGATGAGCAATGACGGTGTAGATGTTAGAAAAAGTGTTGGTAAATTGAAAGCACTTGAGAATGTGATTGAAAATTGTGAACCTTCTGGAACTGTTGGAATTGGACATACAAGATGGGCAACGCATGGTAGACCATCAGATGAGAATGCACATCCTCATTCAGGTGGCAATGATGGAAGTATAACAGTTGTTCATAATGGGATTATAGAAAACTATGTAGAGTTAAAAGAAAAGCTTCTTAAAGAGGGGTATATATTCAAATCTGAGACAGATACAGAAGTTGCTGCACATTTAATTGCAAGTTATTATAAGGGTGATATTGCTGAAGCTGTAAGAATAGCTTGTAAAGAAATTGAGGGGTCATTTGCTTTGGTTGTGATGGCAACAGCAGAGCCTGATGTGATTGTTTCTGCAAGAAGACATAGCCCATTAGTTGTTGGAATTGGCGAGAATGAAAATTATCTAGCATCTGATGTTGGTGCTTTTCTTAAATATACCCGTGATTTTATATATGTTGATGATGATAATATAGCAATTATTACTGCTGACTGTGTAAAGATAATAGATCTTGATGGAAATATTGTTGACAAGCAGCCAGCTAGGGTTGAATGGGATGCTGCAATGGCTGAAAGAGGCGGATATGAGCATTTTATGCTTAAAGAAATAATAGAACAGCCAAGAGCACTTAGAGAGACCATGAGAGGCAGATTAAGCCCAGATAAAGATTCTATAGTCCTTGAAGGTATTGGATTAACTGATGATGAGATAAAAAATATTGAAAAAATTACAATGATAGCTTGCGGAACAGCTTACCATGCATCAATGGCAGGAAAGTATGCTATAGAACAATTATGCAGAATTCCTGTAGAAATTGATGTTGCTTCAGAGCTTAGATATAGAGATCCTATTGTTACAAAAAATACTTTGGGAATAGTGATCAGTCAGTCTGGTGAAACTTTAGATACTATAGTTGGCATGAGAGAAGTGAAGAATAAGGGTGCAAAGGTGCTTGCTATCACTAATGTTGTTGGTAGTTTGTGTGCAAGGGAAGCTGATGGTGTTTTATATACCTATGCTGGTCCTGAAATAGCTGTTGCTAGTACAAAAGCATATACCACTCAGCTGATGGTACTGTATCTCATAGCATTATATATTGCACAGGTGAGGGGAACAATATCCCCAGAAAGAGCTCAAGAGCTTAAAAATGCACTTTGGGAATTGCCTCAGCAAGCTGAGCTTATATTAAATGATTATAATGCTGTGATTAGTGCTGCAGAGAGATATTATTGTTATAATGGTTTCCTTTATATGGGTAGGGGTATAAATCTAGCAAGTGCTCTTGAGGGAGCATTGAAAATAAAAGAAATATCTTACATGCATGCAGAAGGTTATGCTGCCGGTGAGATGAAGCACGGACCTATTGCAATGATAGATCCAACTTTTGCTACCATTGCTATTTCAGTGCAGTCATCAGTTTATGATAAAATGCTTAGCAATATCAGAGAAGTAAAGGCAAGGAGTGGTGAAGTGATTGCAATTGCAAATACTGGTGATGAAGTGATAAAAGATTATTGTGACAGAGTGGTTTACATACCAAAAACTGAAGAGCTTTTCTCACCTGTATTAGTGGCTATTCCTTTGCAGTTGATGGCATATTTTGTTGCAAAAAGCAGAGGTCCAGCAATTGACCAGCCTAGAAATCTTGCAAAAACTGTCACAGTAGAATAAGTATAATGTGTGACAATAAATAATAAAATATATATCTATTACATTAAAAAGTTCCATATATTATTAACAGGCCATTTATTATTAAGATATTTGCTATTTTGTTGATTGAAACTTATTAATTGATGGGTAAATAGACTCTAGGGAAGAGATTGAATTAACAGTTTGTTATTATTATAATATAGACTGTTATTTCATTGGCATCTTTTTTGCTTTCGCTGTTGAAAGTGAGGTGGATTACCATGATGCCTAACATGGAAAATAATATTAGTTCGTTTGTGATAAGACAAAATAATACAAATAAATCAGTTGAAATTATAAAGGTTAATGGTAAACTGTTGAAAACAGAAGCAACAGCTGTATTGCGTCAAGTAAGAGAAGCAATCAATTGTATGCCTAAGAAAATAATAATAGATCTAAATGATGTCTTTACTATAAATGTATCAGGTACTCAAGCAATTAGGGAAAGTAGTAACCTCTGCCATAAAAATGGAATCGAATTTGAACTAGTATCTTATTCTGATGCAATAATCAATATGATTAGTTCACCAGATCTTTCTTTAGTTACGGATCCTTCTAAACCAATTATAGATTTTCTTTATTCTGAATCTATACCTATTGGTGTTGAGTGCACAAGTGATACTTGGAAAATGTATGAATTTATAGCTCTTGCAGATGCTAGTGCTATTCCAATATTAAGGGAAAAAATATTAGAAGCCGCATCAATTACTGGTGCCTCTGAAGATGTTCTTACTGATATTCAGATTGCTTCTGGAGAGGCATTAACTAATGCATATAAGCATGGATCACCCAAAAAAGGGCTTAATAAAATAAAACTTAGATTTATGATATGTACTAGTGTGATTGCTGTTGAAATAGAAGATGAAGGTGAACCATTTAATCATTGGACAAATTATCTTGCAGATCCAATTGAGTTGAGAGACCATGGAATGGGCATATTTTTAATGAAAGAATCTATGGACAAAGTAGAATTCTTCTCAGGAATGTCTGGAAATAAAGTTAGAATGCTGAAGTGGCTTCAAAAGAATGAATCAAAGCAATATGCAAATGCTATGTAAACCTTCTCAACAGTGTTAATCTTAAAACAGCGGAGAGTATTAATTTTTCTATATTCTCCGCTGTTTATAACAATGACATCAATCTTCAAAGAATTTTGGTCTGTTTAATTTTATTCATACTCAGGCAGCCAGTCTTTATGAGCTTCAAATAAATCATCACAAAGAGCTATTGTTTCATCCATTGTCAAATTGACAGATGTAAGTGGGTCAAGCAAAGCTGCATGATATACATATTCTTTCTTTCTTGTAGCACTTGCTTTTTGTGTGAGCAGATGAACATTTACATTTGTTCTTGTTACAGCTGCACATTGTTCCGGCATATCACCATAAACTATTCCTTGGATTCCATTATAATCAACTAGACAAGGAAGCTCTACACAAGCATTATTTGGAAGGTTTGTTATATGATTTTTGTTTAATATGTTTCCATGAATAACAAATGGTTCATTAGTTTCCATTGCATGGATTATATATGAACCATATTCTCTAGTTCTTCTCACATTTTCAATTGGCTCATTCCTATCAGAGAAAGACTTTGCCATTTCATCCCATGAATTGTTTTGATGTATGCATCTTCTAATATATTCATCAATTGGAACTTTGAATTGTTCTATCAACTCATCATGACCTTTTCTGATGAAATATGGCACATATTCTGCCATATGTTCACTAGATTCACCGCCATAGTATCCAAACTTTTTCAGCATTTCAAATCTCACTAAATCATGTTGAACAAATTCTGCATTGTCATTGACCAACTGCTTAAGTTTTGGATATAAATCAACACCATTGTGTTCAAGCTTTGTGAACCAAGCACAGTGATTTACACCAACAGCAACAAATGCCACTTCTTCTCTAGGAATCTCTAAGCATTTAGATAGCCATCCATGAGCACCTTGAATACCATGGCATAGACCAACAGCTTTAACATTTGTTTGCTGCAAAACTGCACCAGTGTTGATTGCCATAGGATTTGTATAGTTCAAAAGCCATGCATTTGGACAAACTTCTTCCATATCATGACACATATCTACCATCACAGGAATTGTTCTAAGTCCCCTAAAGATACCACCTATTCCTAAGGTATCAGCAATTGTTTGTTTTAAGCCATATTTTTTTGGTATTTCAAAATCTATGACTGTGCAAGGTTCATAACCGCCAACTTGTATAGTGTTAAATACATAGTCAGAGTTTTCAAGAGCTTTTTTCCTATCAGTCGATGCAGTAATTTTTGGCTTAACATTCATTGCATCAGCTAATTTGTGAGCAAGAATTTCAGCAATTTTAAGTCTGTCTTCATCAATATCCATTAATGAAATTTCAGATTCAGCTAATTCTGGAAAGTGGAAAATATCACCTATTAAGTTTTTAGTGAATATCACACTTCCAGCACCTATAAATGTTATTTTTGGCAAAACAATCCTCCAAATATCTATAACTGCAATTTAGTATTATAATAGTTTAAGGCTTATGTTCTAACTAGTCAATTGACTTTTTTCATAACTTGAAGAAAGATTTCTTTGTTAACATTTCCTATCACTCTTGATGTCTGCACTTCTTTTCCATTTTTATCATAGAAAAACACGGTTGGATAGCCTGCTACCTTGAATTTTTTTTCTAATTCTTTCACTTCAGGAGTAGGGCTTGTGCCATCTACAACAAATCTAGCAAATCTTTCACCTTCTTTAATTACTTTAGGATCACTTAAGGCTCCATGCTCTAGTTCTTTGCATGATACACACCATTTGGCAGAAAACTTCAAAATAACAGGTTTTCCATCTTTTATAGCCTGATTAAATGCATTTTCAGAATATGGTTCAAATGTCAAACTTTCTTTGAATCCATGTGCCTGATAATATATTATTGCAGTGCTTGCTAATATAAATGCAATCACTTTAACTAATCCTCTAGACCATTTAGAAGATTTTGTTGCTGTATCCATAAACACAAGATAAAATGCCAGGCTAAGCAACACAAATGGCATCATTATTCTTCCAAGATTGGCAGGTATTATAGGAGTTAGGAAATAAACTGCAGCACCCATAAGTAAGAAACCAGCAATTCTTTTTACTGTTACCATCCACAATCCCGGCATTGGCAGTTTTGCAGAAAATGCAGCAACTCCAAATAGTGGCGTTCCAATACCTATTGCCATCACAAAGAACAACAAAAACCCCTGCAATGGATCACCTATTTGAGCAACATACAGCATTAAGCCCAAAACAACAGGTCCAACACAAGGAGATGCTACAAGTCCAAATATTAAACCCATAAAGAAAGCACCGATAATTCCTGTTTTTCCGGCAGATCTTTTTGCAATAAACTCTGGAGGTTTTATCTCAAATAAACCAAACATAGAAAGAGATAAAGCAAACAGCATTAAAGATATGCCAACTACTATAATTGGCATTTGCATTGCAGTACCTATTTGATTGCCTGTCAAAGCTGCAAAAACCCCTAAAATTGAGTATGTTATGCCAATTCCAAATACATAGACAGCTGCATACAACAATACTTTCAATGTATTTTTTTCACTTTGATTTGAAAAGTATCCTAGTGTAATTGGATACATCGGATAAACACAAGGTGTGAAGGCAAGCATTATTCCAAATACATATAGAATGCCTAGTTTTATAGGAAGACTTGCAGATTCAAGCTTCTTTTTTAATCCATCATCATCTTTTTTTTCAGACCTTGCAACTTTTTCTTTTTTTTCAATCTCTTGAAATAATGTAGAATTAGTTTTTTTTATCCCATCAGAAGATTTTACAATATCAACTTCTGATTGTATTTCAATTTTCTGGGGCATCAGACATTGGGTGTCTGTACATCCCTGAATGTCTAAAATTGCTTTGATTTCTGCTTTTGTATCACTTCTAACAGATTCTTTTACTTTTCCATAAGCAAAAATATAAATAGTCCCTTCATATACTGGTATTTCTTCATTTGGTGAAAAG
>JBDNDK010000143.1:0-6333 GCA_046719185.1 Armatimonadota bacterium
CTGTGGCAAATAAAATTGATGTGTTTTGTAAGTCCAATGTGCTTGCGAGTATATCATTAATGCCGTTTGTTGCGGAGTCATAATTTGTATGCATAACATACACTGATATTCCTGCTTTTAGTGCATTTATAATATTGCATATTTCAGGGTCAGTTTCACATAAGTTTTTTATTGGATTATATATTAAGGGATGGTGTGAGATAATTAAGTCTATATTTTCTTTTATTGCTGTATTTACAACATTAGCCGTGCAATCAACAGTTACAAAGACTTTTTTTACTCTATTATTTAGACCACCTAGTTGTAGCCCTATTTTATCACCATCTTCAGCAAGCCATGTTGGGGCGATTTGTTCTAGATATTTGACAATATCATCTATTCTTAACATTTTTATCCTTTGTTCAACTAAATATATACATATTTAACTTTATGTAGGCTGATCTCCTCTTTTTTCATATTATATCAATTTTATCTAAAACCTAGTATCAATACTTAGTATATTTTATGGAATAGAATAATAGCAGTAAACTCAATTTATATTGCAATTATTCTAATGCTTATAAAGCAGCACATTAGTGAAAGGATTCCTCTAGCTTATGTTTGTTATTATAGGACTTGGTGTTGTATTTGGCTGTTTGCTTTTAGGATATACAATGCATGGTGGCAAAGTTGCAGCACTAATTCAAATATCTGAATTTATTATTATTGGTGGTGCTGGACTTGGAAGTGTTATCATTGGCTATGGTCTCAAAGGCACAATGAAACTATTCAAAACTTGGATTGCACTATGTAAAGGGAATCCATATAACAAAGCTGTATTTCTTGAACTGCTTGTGTGTATGTATGATACATTCAATACTGCTAGAAAAGATGGTTTAATTTCTCTAGAAAGGCATGTGGAAGAGCCTCATAAATCTGAATTATTTAAGAAATATAAGTCATTTATAAAAAATAAACACTGTTTGGAATTTTTTACTGATACACTCAAGATAGTTATAATGGGTGGGGTTGGCACATACGATTTATCTGATCTTATGGACACAGACTTGGAATCTCATCATGAAGAAGCAATGAAGACACCGGGTATGTTTGGAAATCTTGGTGATTCAATGCCTGGTTTTGGTATTGTTGCTGCTGTTCTAGGTGTAGTTATAACAATGCAATATATTGGTGGAAAACCGGAAGAAATAGGTCATAAAGTGGCTGCAGCTCTGGTCGGAACTTTTTTAGGTGTATTGATGGCATATGGAATATTTAATCCGCTTTCAAAGGCTTGTGAAGCAATTGTTGATAGTGAGCATCAATATTTAATGGCAATGAAAAATGCAATAGTGGCATTTTCTAGAGGTGATACACCTATGATATGTGTTGAATTTGCAAGAAGAAATATAAGACCAGAATTTAGGCCCGGATTTGGTGAAACAGAAGATGCTTGCAAGAGAAAAACTAAAGGTGCAGGAGATGCCTCTGCAGAACAAAAGAAAGCAGCATAGGGTATGAAAACTGAAGAACCAAAAGAAGTAAATGAAATTCGAATAATAAAAAAAGCAAATAAGCACGGTGGTCATCATGGTGGTGCTTGGAAAGTGGCTTATGCAGACTTTGTGACAGCTATGATGGCATTTTTCCTTGTTATGTGGATTGTTGGTCTCAGTCAGGAAATAAAAACTAATGTTGCAGAATATTTCAAGGATCCTATTGGATTTATGGAGGCTGTCAGAAGTGGAAGATCACCGATTCAGACCCCGGTTCCAGGAGATCCTAAATATACAGAAGTTAGAGTAGTTCAAGATTCTGATGTTAAAAGAATTGAACAGGTAAAACATACTATAGAAACAATGATTGCAAATTCACCTGAATTTGCATCACTTAAAGATTATATAAAAATAAAAATTGATCCAGAAGGGCTCAAAATAGATCTTCTTGAAGCAAAAGAATCTTTGTTTTTTGATAGTGCTAGTGCAAAGATTAAGCCAAAAACAAGAGCACTGCTTGCGAAAGTTTCTCAAGAAATAGGTAAACTGCCAAATAAGGTTATTATTGAAGGACATACTGATTCAAGACCACTTGCCAGAAGAGATGGATATACAAACTGGGAACTTTCCACAGATAGGGCAAATGCTGCAAGGAGAATAATGGAGCAAAATGGTCTAGAAAATAAATAATGCAGGTAAGAGGATATGCAGATACTAATTTGAGGGATCCAAATAATCCTACCCATTTCACAAATAGAAGAGTTAGCATAGTTGTGGCTTTTGACAAATTGAATCCAGAGACAAAAAAGAATATTGATATATTCAAAAAAGATGATATTCAAGAAAAAAGTAATAATGAAACAAAGAAAGTTAAGAAAACTACCAAAAAAGACGATTTGCTTGAAAGTGATGATGTAACTAAACAAAATACTACTAATAAAAATAAATTTGATATTGGCATAAGACCAGATTTGGGAAAAGAAAAAATTGATAATGAAAAAAAGAGTAGTAGTCAAAAAGAATCTACTAAATCTTCAGATTCTAACATTCATAAAAAAGTTGTTGATAAAACCCCAGTGATTACAGTAAAACCCGGTCAGAGTGCAGAAGAAATAAAGAAAGCAATAAAAGAACAGTCAAGCAAATCAAATCATTAAGATTATTCTTGAATATAGCTTCTATTGTTGATAAATAACATTGCCACAAGCAAAAAACCTCAATTATTGTTATAATTATCTCACATTATGTAATCTATTAAGGGCTGAATTATTATGGATAAACCGTTGGTTGCTATTGTTGGCAGGCCTAACGTCGGCAAGTCAACCTTGTTTAATAGAATAATTGGAAAAAGAATTGCGATTGTTGAAGACACTGCAGGTATTACAAGAGATAGAATATATTCTGAAGCAGACTGGAATGGCAGAGAATTTGTTGTAATTGATACTGGCGGTATTGTGCTAAATGATTTAGATCCTCTTAAAGCTGAGGTTACAACACAGGCAAGAATTGCTGTTGAAGAGGCTGATGTAATTCTTTTTATGGTTGATGTTGTAAGTGGTATTACCCCTGCAGATTGGGAAATTGCAAATATTATTAGAAGCTCATCAAAACCTATTATTGTTGTTTCAAATAAATCAGATAATTCTTCTAGAGATATGGATTCATCTGAATTTTATAATCTAGGATTTGAAAAAGTTGTTCCTGTATCATCATTAAATGGCAGGTGTGTTGGAGATTTATTAGATGAAGTTATATCAGTACTTCCATCAATTGCAGAATCTGAAGAAGATGATGAAGAAATAATCAAAATTGCAATAATTGGCAAGCCAAATGTAGGCAAATCATCTCTTGTTAATTCTATAATTGGTGAAAAGAGAGTTATTGTATCAAATATTCCCGGCACAACAAGAGACGCTATAGATACTAGAATAAACTGGGGTGAAACAAGATTATCATTGATTGACACTGCAGGTATTAGAAAATCCGGCAAAATTCAAGGTTCTGTTGAATACTACACAGTGTTGAGAGCAGTAAGAGCAATGGAAAGAGCAGATGTTGCCATGATAGTTATTGATGGCTATGAAGGTCTTACTGATGGAGACAAAAGAGTTGCAAATTTTGCTCATGATGCTGGCAGAGCTTGTATGATTGTTGCAAATAAATGGGATTTATGCTCAGAAGCAGAAATGAGAGAATATACTGACAAATTATTAGAACAGATACCAATGCTGAGTTATGCTCCAGTAGTATTTACATCAGCTTTAACAGGTATGGGGGTTGCATCTGCGGTTGACACTGCTATTGATATTGCAGGCAACCATGCAATGAGAATACAAACTGGTGATTTGAACAGATTAATACAAGAAGCTGTAGATGATCATCCTTATGGAAGAAAAGGTAAGGAATTTAAAATAAAATATGCTTCAATGGTATCAGTAAAACCACCAACTATAGCATTCTTTGTAAATGAGCCAGAATTGGCACATTTTTCATATATGAGATATCTGGAAAATAGAATTAGAGAAGTTTATGATTATGAAGGTACGCCAATTAGATTATTAGTAAGAAAAGCTAAGAAGGAAAGAAAACATTAATGACCAATATTTTTATTGTACTGATATTACTTACTTGTTATATGTATGGCTCAATTCCTTATGGTTTAATAATTGGAAAAATTACAAAAGGAATTGATATCAGAGATTTTGGAAGTGGCAATATTGGAGCAACTAATGTATATAGAACCTTGGGTTTCATACCTGCATCTTTGGTTATGATATTAGATACTTCAAAAGGTTATCTTGCAGTATTTGTGTGTATGATGCTTGGATTTGATCCAATATATGTTATTATTGGTGCTTTACTTGCGTTATTAGGACATACTTTTTCAATATTTCTTAAATTTTCTGGTGGAAAAGGTGTTGCCACTGCATTGGGCATAATTATTGGACTTAACTGGCTTGTTGCAGTAATTGCTCTTGGTATTTGGATTATACTAACCGCAGTTACAAGATATGTTTCATTAGCAAGTATAATTGCAACGATATCAGTACCATTAATGATGTTTTTTTGGAAAAGTCAACAAATTCCAAAGGAATATTTGGTATTCACTTCAGTGATAGCTATTTGTATAATAATAAAACATAAATCAAATATAAAAAGACTTCTAAATGGAACAGAAAATAAATTCGGAAAAAGAATTGATATAGAGAATAAATAAGAAGGTTAATTATGAGCAGAAGTGTTTATGTAGAGCTGGTAGTGAAAGCTGTTGAAGAATATGTATTAAAAAGAAAAAGGTTGCAATTACCAAATGATTTACCAAGCGAAATGCTAGATAAAAGAGCAGGGGTTTTTGTTTCATTAAAAATAAAAGGACAGCTTAGAGGCTGTATAGGAACTATTGAACCACAAGAATCATGTATTGCAGAAGAGATTATTACAAATGCAATAAGTGCATGTTCAAAAGATCCTAGATTTATGCCTGTAAAGCCCAATGAACTGCCATTACTTGAATATTCTGTTGATATTTTATCTGAACCAGTGCAAATAAACAGTATTCAAGAATTAGATGTAAAAAAATATGGTGTGATTGTTGAGGCTGGAAATAGAAGAGGGCTTTTACTCCCTGACTTAGAGGGAGTTGATAGTATAGAACAACAAGTTTCTATTGCTATGAGAAAGGCAGGGATACCAGAAAATACACCAATTAATTTATATAGATTTGAAGTTATTAGATACTATTAAGGTCAGTTTTTATTTGGCTTTCTATATATTTGACATTATGACACATAATATATAAAATAATACAGAATTAGAATGGCTCGGTAGAAGATATATGCCGAGCTGTTTTAATGTAATATTAATAGGGTATCTAACTTTGGATATTCTAAACTCAAAACCATTAACTAAATATTAGAAGGAGCATTCAAGAATGTCAGTAAAAATTGGAATTAATGGATTCGGCAGAATTGGTAGATTGTCACTCCGCTCTATTTTAAAGAAGTATGGCAATGATTTTGAGGTGGTTGCAATAAACGACCTCTTTGATGCTAAAACAAACGCACATTTATTCAAGTATGACACTAACTACAGACCATGGTGTGGTGAAGTATTTGCAGAAGATAATGCTATTGTTATAGATGGCAAAAAAATAGCAGTTTACGCAGAAAAAGATCCTGCAGCTATTCCATGGCAAAACCACAATGTGGATGTTGTAATTGAATCAACAGGTATCTTCACAGATGCTGAGAAAGCAAAAGCACATATTCATGACTCAGTTAAAAAAGTTATAATTTCTGCACCAGCAAAAAATGAAGATATAACCATAGTAATGGGTGTAAATGAAAAAGATTATGATCCTTCTAAACACAACATTATTTCTAATGCAAGTTGTACAACGAATTGCTTAGCTCCAGTGGCAAAAGTTATTCAAGATAACTGGGGTATTGAGCAAGGATTTATGACAACTGTTCATGCATATACAAATGATCAAAAAACAGCTGATCAAGCTCATAAAGACTTGAGAAGAGCAAGAGCTGCTGCTGCAAATATTATTCCTACTACAACTGGTGCTGCCAAGGCTATCTCACTAGTTATTCCTGAGCTTAAAGGCAAAATGCACGGTGGTGCTCTTAGAGTGCCTACAACAACAGTTTCACTTGTAGACCTTAGTATTAATCTTTCAAAAGATGCAACAGTTGAAGAAATAAATGCTGCTATGAAAGCCGCTTCAGAAGGATCAATGAAGGGCATTCTTGGATACACCGAAGATCCAGTTGTTTCATCAGATTTTATTGGATCATCATATAGCTCAATATTTGATGCTCAATCAACAATGGCACTCACACCAAGAGATCGG
>JBDNDK010000144.1:0-6326 GCA_046719185.1 Armatimonadota bacterium
TTTATATTCCAAAATTGCTGATTTCTCATCTGCACCTAATATTTTTGATTCCATTTCTTTTAATTCTGGTGTTATAAATCTTTCAGCATTTGCTGTGGTTTGTTTTCTTATATAATAATCAGGCACTTTACTTATATGAGATTTTGTGACTTCAATGTAATATCCAAATACAGAGTTAAAGCCAACTTTTAGGTTTGTTATTCCCGTTTTTTCTTTTTCACTTGCCTCAAGAGCAGCTATCCATGTTCTGCCATCTCTACCTGCTGATCTTAGCACATCTAAATCTGATGAATAACCATCTTTTATAATACCACCCTCTTTGATATTTATTGGTGGGTCATCAACAATTGATTGGTTAATTAAATCAACAATTGGTTCAAGATAATCAATTGCAGATTTTAATGTCACAAGCCTTTCTGATGAAGATGAATCTAATATTTCAACAAGTTTTGGAAGCATTGATAATGATGTTGAAAGAGCTTTTAGATCTCTAGCATTAGCACTTTCAGCCACTATTCTGGACATCAGTCTTTCAATATCTTGAATGCCAGATAGAATTTCCCTTACTTCATCTCTTAATAAAGAATTATTATAGAACTCTTCAACACTATCTAATCTTTTGTTTATTCTTTCAACATCCAAGAGAGGCTGATTCAGCCACTTCCTTAATAGCCTACCTCCCATTGCTGTTTTAGTGTTGTCAATTATTGATAATAAACTAGCTCCTTTAGTTTCATAGGATATTGAATGAGTTAGTTCTAGATTTCTTCTTGTGGCAGAATCTAATACCATAAAGTTTTCTGTTGAATAAACAGACATTGATGATATGGATTGCATAGTTGCAGAATTTGTTTTACTTAAATAATCTAAAATCATAGCAGCTGATTCCAGACCAGAAGTTAAATTTTCAGCACCAAAACCTCTTAAAGAATCTGTTTTGAAATGATTGCATAGTAGTTCTTTTGCAGGTTTTCTTAGAATATTTGTTTCATCATAAGAAGTAATTGTAGCACCACAATTTCTTTGTAATATAGTTGCTAAATCAATGTCCATTTCCTTAAGAAGAATTTCTGCAGGTGATAGCCTTCCAATTTCTTCTATTAATTTTTTTGAAGATTCATTTCCTTTTATTTCAACAACTGCAAACTCACCAGTAGAAATATCGACGACAGCTATACCATATACATTTGGTTCACTGGATATTGCTACTAAATAATTATTTGCTTTTGCTTCCAACATTCCATCTTCAATAACAGTACCGGGTGTTACCACTCTTGTAACACCCCTTTTTACAATTTTTTTTGCTTTGCTTGGTTCCTCAAGCTGCTCACAAATTGCAACTCTATATCCTTTTGAAACTAATCTTGCTATATATCTATCTGCAGAATGATGAGGAACTCCGCACATTGGAACTTCCGCTGCATATCCTTGAGATCTTGAAGTGAGCACAATTTCAAGCTCTCTTGATGCTATTATTGCATCTTCTCCAAACATTTCGTAAAAATCACCAAGCCTAAACATTAAAATAACATCAGGATATTGTGCCTTTATCTCTTGATATTGAGCAACCATAGGAGTAACTTTTTTAGCTTGCACCACAAGCCTCCTTTTTAGCTGCTTTGCATACCAACTCACCAGTAAAACCATACAAATGAGCTGATGTTGTTTTTACTACCACAAAATCACCTGATTTACATTCGGAGCCTGAAAAGTTTACAGTTTTACCTGTTCTTGTGAGACCAGAATATTTGTTTTTATCTTTTGAACTTATCCCTTCAACCATAACTTCATACTCATTACCAACTTCACTAGAATTTATTTCACATGTTATTGAGTTTTGAAGTTTTATAAGCTCAGCTAATCTTCTATTTTTTTCTTTCTTTGTAAGCTGATCTTTATATTTTGAAGCTTCTGTGTTTGGAATAATGTTGTATGAAAACATATATGCAGAATCAAATCTAACTTTTTCAGCAAGTTTGAGTGTATTTTCAAACTGCTCTTGTGTTTCACCGGGAAATCCTACTAGGAAGTCTGTTGTTATTGCAATATTTGGAACCGCTTTTCTAAGTGTCTGTACTCTTTCTAAAAAATGTTCAGATGTATATTTTCTGTTCATTCTCTCAAGAACAGTATTATCTCCGGACTGCACAGCAAGATGAATATGTTCACATACTTTATCTATATCTCTGATTGCATATATTAATTTATCCGATAAATCTTTAGGGTGAGATGTTGTAAATCTGATTCTCTCTATTCCATCAATTTTTGAAACTTCATACAACAAATCTGAAAAATCTATTTTCTTATTTAAAGTAGCACCATATGAATTCACATTCTGCCCAACAAGTGTAATTTCTTTTCTGCCATTTTCTGCAAGTTTTTTGATTTCTGATATTATGTCATCTAATTCTCTGCTTCTTTCTCTGCCTCTTACATAAGGCACCACACAATATGAGCAGAAATTATCACATCCATACATCACAGGCACAAAGCTTTTTAGAGCATAATTATTTCTATTAGTTCTAATTGGAACTTCTTTTTTTTCATCTGCTTTTTCAGGCATTTCCAAGCAATACATAAATCCACTGCCTTTACTGCTCATTGCAACAAGTTCTGGGATTCTGTGTATGTTTGATGTGCCAACAACAAAATTCAAATAGGGTCTGCCTTTTCTTAGTGCTTTACCTTCTTTTTGAGCCATACATCCACAAACACCAATTATCATGTTTGGTTTATTTTGCTTAATGAGATTAAGCTCACCAAGCTTACTTCTGGCTTTATCCTCTGGTTTATTCCTCACACTACAAGTAACAAGTATCGCAACATCGGCTTCATTTTCATCATCTGTTTGAGAATAACCCATTGAGGAAAGTAGTGCAGCTATTTGCTCAGAGTCATCTTCATTCATCTGACAACCCCAAGTAAAAATTTTATATTTCAAATTATTTAATTCAGCTAACTTTTTCATAATTATTTATATATCAATAATCTACACTATATATATTCATATCCAATTCTACTTTAGAATCCTCTTTGGTAGAACACCTAATTTGAATTGGAAAATTTATATCAATGTTTGATTTTTCAATCTCTGCAACTGCCCAAGACAAACCACTCCAAATTGGTTTGTTGTAATTCATATTTAACTTTAATTCTTTATTATTTTGAATAGCTTTAATGCTGAATATCTCATCAAAATTTTTAGCTTTAGGTAAAAATCCACCTGTTGATCTTTTTGCTACACCATTTTTTTCTTTTTGATTGAATACAACTCTTATGCTAGAATTTTGTGATAATTTAACTGTTCCATTAACATCTTTCTCTTGTTTTGTTATATTTTCAACATATAATTCTTTAATAATTTTTGGAATTATTATATCTTCATCAATCCCTAAATAATATTTAGAATTAGAATATTCACCATAACCAACAACTGCCATCTGCTCAGGTCCTAAAATTATTTTGTTGTTTTCAAGAACTGGATTGAATCCACTATCAGAAAATATCAAAAATCCATTATTAATATTTTTTTGATATGGAGTTATTTTTTCAAGTTCCAATTCTCTTATAGACTGAGATGGATTAACAATAGTGTATATAGATCCATTAGTTGAAAGAGAAACATATCCATAAGGCTCTGAATAACCTGGAATTCCACCAAAAGTGTAAGTTCTTCCTACTGCTTGCAATTCTATAAACAATTTTTGAACTTTTTTAATCCATTCAATTTTCTCATCATCAATAAGCTCTAAATTGCCATGAATTATATTTAGCCATCCTCCTCTAGCCATTGACAATATAGCAAGACTTTTATATGCATTTATACCTCTGTTATAGCATGTTCCTGTTTTTCCAATCATAAACTCACAATTGTCTATTCTTTCTAATGGAATATCATTGAACTGATAATACTTTACCATATGGTCAGTGTATATATTCATAGACCTCCAAAAATTCATACAAGGCACATCTGACGGTCTTGGATCTCCACAATATAATGTATCAAATACACTTAACCAACTCTCATCAATAGTTTTTTTAATAGAATATGAAGTATTGCTTTGTTCACCGCCAAATCCGTTATATGCAATGAATATTGCATCTTTATTTTTCATTTTGAATAGTTTTATGCCTGTTTTAATATATTCAATATTTTTTCTGATTATTTCTTCTCTTGTATAAGCCAGTTCTAAATCAATAGTTGATGCATTAAAATTTGCAAAATCAAGCTTGAATATTCTTATTCCGTTATCATACCAATATTGAAATGTTTCTAATAGATGATTCAAATAACCTCCGGCTATTAAGCACAAATCTTTACCATTAGTTGCTATAGAGTCTATCCATTGATCTATTGGAATAAGTTTCAAAAGTCTGTTTGTTGAAAACCATAATCCAGGAATTATATTATTTTCTTTGCATCGATTGAGCCAATTTACAGGTCCTTTTTCCCAATGAGGCTTTCTCCATTCTCTATAACCTCCATCTTCCAAATACCAAAAAGCATCCATAAGATAATATTGAAAATTTATTCCATTCTTTTTTAATCTTAAAAGATTGTCAAGTTGAAACAAAGCAATGTCTTCTGTAAGTTCTAAATTATCTGAAAGCTCATCATAACTGCTCCAATTGTTGTAAACAAGTATAGGATATTTAAGCATTTTATCTTCCAATAAATTAATATTTATAATTTCTCACACAATCAAGCCAATAGTTGATTGTTTCAATTGATGTGTCATCACAAATAGGACTTCCACAGCTCATTATAAATGATCTAGGTCCGACAGATTTAATCATATTTTCAACTGACATTTTTATTTTTTCTTTATCTCCAGATAAAAGCAAGTATGAATCAAAATTCCCCAAAATACAAACTTTATTTCCAAGTTTTTTTCTAATTTCAAAAATATCTATCTCAACACCTTTTATTCTTTCTTCACATAATATTGCATCATAATTCATTTGAGAAATATAATCCAAAAATGGAATTATATTGCCTGTGTTGTAAATGATAGACCTCATACCACAATTATGAAGTTCGTCTGATATTAATTTATGAAACGGTGCAATTACATCTTTATATATCTGAGGTGAGATAATATCAGAAGAAGCAAAACTATCACACATAAATCCACCATCATACCCTGACTGCCGTAAATATTCCATTGATGACTTTATATTTGACGTCGTTCTTTCTATTATATAAGAAAACAATTTGGGATTTTCATATAAGAGTATCATAGAAGGTTCAAAACCCAATTTATAAACAACATTTGCAAATGGAGAAAATGTTACAGCACATAAAAACTTATCAGGAAAAAGATTTCTTAATGTATGATCTGGAATAATTTTTTTATTTTCTGCAGATAGTGTTTTATGAAAATTTTTCAGTAGCCATTCATCTGCCTCATTTTTATTTTGGGGTGGTTCAACTCCAGATGAATAATTATCAATTGTCTCTTCATAATAATCCTCACCTAGTTTCCTCACCCAGTGACCTGATTTGTTGAAAATATATTCATCTCCAGATTTTTCATCTGCAAAATACACATTTTCATTATCTTCTTTTATATATTTTTTTTCTGCAAGCTGTTTAGTCGACCAATGTGCAGGAAGAACCCAATCAATATTGTGTGATTCATTAATAGCCTTTAATATTTCTATTGAAACATTTCCATCACCATGCATAATTTCCCAAATAGGCTTATTTGTTAATTTCCAACAATACTCATTTCCCCAAATTAATGGTGCACATGGTATTTTATCACAATCGAGATTTTCCAGTGCGTTAAGAAATCTTTCTTTTGAATTCAATTTTTATTATACCTCTTCTTGGTTCTTATTGTATTATGATATTTTATTATACAATTTTTTGATGAGGATATTTCACTTATAACCTTTTTTTATGTAAAATATACAAAAACAAAGAAACGGAGTGTTATAGATGTCTCCTAATACAACTGACAAAAACCTAGATCAAATGGCTGTAAATACCATAAGATTCCTATCTGCTGATGGTGTTGAAAAAGCCAAATCAGGACACCCTGGTCTTCCGATGGGTGCTGCTGACTATGCCTATGTTTTATGGGCAAAATATTTGAAATACAATCCTAAAGATCCAAAATGGCAAAATAGAGACAGATTTATATTATCTGGTGGTCATGGTTCAATGCTGCTCTATTCATTGCTCCATCTTGCAGGATATGATATGCCAATGGAACAATTGAAGCAATTTAGACAGTGGGGCAGCCATACTGCTGGACACCCTGAATATGATATTGAAAGAGGAATAGAAACTACTACAGGTCCACTAGGGCAAGGAAGGC
>JBDNDK010000145.1:0-6143 GCA_046719185.1 Armatimonadota bacterium
GTTCCAGCAGCTCATTATTCCTGTGGTGGTGTATTTACTGATAAAGATGCAAAAACAACAATAGAGAATTTATATGCATGTGGTGAGGTTGCTTGCACTGGTGTGCATGGTGCAAATCGACTTGCCAGCAATTCACTGCTTGAGGCTGTTGTATTTGCTCACAGAGCTTCAGTAGATGCAGCAATAAGAATACATGCACCTTGTGGTACAGAGATAATTCCTATGAAAAAATATGGTAAAGATGAGAATATTCCTTATGGAAGAATTGAAAAATTAACTTATGAGCTAAGGGAAATGATGTGGAAATGGGTTGGAATTGTAAGATCAAATAAAAGACTAGAAAGAGCTCTTAGTTTCATACTTGATATGAAAATTAAAACTGATGATTTATTTAGAACATACAAACCTGTTCCCGAACTTTTAGAGCTTAGAAATATGGTATTAGTTTCAGAGCTTATTGTAAGATCAGCAATGTGGAGAAAAGAGAGCAGGGGTCTTCACTATAATATTGACTATCCATCTACAGAAGATAGTTGGAAAAAAGACACAATTCTAAAGAAGAGCAATGACAATACAGCCCAGATATTGAACTAAAAATAATTCACACGCCACCTGTTGCCAGATGCATTATCTTTTCTTGTGTTGCTTCTTCTCTTGATAGTTCACCAGCAATTTTGCCTTCATGCATTACTATAATTCTATCACTCATACCTAAAACTTCAGGAAGCTCTGATGAAATCATAATAATAGCATTTCCAGCTTCTGCTAATCTATTCATAAGTTGATATATTTCAGTTTTTGCACCTACATCTATACCTCTTGTTGGCTCATCAAATATTAAAATTTTAGGATTTGTAATAAGCCATTTTGCAAGAACTACTTTTTGTTGGTTACCTCCAGATAAGTTTTGCACTTCTTGGTCTATTGATGGTGTTTTTATTTGAAGATCATTTACATACTTAGCAGATTCTGATTTTTCATCACTTGCCTTAATAAATCCCAACAGAGATAATTTATCTAAATATGCAAGAGATATATTCTCTTTTACACTCATTCCAAGTACAAGTCCCTGTGCTTTTCTATCTTCATTGACTAGACCAATGCCTTTTGATATTGCATCAACAGGACTTTTTATATTAACTTTCTCACCATTTATAAATATATCACCAGTTGTTTTTTTATCTGCACCAAATATCAGCCTTGCAGTTTCTGTTCTTCCTGCTCCAACTAATCCAACCAAACCAACAATTTCACCTGCTTTAACATTAAAGCTTATATTTTCAACAACTCCTTTTTTAGAAAGATTTTTTATCTCAAGAAGAGTTTTTCCTAGTTCAGCAAACTTTTTAGGAATTGCTTCACCAAGTTCTCTTCCTACCATCATTTTTATAACTTCTTCTCTGTTTGTATCTAAAATATTTTTTGTATCAATATATAATCCATCTCTGAGCACAGTAACTCTGTCAGCTATTTCAAACATTTCTTCAAGTCTGTGTGAGATATAAATTATGCTGACTCCATTATTTTTGAGTTTTCTAATTAGCTCAAAAAGTCTTTCAAGCTCATGTTCAGTGAGTGTAGCAGATGGTTCATCCATTGCAATTATTTTGCTATTTCTGCTTGTCGCTTTTGCAATTTCTACCATTTGCTGTTGTGCGATTGACAAATCTTCAACATTAATTTTTGGATTTATATCCAAACCAATTTCATTTAATATTTTTTTTGTATCCGAATACAGCTTGCTGTAGTTTATAACATTGCTTTTTTTGACTAATGGTTCTCTGCCAAGGAATAAATTTTCAGCAACAGACAGACTTGGAACTAGATTAAACTCTTGATAAATGATTGAAATGCCTTCTTCTATTGCTTGCTGTGGAGATTTTAGATGTAATTTCCTCTTGTTAAGAATTATTTCTCCAGAGTCAGCTGAGTATGCACCAGCAAGAATTTTCATTAATGTAGATTTACCAGCACCATTCTCACCAATCAATGCATGTACTTCACCCTGTGCCACTTTAAAACTTACATTATCTAATGCTCTGACACCCGGAAAACTCTTAGATATATTTTTCATCTCTAGGAGTGGTGGTAATATTTTATTGTTCTGATCTATTTTACTCATCTATATGATTTGATTTATTTTTTAGTTTTTTATTATCAACTAGACCAATCCTCACAGGGATATGTCTTGGTACATCAACTTCTTCTATAAGATAATTAGCTATAGTATCAATTGTTACCTTTCCAAGTGCATTAGGATATTCAACTGCAACAGCCTTTAATGGTGAGTTAGAAATAATCATATTATCTGATTCAGAATTTCTTCCCATTCCAATAACCATTATATGCTTGTAGCCTGAATCTTGAAGATAACCTGCAACTGCTGTTTTTAATGAATCAGACATTACAAAAAAACCACTAATATCAACATTGTTTGATTTTTCAATAACAGCCTTTATATATTCAAGAGTTGTATCAATAGAACCGTTGCTTTTGTACGTGCTGTACAGCTTCAAATTTTCTGATTTTAATATGGAATCTTTTATTCCTTGAAGGATTAAATCACCTGATAAATTATCTTCAGTTATTGCAATAACATTTCCTTCATTAGGAATAATGTTAGACATATAATCAGCGGCATTTATGCCTATCTGATTGAAATCAGAATGAATATTAGATACAACATTTTCATTTTCAGAATGAGTGTTAATTCCAAATAATGGTATATTATACTCATTTATAATATCTATTGCTTTATTAAAGCTCTCAGAACTAATAGGATACAAAGCAATAGCATCCATTTTATCTGAAATAAATTTTTCCACGTTGGATAATTCAATACTTTGATTGTTGTCAGCATACATAACAATACACTTAATATTTCTTATATCACATTGCTCTTTTATTGCTGATTCTAGTTCTTTTATATCTGGTGTATCATCAGGTAAAGATATACCAATAACTTTCAATATAGGTTCTTTTTTTGATTTATCAACAGTAGAATATTCTTTTTTGCAAGATACAAAAAGAACAGATAAGCCTAGAAGAGCTATTGATAATATTATAGCTTTATTTAATTTCATTCTTCACCTCCAAGTAAAGAATAGTGTTTATAATAATATTTGAATAATGGAGCATAATAATATGTTGTTTTGCAGCTAATTTTGAATCGGTAAACGTATTAGATAACTTTAGTTGAAGTTTTTTTGTATGGGCTATTCTAGCAGATTTTCAAGATTTGGTAAAACTGATGAGAAAACAAAAAAGTGGGAGTCTTTTTCTCTCCCACTTTTATGTGAAATTTATGTTTATTTAATCTATCTAAACAACCATCCAAATGGGAGAATCATACCAAGAGTTTCTAGGAATGATTTTTGTTCTTTTCTAGCAGCAACAGTGATGACATCACCTCTTTGAACTGTTGGCTCTGCTGAACCATTTTCAGGCATTTTTGTGAGATCAAATTTCATATTTATAGGTCCAGTTTTTTCAACATTTCTTATTATTTCAACTCTTCTCATATCTCCATTAGGAGCTGGACCACCGGCAAGACCCAGAGCTTCTCTCAAACTCATATTATCTTTAATAGGGAATTGACCAGGTCTATTTACAGCACCATAGATAGTTACATAAAAAGTTTCTAATTCAGGTACATGTATAGTATCATTAGGCATTAAAACAATATCCGCATATGGATCACCATCCATAGCTCTTTTATAATCTATTAGCAATTTCTGATCTATGCCTTCTCTCTTGATGGTTATCCTCTCAGTGTCTGCTTCAACTGTTACACCACCAACTAAACCCATAAGTTCCTTGAATGTCATATTTTTCTTTAATGGTATATTACCTGTTTTGTTCACTTGTCCAACAACCAAAATACTTCCTATAGCATCAGCTGGAGGAACAATAACAGTATCTCCGCTTTGGAGTTTTATATTCTGATTTAGGTCTTCTGCACTGAGATATTTTGCTAAGTTTATTGGTATGAGTTGTTCATTTCTTCTTATGCTTATATTGCTCAAGTCTGCAGTGTCATCATATCCTACTTGTGCTAATGCTTGCAAAACTGTTCCACCAACACCAATTTCCACTAAACCAGGTTTTAATACTTTTCCCACAACATAAATTTTCATCATTGCTCTGCCTGCATAGGTGATTGTAACCTCTGGGCTCACCAAAACATCGGACAAAGCTTTTGTGACTGCTGTTGTGGCTTCAATTATATTCATTCCAAGCAGCTTCACAGGTTCAACCCAAGGCAAATGAATGTATCCATCTTTATCCAACTCATATGGTTTTGAAAGCTCACTTTCTCCTGCAACTACAAGATTGATAACATCTCTTGCTTCAAGACTAGAACCATCAGCAAAACAACTTGCTGGAAATAAACTAAACACAAGTATTAGCAAAACACATATTATTTTATTGCAAAAAGTGAACATAAAAGCCTCCAGACTTAATCACAACTCTATTAACTTATTCCTTGAAGATAAAATTTTTATAATTATGATTATATTAAATATTAAATTTTCATGGATATGTATTACTTATATATAAATACCCAATTATATATAAATATTATATAATTACGAAATTGCTTTTGAATATGGTTCCAAAGAATGCACTAGAAATATATAAGCTAATTAAATCTTAACAATAGATTAGTAGAATTAAAACAATTTGTTGGCATTCTGGGGTGTGAATTAAATGTCTAAAGAGAAAATTTTAGTGGTGGATGATGAGGAAGACATTCTTCAGTTAGTGAGTTATAACCTAATAAAAGAAGGTTACACAGTAAGTTGTGTAAATAGTGGTGAGACTGCCATATATGAGGCAAAAGAGAGCAAGCCGGATGTTATAGTATTAGATTTGATGCTTCCTGGTCTTGATGGATTGGACGTGTGCAGAATAATGAAAAATGATCCACTTTTGCAACAGATATCAATCATAATTCTCACAGCAAAAGGTGAAGAAGCAGATATTGTAAAAGGTCTGGAGCTTGGAGCAGATGACTATATAACAAAGCCTTTTAGCCCCAAAGTTTTAATAGCTAGAATAAAAGCAGTATTAAGAAAAAATAAACAAAACCTGCCAAGTGAAGAAGATACAATAACAATACATGGTATTACTATCGATCCTAGAAGACATGAGGTGGTGGTTGATGGAGAAGTTGTTGTATTAACTCTTACAGAGTTTAGAATACTTCATTTTCTTGCAAGAAGACCTGGTTGGGTATTTACTAGATATCAAATTGTTGAAGAGTGCCAAGGCAGTGATGCGGAGGTTACAGATAGGTCTGTTGATGTTCATATTGTATCTTTAAGAAGAAAACTTGGAGAAGCAGGCAAATCAATTATTACCGTTAGAGGTGTGGGCTACAAGATGAAGGAGTCTTAGTATTGCAGAGAAAAAGCTTAGTCAGAAAATTATTTCCTTTATACTTTATAATTTCACTTCTATCAATTTTAGTTGTGGGATTTTTTTCACTAAATGCATTAGATGACAATTATTTTGCACAAGCTGAACAAGACCTAGAAATTATTGCAAAGCTCATTGAACCTTTAGCAATAGATTCATTAAAAAACTACAACAAAATAGAAATTGATAGAGTATTAGCCTATATAAAGGATGATCCAAACAGAAGAGTAATTATATATGATCAAGATGGTTATTTATATTTTGATACTCATGAAAACTACATTGAAAATAATATTTTTGATGAAAACAAACCAATTGATATAGATAAAATTGATAGTGAAGGTTTCTCAATCAAAAGGTCTTCAGTTTTTGGTGGCAAGAGGAAAATTAGTAAGATATATCCTATAAAATATGATGATCAAGTAATAGGAGCTTTAAGATTAATAATTGATGTAACAGATATAAGTTCATCATCAACAAATCTGTATAATAGAATAACAATAGGAGCAATATTAATTGCCTTTTTTTCAGCAACATTAAGTTTGCTTGCTGCAACAAAAATAAGCAAACCACTGCTAAAGATAAGGAATGCAGCAGCAAGGTTTGCAAATGGAGATTTTACCTCAAGAGCACCAATTGATGATACAGAAGAGTTTGCAAATTTAGCAGAAACATTAAACACAATGGCAGCTCAGCTTGACAATCAGGTAAAAACTATTACA
>JBDNDK010000146.1:0-6108 GCA_046719185.1 Armatimonadota bacterium
ATCTAGCCCCAGGCGGTATGGGATTCATTTCACCTCTAATATCTTGATCATTTACCAAAACAGAATTTCTGTTTATTCTAATATTAGAAATATTCACATTGCCTCTATTTCTAATTGTCACATTCTTAAACCAACTCTGAACATCCGGATTAGGATTAAAAGGTGTAAACTCATTTTCAAAAACTAAACCAACACCTAAACCATGTGGGGCACTTCCAATATTTATTATAGGCTCTACAACTTCAATCTTGGGATCTGCAGGCACCTTCACTGAAATTGCGAATCTTCTGTAAGCTTCCTGATAGGTTGTAGGTCTTCCTCTAACAACATCACCAGAATCCCACTCACCATTACCATCTGAATCAACATATGCCTGAATAGTTCTAGAATATCCTTCTCTATTTGCAGGCTGATACAACGGAACATCAACAGTTGAATCCACAACATCTGCTCTTAACTTACCATCCTTATATTCAGAATCTTGAGAAGGAACATCTATTGGAGGCAAAGTTGTGTGTTCTCTTGAAGGATCAAGATTATCTGTAGCTTTATTATAAAATTGTCTATTCTTGTTTATCCAAGGATAATCAATAGATCCAGGTCCCTGTTCCCAAGGAAGCAATATGCCGCCTGACCTTGAAATTTCCTGCTCTCCACCCCTCCATCTGAGATCTCTTGTATTTATTTTGAATCTTTCTATAGCCTCCTGTTTGTTTTCCCTGAAATTTATTCCAACAGCACTTCTATCCATCACACCAAGATTCAAAATATGTGATGTGTTGCCATGACTTACAAATTTATAATCCAATAATGGAGTTCCCAATCTAGTAACATTCTGATTGTCACCAGCCATATTTCCATTAAAGTGAGCTTCAGGATCATTTCTGTTTGGATTAAAATTATTTGGCCATGCTATCTCAGAAGTTCCTGCTTTAATAGCAAGAGGATTGTTAAATCCCACATTTGCATCTTGATATGTATCTGCTTCTCCACCTTGAGTCTGTGGAATCAATACAAGCTCAAAACCATCACCAACACTTCTAACTTTTGCCAAAGGAATTATTGTTGTGCCAGCCTCATCAGTGCTAATTTCTGCTGTAAGCACCCAACCAGGACCAGGACTTGGAGGCCTTGATTGATTTCCTCTTATCTGTATATCCGCAAGAGCAAAACATCTTTTAACTTCTTCATTCTTTTCATTTTTGAGTGTTCTATATTCTGTTTTTTCATCTACAACCTTAAAATCATCTTTATTCAAAACAGTATATTCTTTCAATACTTTAACATTTGTACCAAATGCTAATGTGCTTCCAGCTGATGAACCCGGACTAGCATTTGAAAGTCTAAACTGAATACTGTTAGCTTTGTTTCTGCCTTCTAGCTGATTTCTTGGAGGAAGATTCCAAACAATCAGATTTATTGTTTCACCCCATTCAAAATAATATGGATCAGCAGGACTTGCTCCATCTTTTCTAACCATCCATTTTCTTCTTTTTTCTGCTTCTTTTCTTAAATGCTCATTTATTTTATCATCTGTATCACCAATTGCATTTTTAGAAACAAGCTTCATATCCTCACTAACAATTGCTGCTTCACCAGCAATATCAGCAGGCCAAGGCATTGGCATTCTTCCATAATCAAGATTTGTACCTGCCTCTTCAACATTTTGAACACTTGAATTTTTATAAAACCAATTAGGAAATATATCAAATTGAATATCAGACACTTTTCCCAAAGCAGTTATTCTTCTTGAAGTATCATCTGGTGTGCCAGGGAAAGGCCATTGTCCACCTGCCCATTGTCCTCCATAAGCTCTATCAGAAAATGCATATATCCTACCATCTGCACTCCCCACATATACATAAGAACCTTTTGTGTTTGCTAATAAATCTGTATAAAAATGGGTTACATTTGGTGATGAAAAAAGTTCTCCATCAGTTCTAAATCCACTATAATTAAACTGAGAGCTTCCATTTCCTGCTCTAAACCAAGTAAGCCTTCCAGCCATATCACCTACAAACATATAAAGAGGATTTCCAACTGTCCCACCACCTAAAGCCACCGAGCCCTGAATTGGTGCGAATACATTTGGCTCCCTATAAAATATATCTGCAACTATAGGATTTCCATTTTCATCAAGCCTTAGTCTTCTATCTGCAACACCATCTGCAAGCAAAAATGAATATATTCTGCCATCAGTAGAACCAATCCAAGCTCTTTTCCTTCCAGCATCATCATTTGCAATTGCTGCAGTAGAATATCTAAATGCACCTAAAGGAGGAGTCATAGGCTGACCTTCTGCTTGTTTCTCCGGATATCTCCACAATGGTGGCAGATCTAATGCTACTTCATTTACTCCATTATCATCCCAACAATAAAAATATCCTGAATTTGACCCTACATATATTCTGCCAGTGTCTTTATCTATAGCAGGAGTAGATGTGAACCCTTCATCAGAACCAAATTCTTCATCATCAACTGAATGAGACCATAATTGCTCTGGATTATCTGTGCTAACATTTCTAAGACATCTCATAACACCATTGAACCCTGCAATATAAAGTTTGTCATTAAAATATGCAGGTGAAGAGCCCATAGATTCCATACTTGGAAAATCCTGATCTTCTGGTCCAGAAATCACTAATTTGGTTCTAACTTTTGGAAATATCCAATTTACAGTTCCAATTTTCTTTCCTGAATTTTGTGGCAAAATATTAAATGACAAAAGCCTTCCATTAGAGTTAAGAGCGAAGAGTTTTGTGGGAGGCAATGTAAATACACCATTGTGGTCAAAAATATCATTTTGATTCAAAACTGGTGTACAGTATCCAAATGCTCCAATACTTTCAGGTACTATCTGAACAGCATCAGCAACAACACATACACTCGATGGATTAGATGCAGATGTTTTATTAGAAAGCACAACTGCCTTTACATTAAAAAATGATGAGCCCAATCTAACCCATCTTCCTTGATTTTGGTCTAATGCCTGACTGATGGTTACTTTCACAGACTCAGTTGTAACACCACTCTGTCCGCTTACTGTATAATAAATTGTATATTCAGCATCCTCAGCTCTTGATTTATCACCAAATTTCATTCCCGGAATCCAAACATACACAGCATACGCAAGTCCACCATCTTCAGGCTCACCAGCTAGCTTTCTGTCTGCATCAGTAAAAGTCCAGACAACATGCTTATTTGAATCTCCAGCAGATTCACAATCTATCCATCTGAATCTGCCACCAAATGCATCGTTTCTAACCTCACTCTGATTCCAATCATTTATATCATTTTCTATATCATCATTTTTAACAACATCTGGAATTGGATCATTGAATTGTTTTTCCTCTGGTTGAGTAACACCAGGTCCTTTCCAAAGCAATTCACCAGTTTTTGCATTAACAGCATACACTTGCCTATCCATTGCTGCCATATATACTACAAGTTTGTCATCCTCAACCCTAGCAATAGTTGGAGATGCATAAAAACCACCTTCTATAGGTCCCTCATATTCAGCCCACTTGCTGGGATCCTGATTTGGATATCTCCATATTGCAGTTCCTAATTTTTTAGTTAAACCAATCTGGAAATTTTTCTCATCATCATCATCAATATTGCCAATCTGCTCCAATGTTCCTGTTACAGAATTGATGCAATACATTGCCCCGGTATCTGGAGCATCTTCATATCTGCCTATTGGGCTTTCAACAGTTCCTACATATACAAAAGGTGCATTAAACTGCCTAGTCGTGTTTGTATCTTCATCTCTATAAGTATATGGAAATATTGCACTTGCTGGTGAGGCATAAATTTCCTGACCTGTTGCAGGAACAAATCTTATTGCATCTACATAAACAAATTTTTGTCTTATAGCATCTGGAGAATCAGCTGCATCATCAGCAGCATTTGATAGAACAACTCTTGGATTACCCGGTGTTTCAAAAGTGAATGCTTTATTTGATAATGGTCTCCAACCTTGACCATTAGCTTGATCAAATATTATATCATGTCTGCCATTATCATCAAAAACAGTATATCTAGCCTTTTGAGTGGCATTATCTTCTCCCACTACCCATATATATATCTTATATGTTCCTTTTGGAAGCTGAGATGGAACTTTCCAATTAGCTGTATATGGCACTTCTCTATAATCCGGCTTTTCTGCTCTAATCACATAATAATGTCCGCTATATGCATTAGAAACACCACTCTCCCACTCTAAAGCAGGTCTATCATTTGAACCCGGAAATATTGTAAATAAATCTCCAGCATCGTCTATATCATCAACCGTCAATAGATTCTCATCTACTCCACCACCAACATCTCTAGGGAAAACCCAAATAAGATTTAATCCTGCTGGATCTGCATTTGATTCAGGGTTATGACCAGCTCTTAGAGATCCTTCGTGATATGTTTTCCAAATGGGCACATGGAACATCTGGGCATTAGCTGATAATTTTAATGAAATTATAAATATAATGGAGATTAGAAAAAGACTTATTTTATTTTTTGTAAGCATAAGTTCCTCCCAAGAGAACTAAACAGACATCACAACCCAAACTACAGGAATGAAGTTATTTTTTCGACTAGTTCATATATATATTTGTTCCGTATTATCCACTAACACAAGTAACCGCAATTATAGCATTCATCATCAATGGCACAATTTATGCAATATAAATTATTGAACATTGTACCCAAATTGAGGTGATAGATGAGATTATACACTTTACTAGCTTTATCTATAATACTATTTGCTTTATTATCAGATAGTGTTAGTGCTCAAAGCCACTATGCACTTGGAACAAGCAAAACAGGAATATATCTGCTTCAATCAAATGGTTCATCTACAGAATATATAAAATTATACACAGATACAGCAAGAGATTTCACTGGTATTGCAGTATATGGAGAATATGCATTTGTGGCTGATACATCAAAAAATAAACTTCTTATTTTCAAGACATCAGACATCGGCGGAAGTGCACCTAAAATAGAAAAAACAAAAGAGATTGATCTTAAGAACCAAAATGATAGTTTGACTGTTGATAGACCTCAAAATGTAGTAGTAACTTCAAATGGAACAGTATTTGTAACAGGATCTAGGTATCAAGACAGCAGCAATAACTATTACTATACCTATTCAATGATATCAAACCCAACTGAAAGCTGGCACACTCAGAAAGTATCCAATTTGCCAAATGCACCAATTACAGACATTGATATATTTTCAAATATTGATGGTGATAATGCAATAATTGTTCATCAGCAGATTGGAGCAGTAGGTGTTCCTTCCTATAGAGCCCATGTTACTTCAATATCACCCTATGGTGCTCCATCTGTAACAACTGCATTAGGCAGCGGAAATGATTTTCCTGTAGGAATATCAGTAAATAATAAGTTTGGTGAGAGTGGCTATGCATACATTGCCAGCAGAGTATCTTCTATAAATGAAAGTGGATTAGCCATAGTTGATTGTGCATCTATGACTCAAGTAGGCAATATATCTTATACACTTGATATGACTCCACAGAGCCTTGTTTCATTTAATTATGGCTCACAAAGCTTCATTGGAATGGTAACAAATAAATCAACCGATCTTGGCAGTACTCAAGAAATATGGCGAATATTATTAGATTCTGATGGCTTACCAACAAGCAATATTCAAAGCTGGACACTCAATACATCTGATCATTCTACACAACATAAAATAATTGCATCTGATGATGGCTCTATTGTATGGGTATCAAACCCAACAGCTGGAACTGTGATTGCATTAAATACAAATAATTGGGCACAAATTGGATCTAGTATAGCTATTGGAGATTCATTATTTAGACTTGCAAATATAGAAGCTAATTTTGTAATACCAGAACCTTCCACATTTGCAGGTTTGGTATGCTTTGGATTAAGCACTATTGCATTTGCTGGAAGAAAACTCAAAAAATAACATACACAGCAAACAAAAGCCTCTTGTTAAAAAAAACAAAGAGGCTTTTGTTAATATTGATTTGAATTTTTATCCCAATCAACCGTGTTGTCAATTATTCTTAATTAAACCGTTTTTGTTAGAAATACAAATACTACTTATTAAAAAAGGGAAAA
>JBDNDK010000147.1:0-6071 GCA_046719185.1 Armatimonadota bacterium
TAATTTGTATTTCGATTATAACAGTTTTGGTGATGGTTACATTTATATTACCAAGATTTATGCTGCTTTTTGAGAGAATGGAAGCAAAGCTGCCTTGGACAACAAAAGCATTAATGGATTTTAGCAACAATTTAACCCATTATTGGTATATCTATTTAATTGCAGTTATTGGGTTGGTGGTTGCTTTTAAAAAATATTCATCTTCAGCTCAAGGCAAAAAAACAATTGATGGATTGCTCTTAAAATTGCCTGTTGTTGGAGAGATTGTAAAAAAGGTGGTATTAAGTAGAGTACTTGCATCTATGTCAACATTGTTAAAATGTGGAGTTCCTATGCTGCAGACTCTACAGACTTCCGCCTCAGCTGCCAATAATGAAATAGTGAAAGAAGCATTGCTTAAAGCTAGCACAGATGTTTCACAGGGCACAAGTACATCTCAATCTCTTAGGGAAACCAATGTATTCCCTCCCATTGTAATACAAATGGTAGAAAGTGGAGAGAAAACTGGTGAGCTGCCTTCTATGCTTGAATACATACAAGGTATGTTTTCAAGAGAAACAGATGCAAAAATTAAGTCAATAACTTCTGTAATAGAGCCGATAATGATAGTAGTACTAGGTTTAATAGTAGGCTTCATAGCTATATCGGTCATAGTGCCAATCTATTCATTAGTTGGCGGTGTGAAATAAAAATACTATGTAATAGGGGGTACGCAGATGATTAGTCTGCTCGAAAAAGCAAGAAGAAAAAGAACAAAATGTGGTTTCACATTGGTAGAGTTGTTGGTAGTTATAGTTGTTTTGGCTGTGTTAGCAGCTATTGTGTTACCAAAATTTATGAATTCCAGCAAGAGAAGTAAGGAAGCAGCATTAAAGAGTGATCTGAAAGTTGTTAGAAATGCAATAGGAATGTTCCATGCAGATACAGGTGCATATCCAAAAACACTTAATGCTCTTATGGCAACTGAAGCACCTGCTAAAGGGCTGGACTCAGATGGAAATGAAGTGGATATACTTCCAGGTGATTGGCATGGTCCATACTTGCAGGATTTGCCAATTGATCCAATAAGTGGAACAGCATTTATCTATGTTATCACTCATCCAGACGTTGGAAAAGTTAAAAGCAGTGCAACAGGAAACAGCCTAGATGGCTCTCCATACAGCACTTGGTAAACAACTATAATTACTCTACCTACCAAATTTAATTGGGTATGTGTGTGATTTAATTAAAAAACACACATACCTTGGATTGGCTGCTTATTTTCAGGAGGAAAATAGTATATGCCGGAGGCAAGAAAAAAAACAAGTCCAGTGGTAAGTATTATAGAACTGATTCTAATTACATTGGTGATGGGATTTATTATAACCATTGCTATTCCATGCAATTCTAAAAAAAATCAAAAAGAAATTGTATCAGTCATAATTTCTGAAAATTCAGAAAACAATGATATAGGTACAAAAACTTCTCAGTAATTTTATAAAGAAGTTATATGACAAAACTAAAAAAACATATTAAAAATGGTTTTACTCTTGTAGAGCTTTTAGTAGTTATTGTAATTCTTGCCATACTTGCATCAATTGCATTGCCAAAATTTTTAGGGCATACCCAAAGAGGCAAAGAATCAAAACTTGCTTCAGATTTGAAAACTATAAGAAGTGCTGTGGATGCTTTTTATGCAGACACAGGATATCTTCCTGTAAAATTAAATGATTTAGCAAGTAACACTGCACCTACTCAGGCTAGAGATAATACTGGGAATCTGGTTAGTTTAGATCCAAGTGATTGGCATGGTCCATATTTGGAATCAATACCAAAGGATCCATTTTTGAATGCAAATTATGCATATATTATAAATGGTCCTGAGCTAGGAAAAGTGAAGAGTTTGTCAAATCGTATAGGTTCCAATGGTGTTGCCTATAGTCAATGGTAGATAATATCATATTATGTTATTAAACAGAAAATCAGGATTCACTTTAGTTGAAATATTGGTATCATCTGTTATTTTATCCATTGGCTTGGTGGCAATTCTCACTGGCATGTCTTTATCAAGAGAAAGTAGATTAAAAGCAGAACAATTAAACATTGCAAATGCCATTGCTCAATCATACATAGAAGAATATAGGGCAAAAGAAAAAACAGATTTAAGCAACGAAACAATCAACACCACTAGTTCTTTGCTCCCAAGAGGAAATAACATCACTATCACTGTATCACAATCTGAAAATTTTTCTGCCAGCAGTTTGTCATGGGTGAGAGTGAAAATAACATATCCAGAAGCAAACGGAACAAGGGAAATCTACTATGAAACCTGCATCACAGCCTTTTAGATCCAATTACAAAAAAAATGGTTTCACATTAATAGAAGTTTTAATAGTGGTAACTATTATATCTGTGATGATGTCTGCTATTGTAGCTGTGTTTGCAACAATAATGCAGGAATGGGAAAGAGAAGATAGCAGAATTGAGGCAATGCAGACTGTTTCATCTGCCACACAAAGAATTGAAAGAGATATATCAAATGCTGTGTTTGCTGATACCATAAGCAGATTCAGCCCTAATGATACATTATTGGTTATAATGCCTTATGTTCAGGCTTATAATATGTATGTGCCAACTTGGGATTTTAATAAGCTTTTTTATAGTTCAGGTGTCCATGTTATATATTATCTTTCAGATGAAACAGGAAGTTACTCAAGAAAAGGAGACATACTCTGGAGGTCAGTTAAAAAATTATATGCAGGTGAATCCAATTTTAATATAGATGCTGATTGGAGTATGTATTATGACCTTAATAAGGGTAGAGTTTCAAATCTAAAAGCTATCAATTTTGATGTGGAAGATCTTGGCAGTAGCCTTACTGTTGAGATAAATGCAGTTTCATCATACTCAATAAAAGATGAGGAAGTTCAGGTAAGTCAGAAAAGAACAGTTTGTCTAAGAGGGGCATTGGGCAGATGAATATGCAGAAACAATCAAAAAGAAGCCATATTAAATATTCTCTGTCAAGTAATGCTGGTGCAGCCTATTTAATATCTATCACAGCCTTGATGATGGGTATGATTTTAGCTTTAGCTCTTCTTAGAACCTCTAATGAATATTTCTTTTCTGAATATAAAAACATAGAGAAGCAGGGAGCAAAGAATCTAGCAGAAGCTGGGATAAATTATGGCTTTTGGTGTGTGCACTACAACCTAAAACATCCGCCATATTCCCAAACAGTTAACACACAAACAGGCAGTTTTCAAATCACCATACAAGATGATGGAAATAGAGACCCATCCACAATGCTCATCACATCAACAGGACAATATAAAGGTGAATCTGTAACATTAAAAAGAGTAGTTTTAGGACCTTTGCCATATTATTATGCTTGGTGTGAAAATAGATCTGTTCAGGATGGAGATAGAATAATAATTAACGGAATCATCGGCGGTATGAGAGCCAATGGATCTATAAACTTAACAAATAATCAAACAAATGTATCCACTGGTGGATGGGCAACAGGTTCAAAGTTTGGTGCAGGTGTTGTAAATCCGCTATATACAAACTATGCTCCAATTAGATTTCCTCAGATTGATTTGCCTTATTATACTTTTTTAAGTCCGCCGCATAATGGTTTTCTTGATTTATCAGATAAACTAAATGCTACAAACTATCCATCAAAAAAAGCTTTGATTTGTGTTAATGGAGATGTGAAAATAGCAGGTCAGTATGATGGGATATATACAATTGTTTCAAATGGCACAGTGGATATAAGGTGTCCTGTAAGACCTCAAAATCAAAACAGCTATCTTGCTGTGCTGTCAACAGATTCAATCAGAATTTGGGCATCTCCAGGTCCACCATATGATAATAATAATGATATAGCTGAGGGAATTTTCTATGCTAAAAATTCTACAAATACTGGAACTATATACATATATAGATATGTAGGAACAGGCAAATCAACTATTAAAGGCAGTATTGCTGCTGACGATATAGTAACAATGAGATGGGAATATGGCGAACCAAACTATAACCCAATCATTCTAGAATTATGGAGAGATGAAAGAATAAATTTATCAATTATCAGAGATTTAAGATTGCCCGGTATTCAGTAATATAACAAAAATACCGATGTAAAATATAGACTATGGATAAAAGAAGAAGATCAGAAAAATTAATAACCATACTCAGATGGCTGGTGATGACTGTAGGTCTCGCATCAGTTGCTGATTATCTGCCAACTAATCAAATTATAATGTTAGTTGGTCTAGTTGTTGTTTATAATGCTGTAATGACTTGGACTGTGAGTGATCTCCAGAGATTTTCAAATTATGGTAGACTCACAAGTATAATAACAAGAGGACTAGACATTGCAGTTATATCAGCAGTTTTAATACCTCATTCAGCGACTCATTCACAAGCACATCTATTATACTTATTTGTATTAGTTAGTTTAGGATTTACTATTACAAATACACAAAGAATGTATGTCGGATGCGGTGTTGTAGCATTCTCTGCATTGTTTGTTTCTATACTTTCTTTGTCAAATAATGCATTTACTCCAGATGGCTTAAAGATTATTTCTCTAAGAATTGCAGCATTAGCATTTGGATTTGCAGTAACTTTATTTATTTCAAAAACTAGATCTCAAGATGAGCTTGCAAGTGAGAGAGGTTCTTATATAAATGCAATTCTTAATTGCGGAGCAAAACTAACAAGTTTTAGAGATGTGCATGAGCTTTCAATGTTTGTGCTAGAATCAGCAATCAAGGAAACAAATGCAGCTGGTGGTCAATTGCTTCTTTATAATGAAGAGAAAAACAATCTTGAATGTGAAGCTTTCTTCACTATGGACAACTCAGATGCAATTATGCCTCAGGAAAGCAAAATCCAATCATATATAAATTGGGTGCTGGGAAGTGGAAGAGAAATAATGATTCAGGCAGGTGGAAGGCACTCTGAAGATGATGAAGGTGAAAAGTCACAACAGGCAATAATTGCAGTTCCTATGCTATGGCATGATAAAAACAAAGATAACCCAAATCAAGTTGTAGGTATTCTGATGCTATGGGGATATCCAAATGAGGATTTCGGACCAGATGCAATGGATATAGCCAGAATATTTGCTGCAATGGCTGATGCTGCAATTATAAATCTAAAACTATTTACCAATCTGCAAAAATCATTTGTCAGCACTCTTCAAAGTCTTGCAAATGGTCTTGAAGCTAGAGATGAATATACAAGAGGCCATTCTGAAAGAGTGATGACTGTAGCATGTATGATAGCTGAGGAAATTGGAGTAGAGCAAGAGAGTATAGACTTGCTAAGAAATGCTGCACTATTGCATGATATTGGCAAAATTGGTGTTCCTGATAATGTCCTCAGAAAAGCAGGCAAGCTAACATCAGAAGAATGGGAAGCAATGAGAAAACACCCTGTGGTTTCAGCTGAGATATGTGAGCCATTAGGTCTTCATCCTGATGTTCTATTCTTAATTAAACACCATCAAGAAAAATTAGATGGCAAGGGATACCCATCTGGTCTTAGTGCTGAAGAACAGCCATTATTGCTTAGAATATTAGTTGTAGCAGATGCATTTGATGCCATGAGATCTAGAAGACCATACAGAGATAGAATGCCGCAAGATGAACTTGAAGCTGAGCTAAACAGATGTGCAGGCAGAACCATGGATCCCACTGTTGTAGATGCACTCAAAAAGCTTATGAACAGGGGAGAAATGGATAGTGTATATGCTTCACATGACAAAGCAATTGAAGGAATATCTTTCCATATAGAATCTTCTGATGAGCAGGCAGCAGCATAAAAATAAATAAAACCCCGGAGCAATTATTATTCCGGGGTGTGGTGTATACGAGGTATATACGGCTTAATTACTGAGCAACAACATTAGCTGCCTGTGGACCTTTAGGACCGTCAGTAATTTCAAACATCACAGCCTGACCTTCGAAAAGTGTCTTTCTACCATCCATATTAATTGCTGAATAGTGAACAAATATATCTTTTCCTTCGTCTGTGGCAATGAAGCCGTAGCCTTTAGCATCGTTAAACCATAACTTGGCGCTAGC
>JBDNDK010000148.1:0-5982 GCA_046719185.1 Armatimonadota bacterium
TGATGTGCCGGGTGCAATGTAGGTGTTGCTCATTCTTACTATTGGTATACTGCTGTATCCTGATGCTCTTGCACTTCCATTTGGCTTTACTCCCATTCTTGCAGAAGTCTCTAAACTATGCAGAAAACCTTTGAGTATCCCATTTTCTACAATCACTCTTTTCTCACCCATTGTGCCTTCAGAGTCATATTTATATGTACCCCATTTGTTGGGATAGGTGGAGTCATCAATAATATTTATCAGCTCTGATGCTATTTTTTGATTTAATTTATCTCCAATGATTGAGGTGTTGTTTAACACACTATCTGCCTCTGCATTGTGCCCAAGAGCTTCATGGGTTAATAATCCAGTGATTGAAGGATGAAATATCACAGGGAATTTTCCTGCTGGAGGCATATCTGCAGAAAGTAATCTTATTGCCTTATTTGCAGCTTTTACTGAAAAATCTTCAATATTTATATTTTCTAAAAGCTCAAAACCAATCGGTTTGCCAAGCCTTACATATCCTCTTTGTCTTGATCTACCATCAGAGACCACTATATGAGTTAGCACTATTGTCCTAATAGTTTCAGTTTCTATATATGTGCCGTATGAATTACAAATAATCTCTTTTGATATGTTATCCACATAATTATGCATTATGTTTTCAAGCTTATTGCCTGCAGTATCAATAGCAGCTTTTTCAAACTCTTCAAGTTTCTTAATTTTATCTTCAATGCTAACCGACCTTGGGTCTATTTCCACTTTAGCAGATACTATATCATTTACAACATCAGGCTCTGTGATGATTGCTTCTTCTGTTTTGCCTTTTGATGCAGAAGCCATATTGATTGCCCAGTCAACCAAATCTTGTGATACATCTTTATCAAATGATGAAGCAGAAGCAAAGCCCCAAGAATGGTCTTTTAACACCCTCACACCAATGCCAATGTTATTTGACTGTGAAAGCTTATCTGCCTTTTCATCTTGCCTTAAAATTGAAGTTGATTCTGAGCTGTAGATTCTGATATCAGCAAAATCTGCACCTTGCTTTTTTGCTTTATCACAAAGGCTCTGCATAAGTTCTTTCATTGCTATTTCCATTACACTCCATTTATTAAATTGAATGTTTGAATTATATCATAAAATATCATTTCATACTTAACAAATCTGGTTTTTTGTTTCATGAAAAAAAACTTAGGTTATACCTTTACTTAGAGCAGATGTGAGGTTAAAATGACTATTAGATACCAACACAGGAAGTGATAATCATAAAATGCAAAGCTCTAATTTTGTACATCTTCATACCCATTCTGAATACAGCCTTTTAGATGGTGCAAGCAGAATCACTGACATAATAAAAAAAGCGATAGAGTATAAAATGCCGGCTGTTGCCCTCACAGACCATGCTGCTATGTATGGAAATATCCAATTTTATTCTGAAGCTAAAGAGGCTGGAATAAAGCCTATTTTGGGTTGTGAGGTGTATGTAGCTCCAAGAACTATACATGACAGAGATGTAAAACTAGATAGAGAGCTGCATCATTTGGTGCTGCTTGCAAAAAATGAAAATGGTTATAAAAATCTCATCAAAATGGTAAGCATTGCTTGGAGTGAAGGAATATACTACAAACCAAGAGTTGATAAACAAATATTAGCAGAATACAGCAAAGATATAATAGCTCTGACTGCCTGCATTGGTGGAGAGGTGCCCTATCATATTCTGAATAATGATATAACATCTGCAGAACAATCACTTCATGATTATATGAATATATTTGGTAAAGAGAATGTGTATGTAGAGATTCAAGACCATTTTCTTGAAGAGCAAAAGAAAGTAAATAAAGCACTCATTGAATTAGCAAATAAAAACAATCTGAAAATAGTATGCTCAAATGACAGCCATTATACAAACAAAGAAGATGCAAACCCTCATGATGTATTGCTTTGCATACAGACAAACTCAACACTAGACCAAACAGACAGGTTCAGATTTGGTTCTGATGAGTTTTATTTCAAGAGTGAAACAGAGATGATGGAACTGTTTAATGATATACCTTATGTATTAACAAACACTCTTGAAGTGGCTGAAAGATGTAATGTTAAATTTGATTTTGACAGGTCAAAACTTCCCAATCCGGGATTGCCGGAAAATATTGATCCGGGTGAATATATGAAACGGGAAGCATTGAAGGGTCTGAGAGAGAGATTGGGATGTGAGCCTCCGGAAAATTATATAAAACAGCTTGAGTATGAATGTGAAGTTATCAATCAGGCTGAGTTTTCTGTATATATGCTAATTGTGAGAGACTTTACAGATTTTGCAAGAAGAGAAGGCATATATGTGGGTGTGAGAGGCTCTGCAGCTGGAAGTCTTGTGTGTTATGGATTGGGAATAACTGATGTTGACCCAATAGAATATTTTCTAACTTTTGAAAGATTTCTTAATCCTGAAAGAAAAGAAATGCCTGATATTGACCTTGATATTCAGGATAATAGAAGAGATGAACTTATAAAATATGTATGTGATAAATATGGAAAAGAACATGTTGGTTTGATAGCAACTTTCAGCTCTATGAAAGCAAAGGGAGCTATTAGAGACTGTGGCAGAGCATTGGCTATAGATTTGCCTGTTGTTGATAAAGTGGCAAAGATGATTCCAGACCTTCCTGTTGGATTGAAGATAAAAGATGCTCTTGAAGAAAATCCTGATTTAAGAAGTCTATATGAAAAAGATGAAGAGATAAGAAAGTTGATTGATACAGCAAGAACACTGGAAGGTGTGAATAGAAACTCTGGTGTGCATGCTGCTGGTCTTTTGATAAGTGATGATCCTCTGACAAATCATGTTCCTGTTCAAGTTGGAAATAAGGGTGAATATATTGCTCAGCTAGGCAAGAAAGACATTGCAAAGATTGGTCTATTGAAAATGGACTTTTTGGGTCTTGCAAACCTCACTATACTTGCTGAATCTGTAAAGAAAGTCAAACAAAATAAGGGAATTGATATTGATATATTAAAAATCCCATTAGATGATGCTAAGACATTTGAGATGCTTGGCAGAGGTGATACAAATGGTGTATTCCAGCTGGAAAGTGCTGGAATGAGAAGAAATGTTATAGAGCTCAAGCCAACAAGTGTAAGAGAGCTTGCAGCTATTGTAGCATTATACAGACCGGGACCTATGGAAAACATCCCTAGATTTGTGAAATCTAAATTTGGTCAAGAAAAGATTGAATATCTGCATCCGGACCTTGAGCCTATTTTGAAAGAAACCTATGGTGTTATTTGCTATCAGGATCAAGTGCTTAGAATTGCAAATGTGATAGCTGGCTTCTCTTTAGGGCAAGCTGATATTTTAAGAAAAGCTATGTCTAGTAAAAATAAGGCTGTAATGGATCAGCAGAGAGAGAAATTTATTGAAGGTGCAAAGAATAATGGTGTATCTGAGAAAATAGCAGCAAAGATATATGACCAAGTGCAGCCATTTGCTGGATATGCTTTTAACAAGGCTCATGCGGTATGCTATGCTTTTGTGGCATATAGAACTGCATTTATGAAGGCTAATTATCCGCTTGAATATTATTCAGCATTAATATCTGCAAATATGGATGACAAGAAAAAACTTGCTCTTTATATATTAGACTGCAAGAAAATTGGTATAGATGTTCTGCCTCCGGATGTAAATTTCTCAATGGTAGATTTTGAACCTGAAGGAAGCAATTTAAGGTTTGGCATGGGAGCTATAAAAGGCTGCAGCAAAGCTATAATTGAAGCAATAGTATCTGCTAGAGAAGAATGTGGACAATTCACCGACCTATTTGATTTTTGTATAAAATTATCTGAGAGAACACAACTCAGCAAATCAACAGTTGAGAATCTGATAAAGGTTGGTGCTTTTGGTTCAATTGAAAAAAATAGAAAAATGCTGCTTGAAATGCTGCCTGATGCAATGAATGCTGCTGCGTGCAAATTGAAAGACAAACAAAATGGGCAGGCTGGTCTTTTTGGTGATGATGATGAATCTTGTATTAGCACATTTGATGTTTCAAAATATTCATATACAAAGAATTTTGATAAGAGTGAGATACTTGCTTTTGAGAAGGATTTGATGGGACTTTATTTTTCTGGTCATCCTCTTGATTCTGTGAAAGATATTCTTGAAAATAGAATCTCACACAATGCCATCACATACACAGAGCTAAAAAATGATGAGACATGTGAGATAGGAGGAATGATAGTTGACTGTAGAATCATTATGACCAAAAGAAATGAGAAAATGGCAAATATAAAAATTGAAGATTTGTATGGAAATATTAATGTTACATTTTTCCCAAAATCCTACAAAGACTATGCTGATTATCTTGAGAAAGATAAAATTGTTCTTATCACAGGCAAAGCATTACATAAAGAAAGGATAGCTCAAGATGATGATGACAGCATTGTGGAAGTGGATATTATTGGTGAATCTGTGAGAGAGATTGCAAAAAATGAAATAAAAAATATACAATGCCTGCATATAAAAATTGATAATGGTAATGCAAAGAAATTAGACTTTTTGAAAAATTTGCTTTGCAGTAATTGTGGTGAAAATCCTGTTATACTGCATGTGTATAATGGCAAAGAAAAAAGAAGAATGAATACAGATATAAAAGTGAATTCAACTGTAAAATTGATGCAAGAAATAGAAAACTGTCTTGGTAAAGATACAGTAAGATTGATATAAAATATAATATTGGAGGCTTTTTTTCGGATGATTGCTTTAATTTTTGCTGGTGCCTGCCTTTTGCTAGCTTTAGGATATATATTTTATGGCAGGTTTCTTGAAAAGCAGTATAATATAGATTCTTGCAGACTCACTCCAGCCCATTATTTAAGAGATGATATAGATTATATTCCCACAGAGCCTCCTATATTATTTGGTCATCATTTCAGTTCAATAGCAGGTGCTGTGCCTATTGTTGGACCAATTATAGCTGCAAGTGCTTTTGGCTGGCTCCCTCCCCTTCTATGGCTTGTATTTGGTGCAATTTTTATTGGTGGTGTGCATGATTTTTCTGCATTGGTAGCTAGTATTAGGCACAAAGCAAGAAGTATAGCAGAGCTTTCTAGATTATATTTGAGCACAACCACCTATAAGCTTTTTCTGATATTCATCTGGGTTGCTTTAGTTTATATTTTGATAGTGTTTGTAGATATGACAGCTACCACATTTGCACCTCCAACAGGTGCTATTGCTGATATAAATGTTAAAAATGAGATAACCAGAAATGGTGGAGTTGTTGCAACAGCTTCTGTAGGTTATATTATTCTTGCTATTATATTTGGCTTGCTTATTAGGCTCAAAAAGATAAACCTAAAAACAGGCACTAAGATATTTGTGCCATTAGTGTTTGCTACATTATGGCTTGCTGAGTATATTCCTATTACATCAGATATTATGCCTGCTGTATTTGGAGACAGCAAAAACACTTGGACAATTTTGCTTATTCTCTATTGTTTCACAGCATCATTACTGCCTGTTTGGCTCTTGCTGCAGCCTAGAGATTATCTGTCTTCTTTTTTGCTTTTTGGATGTGTGGCAGTAGGTGGAGTTGGAATGGTGATAGCAAGCATCACAGGCAAGGTATCTCTGGAATATCCGGCATTTATTACTTTTGAAGATAGGACACTTGGTTTTATATTTCCGGCACTTTTCATAACAGTTGCATGTGGTGCTGTGAGTGGATTTCACTCTATTGTTGCCTCTGGAACTACAGCAAAACAGCTTCCAAGGGAGTGTGCAGCAAAGCCTGTTGCTTATGGTTCTATGTTAGTTGAAACAGCCCTTGCATTGGTGGCATTAGGAAGTATTATGATGGCAGCAAAGCCGCAAGCAACACCTCAGATTACTTTTGCTGGTGGTATGGGTACATTCTTATCAATGTTTGGTCTGCCTCAGTCAGTGGGTGTTACCTTTGCTCTGCTTGCTATAAGCACATTTTTGTTAACTACTCTGGATAC
>JBDNDK010000149.1:0-5981 GCA_046719185.1 Armatimonadota bacterium
GCGGCGATGACGGAGCGTCTGGTCGAACTCATGGGCGTCCTCCACGCCGTTGCCGGGATCTGACCGCGCCGGCGCACCCCTGTCCAGCGGGCCGGCCCGAATAAGCAGTTTCTTCTATACCAGATGTATTTTTGGGGGGCATTTCACCAGACCAATCAATTGTTCTCCAGCCAAGTATATCAGTTGTATCTTTTAGATGATTAAATTTAATAGGATTGTAATAAGATATAAATTTGTCAGCAGATTCTTTGTTTATAAATGTTTTTAATGTATCGTATGCTATAAGATTTGCAGTTCCTTCACAGAACCATCTAGTAAACGCACCTTTAATTCCAATATCACTTACCATTGCTATTTCAGCTACTTCATGACATAAAATACCAGGACCTAGTTTTTGAGATAATAATCCAGAAAATGCATTTAATACAATAATAGCTTGTGCATAAGGTGTTTGTTCAAAATCTGTATTTATTACAATTGGTATAGGATTAGCATCTAATATTGATGAATCACCATTTGATTTTGATTGAAAATCTATTCTATAGCTTGTTATTCCTGTATTAGTATCATATGTGAATCCGGGTAATTCTTTATTATTATTTATATATTCTACAACTTCATTTTTGTCCCATAGTCTAATTGTAGTTTTTTTTGAATGACTTATTGCTGTAGATATGAAGTTATCAAAAATTATAGACATTCTTTCAGTATAATCATCAAGACCGACAAAATTTGCAATATATTTTAGAATAGCTTCTTTGTTATCAGATAATTTTAATAAGATGCATTTATCATTATTTGCATTATTTGAGAATAAATTATTAGCTTGAGGCATTATTTTTTGAGCAATGTCAGAAAGATGAGATGGATATTGTATAGTTATGTCATTTTCTTCTAATATATTTAACTTTTCTGTTTTTGATGAATAACAATTTGATGGAATGATAAGAGCAAAAAATAAAAATATAAAAAGCCTAAACAAAAGTTTAATCCTCCAAAAACCTTATCCATTACATCATACAAACATAATTATGTCAATTATGTATATATAATATGAAGTCTCAATTAGCAAAATATTATCGGGACTCTATATTGATATATCGGTTTTTGCAGTTAATATATATAATAAATTAAATTATTTTCTTAATATTTTTGCATATTTTAACTTGCCGGCTTTTAGCACTTGTCCTGATAGTGGTTCAATATGTGTATTTATATCAGATATCTTTTTTCCATCTAATGTAACACCACCTTGCTGAATAAGTCTTTTTGCTTCTCCATTTGAAGGTGCCATCTGTGCTTTTACAAGGAGTTTTACTATGGATATTTTATTTTCTTGAAGGTCATCATCGGATAATTCAAGTTCTGGTATATCTGTTGGTATTTCTTTTTGGCTGAAGACTCTTTCAAATTCTTCTTGTGCTTTGATTGCGTCTTCAGATGAGTGATAAATTGTTACAATTTCTCTTGCAAGTCTTTTTTTTATATCCATTGGGTGTGCTTTGCCATTCTTTAAATCTTCAGTTATTTGTGCTACTTCTTCCATAGGAACATCAGTACAAAGTTCAAAATATGTTGGCATCAAATCATCGCTTATAGACATCAACTTTCCAAACATATCATTAGGAGATTCAGTAACTCCAACATAGTTTCCTAATGACTTAGACATTTTTTGCACACCATCAAGACCAGTTAGAATAGGTGTGAATAATCCCACTTGTGCAGGTAAACCATACTGAGTTTGAAGATCTCTCCCCATTAAAATATTAAATTTTTGATCTGTACCACCTACTTCGACATCAGATTCAAGAACAACAGAATCATAAGCCTGACATAATGGATACATTAGTTCATGCATACTTATTGGTTTGCCTTCAGCAAGCCTATTAGAAAAATCGTCTCTCTCAATAATCCTTGCAACAGTGACCTTTGATGAAATTTTGATTATATCTGCAAAGGTAAGCTTGCCCAACCATTCACTGTTGAATACAACCTTTGTTTTATCTGGGTCAAGTATTTGGCAATATTGATCATAATATGTTTTTGCATTTTTTTGTATTTCATCATCTGTGAGCTGGGGTCTTGTTATAGATTTACCACTAGGGTCACCAATTGATGCTGTAAAATCACCAATAATGATTATTACTTCATGACCAAAATCCTGAAATTTTCTCATTTTTCTTAAAACAACAGCATTTCCAAGATGAATATCAGGTGCTGTTGGGTCAAGACCAAGTTTAATTTTAAGAGGTTTTCCCGTTTCAATAGATTTCTTTAATTTTTCTTTTAATTCAGCCTCAGGAATTATTTCAATTGTACCTCTTTTGATTTCATTAAACTGTTCATCAAGTGATGGCATAATGTTCCTCCATATTCATAACCAATAATAGCCTCAAATATCGTATCAATAATTTTGTAATATAGTCAAATACCGAAAATATATTTGTTAGATATAAAAAAAATTAAATTGAAACAATGGATTAAGAATATAACTAACAATTTTAAATATTGAGCAATATATAATTGCATACAAAATTGATAATAAGAAAAATAAATGCAACAATTAAACAAAAAATAGTTAATTATTTCAATATTAACTTGCAATATTTTGTTATTATATTGTATTATTCAACATAATAACCTAATAATTAAGATTTGAGTTGTTTATTGTTTTCAAAAAAATTATATAATAGTGCATATATAAGTTGATATTAAGTCAAAATATAGTATGATAGATAACAAATACTCAAAATTAGTGCATATAATAGCTGAAATAGTGGTATATAAATAAGAATGAAAATATATTTACATTATAAAATGAATATATGTGTAAATATATTGACATAAAAACACAAAATAACTATTATATTTGTGAAATGATATATTAGTTTTATTTTTGAAAATATAATTCGAGGTGTAATAATAAATGGAAGTAAACAATATTTTAAGAACAGAAGATCCAGGAAGTGGAAAGCCAAGAGTTTTAGTAATTGATGATGAGCAAGATACTTGTGAACTTATTAGTCAATATTTTGAAAGAGCTGGTTATGAAGTAGCATGTGCAAACGATGGTCCTGAAGGTATAGAAATGTTGAGAACTCAAAGGCCTAGTATGGTAATTTTAGACTTAATGCTGCCTAGTATGGATGGATTAGATGTTTGTAAGGAAATAAGAAAATCTAGTAATGTTCCATTAATAATTCTTTCAGGAAGAGCAGATGAAGTTGACAGAGTTCTTGGATTAGAAATGGGTGCAGATGATTATATAACAAAACCATTTTCTAATAGAGAATTACTTGCAAGAGTAAAGTCTGTATTAAGAAGAGCAGAATACATTCCTAGTCCTGATGAACAGCAGATATTAAACCTTCCTGGTCTATCTGTTAGCAGAATATCTAGAGAAGTTTCTGTAGGTGAACAAAAAATTGAACTCACACCAAAAGAATTTGATTTACTATGGTATCTTGCTACAAATAGAAACAGAGTATTTACAAGAGAACAACTTCTTGAACAAGTGTGGGCATATCAAGAGTTTTATGGTGATGAAAGAACAGTTGATCAACACATAAAAAGACTCAGAAGAAAAATAGAGATTACCGGAAGTCCATGCAGAATAACAACTATTTGGGGTGTTGGTTACAAATTTGAAATTAGAGAACCTAGCATTGGAATGTAGAGAACAAATAAAAAAATCAAATATAATATTGAGGTCAAGAAATTGACCTCTTTTTTTTTGAATATCTTAGTAATTTTGATAAAATATATTATATGAGTAGCATTTAGTGGGGTGCAGTATGGAACTAAATGAGAAAACAATTGAAAGCACAATAGCATTTTCTGGCAAACTTGTAAAACTGAGAGTAGATAAGGTTGTTCTTCCTAATGGTAAAGAAGCTGTTAGAGAAGTAGTAGAGCATAGAGGTGCAATTGCTGCTGTTCCATTAACTGCTGATAAAAATGTAATTATGGTAAGACAATACAGACAGGCTGCTGGTCAAGTATTACTAGAAATACCCGCTGGGACACTTGAAACAAATGAATCACCAGAAAAATGTGCGGAAAGAGAACTTATGGAAGAAATAGGATATAAACCTGGAAAATTAACATTAATGTTTACATCATATTTGGCACCTGGTTATTCAAGTGAATTGTTATACACTTTTCTTGCTGAAGATCTCTCTGAAAACAAACTAAAAACTGATGCGGATGAGTTAATAGATGTTGTTTGTATGCCATTAATAAATGCTATAGATATGATAAGATCTGGTGAAATAAAAGATGCAAAGACTATCTGTGGCTTATTGTGTGCTCAAAGAATAGTATTTAACTGCTAGATGATATGTTATGAATAATAAAATTAGAATATTAGGAATTGACCCTGGCACAGCAACTACTGGATATGGAATAGTAGATAATATTAATTCTAATCCCATAATGGTTGATTATGGCACAATTCTTACTAACCCCAAAGAAAGTGATGCTAAAAGACTAGTTGATATTTATCAGCAGTTAAATAAAATTATTGATGATTATTCACCTGATATTATTGTGATGGAAAAGCTTTTCTTTGCAAAAAACCAAACAACTGCAATTGCTGTTGGAAGAGCTTCAGGTGTTATAATGTTATGTGCTGCTCAAAGAACACTTCCTGTTGTTGAATATACTCCTCCGGAAGTTAAGCAATCTGTTGTTGGATATGGCAATGCAGAGAAGAAACAAGTGCAGTATATGATTCAAAGAATATTGAATCTAGTAGAAATTCCAAAACCAGATGATGCTGCAGATGCATTAGCTTTATGTGTGTGTCATGCACATTCTTCAAAATTAAAATATATAAAGTAGAGGAATTAAAATGTATTATAATTTTCCCCAAAATAATTTATTAAAATTAGCAGTAGTAACAGGTAATCATCCACATGATGTACCTGGATTCCAGTCAATTTTTAGAGCCATTGATGACATAGATTTCTATGTTCAAGATATATACGATTTAATTAGATATCCAAAAGAGAGCCTGTGTGAATATGACTGTATATTATTTTATAATTTTAACCAAGGTGAACCATGCCATAGAACAATCAAAACAATTGATACAATTATTGAAAACAAAATAGGGGTCATATTATTACATCACGCAATTCTGGCATATGAGGGCTCGGATTTGTGGAATTCATTAGTTGGGATAGAAAATAGAAAATTTGAATACTATCCTGAGCAAAATTTAACTTTGAATATAGTAAATAAATCTCATCCAATATGTCATAATATATCAGATTGGCAAATTATTGATGAAACATATAAAATGGATGAACCGAATGCAGATAGTGATATTATAATCACAACAGAAAATATAATGAGTATGAAGTCAATTGCATGGACAAGAACAATTCATGGAACAAAAATATTTTGTTTTGCTAGCGGACACAACAACAATGCATATTCAGATGAAAGCTTCAGAAAAATAATTTCAAATGCAATTTTTTGGTGTGCAGGGGGGCACTTATAATGAAGGCATTAGTAACAACTATTGGCAGTGATAAAAAAAGAGAAAAAAAACTTGTAACAGATTGGCCTGATGCCCCAGAGCCAGTGGGAAATCAAGTGAAAGTAAAAACATTATATACGGCAATTACTAATGGAACTGAAAGAAATGATTTGATATGTGGAAATTATGCAAGACCTGATACAAAGCTGCCTGCTCCTAGAGGTTATCAAAACATTGGTGAAGTCATAGCTGTTGGTGATAATGTGCAAAGTTATAAAATTGGAGATGTTGTTTTTTCTAGTTCAGATCATTTAGAGTATGCAACATTTGCAGAAGATTGGCTCACTGTAAAGGTACCGAATAACATTTCCTGTGAAGAAGCTTCGCTGTTCGGATTAGCTGCAATTGCTGTTAGAACATGCAGGAATTCAGAACTTATGATTGGTGAGAAGGTATTAATAATAGGTGCAGGTATTCTTGGTTTGTTGGCTGGTCA
>JBDNDK010000015.1:0-25480 GCA_046719185.1 Armatimonadota bacterium
CGATAAGAAATGATGGTTTTGTTTTTTATCATAAAGCTCAGTGATGGCACCAGTTTCTTTTGATATACTGATTCTTAAATATTCATTTTCTATTGTAGTGTCTGTAATACTCAAGTTATAATTTATTTCATTGACTCCGTTTTCTGCATAATATAATTTATAACCAAATGCAGGAATAGTATCTACAAACACAAATCTATCTCTGTCTGCTTCATGGTCAGTAGCAGTTCTTTCAAATTGTTCACTTACTTTCTGAGTTGGAATTATATTGCCCTTATAATCTCTCAGAGAAGTTAGTTTTTCTTCATAATATATAGGAGCCTTAACTGCCTGAGAATGAGGGTTAAATACAATAAAAGGATCTGTTCCATTTTCTGCATTTATATGACAAGCAATATTTGTTAGGCTTGCTTCTGTTATATAATCTGCAGAATGTATAGCTACTCCATAAGTGTTTCTAGCATCATCATAAGCACTAGGCAGGCTTGTACCAGCTAAAATATCATGAAATTGATTGAACAAGATATGTTTCCAAGCTGATGATAATTGCTCAAGAGGATATTTTCTGTTTATTAGTAAGCTTGCCAGTGATGCAAACTTTTCTGCCCTGATTAGTGCATTTTCAGATTTTCTGTTAAGTCTTTTGACTTCTGAATGAAGAGAGTAGCAGCCAACAGCATGATGCTGCAAATCATCTTTTACTATTGGGAAATTATTGCAATTTTTTTCTGCTGTTTGAAATACTTGTTCTAATGTTCCAAATACAATTTCACTGTCATTTTCTTCTTTTTGCATTTCAATAATGCACTTTATGTTTTCAATAGTTGGTCCGCCTCCATGGTTTCCAACTCCATAAAAACATGCAGCTACAAGAGATTCTTTATGTCTTTTTTCTACACTTTTTTCAAGATGCTCCGGCAAAACTTGATGATTCGTACAATATGGACCGTGAAGTCTATACACTAAAACTTTTGAACCATCAAGACCTTCCCACCAAAACATTGATGATGGAAGTTCTTTTTCATGTGGCTCTGGTCTCATAAAAGTGTAATAATCAATTCCAGACTTTTTTAATATCTGAGGAAGACCGATATTGTGTCCAAAGCTGTCCACATTGTAGCCAACCTTTACATCTATCCCAAATTTCTCTTTAAAATATTTTTTTCCATATAAAGCATGTCTTACAAAAGATTCACCACAAGGCACATTGCAGTCTGGTTGTTCCCACCAACCTCCAACCACATTCCATTTGCCTTCTTTAATTCTTTGTTTTATTTCTTCAAACATTTCAGGGCAGGAATCTTCTATCCATTGATATGTAGCAGCTTCTGCTCTTGTGAAGATAAAAGCATCAAATTCTTTCATTCTATCAAGTGCACTTCTGCAGCTTGCCATCACTTCTGCCATTCCTTCTCTCCAAGTCCATAGCCAGACTGGATCAATGTGTGCATTGCCAATCATACAAACTGTTATTTTGTTTTTTTTCATGTTATCTGCCTTATAAATGTCTTGTTTTATATATTTTAACTTGAATATCCTTTTAGAAAAAGGCTTATTGCTCAAAAATTGCATAGGGAACATAAATTATCATAAATTGAGTATATTAACACATCATATAAGGGAGAGTGCTATGTATTATTTTGCAATTATAATTCTTGCAGCAATTTCATTTTTGATAACAAAATTCATTGTTGAAAGAAGGTCAGCTGCTGTTGTCTATGGTTCACAAACTATGGCTCTTCTAATTAGTATAGCTGCTTTTATATTCATATTTGCAAGAAAAATAGGAAGCCTGCATAGTATAGAACCTTGGTTTTTAATTAGGTTCATTTATTTATCAGGTTTGTTTTTGGTTCCTGGTGTTTTTCTCTTTATATTTATTGTGGGAGTGTTGTTTATATCAAGAAAACCATCAAGAAAATATTCACCAATTCTGCCGGCAATTATGATATGGATAGCATTAACCTTAGCATTTACCGGTGTTTATGCAAAGAAAATCGAACCCTACTGGATTGAAACCACATATCATACTATCACTACTAATAAACTTGAAAAAAACAGCATTAGAATAGTTCAATTATCTGACATTCATCTTGATGATTTTGGAAAAAGAGAAAAAAGAACGCTTCAAATTTTGAAAGAACTTCATCCAGATATCATTTTGCTCACAGGTGATTATTTAAACAATGGAAAAAAACAAAAAGAACTCAATCACTTTATGAAATCCTTAAATGCAAAAAATGGAGTTTATGCAGTAAGAGGAAATTGGGAAGGAACATCAAAGGTGATTAAATATTTTGAAGGAACAGAAATACAGCTAATAGATAATGAAACTTAAAAATTAATAACGAAATAATATCTATCACTGGTGTTCATTGGATATCATCTAGATATAATATGCCTGTGCATATAAAACCAATAACTGAAGATAAAACCTACAATGTTGTTATCTGTCATTATCCTGATATTTCCATTAATCCTCCTAAGTGGGCTGATTTAATACTTTCTGGACATACTCATGGAGGACAAGTCAGATTGCCTTTCATTGGTCCTTTGGTTACTTTTTCAAGAGTAAGCAGAGATAATGCAGCAGGGATGTCTGAAATGCCAAATGGCGGTATATTATATGTAAATAGAGGACTAGGAATGGAAAGTGATCCAACTCCAAGAATTAGATTTTTATGCAGACCAGAAATAAGTGTTTTTGATTTAAAACCAGAATAAACAACTTTTTAATTTTATTCTTTGTGATAAAATAATACACAAAACAAAAATAGAATCAAATATGGAGACATTCCAAATGAATATAAAAAATATTGATAATGTTCCTTTTAAAAAAGTATGCAGCTTGTATAACAAAATACTACCCAATGATACTTTATCTGATGCATTTATTAAAAATAAAACTTTTGAAGATCCTGATTTTAATCCTGAAATGAATCTTTTTGCAGAAGTTGATGGTGAATTGGTTGGTTTTATGTTTGGAGTTGCAAGAAAAACTGATGATGGAATTCAGGGTGGTATAAAAGCATTTGGTGTTGATGGTAAACATAGAAATAAAGGCATTGCTACTGCACTTTTGAATGAACTTGAAACTAGAATGTTTAAGAATGACTGTAAATCAGTAACTATTGGCTTCACAAGACCAAACTATATTACAGCAGGAATTGATCCAAGATTATATACTGTCGGCACTGCTTTTTTAATTAGGAGAGGATATCAGAAAATTGGAGATGTGTTTAATATGGATGTAGAGCTGGATGATTCAGATTGGTCAACAGCAGATTGTGAAAAAGAATTGGCAAAAGATGGAATCACAGTCAGAAGACTTCCAAAAGAAGACATTGAAAAATTCAGAAGCTGGATGAATAAAGATGGATATTCAAGCGGTTGGCAATATCAAGTAATGACAGCTGCACAGCAAGAACCTGTGGCAGTGTTTGTGGCAGAAAAAGATAATGATTACCTTGCATTTGCTTGCTATGACGGAGTTAGACCCGGTTGGTTTGGACCTATGGGAACAAGTGGACAGTTAAGAGGAAAAGGTATTGGTACAGTAACATACCTCAAGTGTCTTCAGTCAATGAAAGAACTTGGATATAAAACATGTGTTATAAATGCAGTTGGTCCTTTGTATTTCTATTCAAAAGTGTCAAATGCAGTAGTAAACAGAATTTTTTGGAGAATGAATAAAAATTTAGAGCAACCAGTTGATTTATAGGTTTATATAAGTAGAGATGCTTATCAGTGTCTCTACTTTCTTCATAACCCTAATTTCTATCGGGTATCCCGACAGTGCTCATATATATAACACTCTCACTTTCACCATCAATTTCAAGAATTGAGTTTATCTCATCATCAAACAATGCACCTATTTGGCAAGTGCCTAAATCCAAAGCAACGGCAGCAAGAGCAAGATTTTGTGCGATATGTCCAGCATCTAAATAAATATATCTATATGCTCTCTCTCCATATTTCCATTTGGATCTTTCAAAAATAGCCGTCCAAATAAACACTACTTGAGCATCAGCACACATTCTTTGCCCTAGAGCTGCAGATGATATTTCATCAGCAAAAAAACCTAACCTCAAAGTTTCAAGAGAGAAATCAATAACATTAAAGTGGTAGATGCCCTCCTTTAAGCTTTTCACATTATTTATTAGGAGATATGTTTCTATAGGATATAAAGCTCCTGCAGACGGAACTGTTCTAAATGCAAAACCTTGAGCTATTGTTCTGATTCCACTTGTTGCCCAAAGTAAATATGAAAGTTTTTCAAGGCTAAGTGGATCATTATTATAGTTTCTTATACTCTTTCTATTTTTCACAGTAGAATGGAAATCAATTTGAGGAGCAGAGGGTTTGGGTAAAGCTATTTGAACAGCACTAGGATATGTTTTAAATGGATCTGGCTGATTTTCCCAATCTAAATATTTCCCACCCAATGTTTTTCTGGAATATTTTGATAGCTGTTGAAAATCATCTCCATAATGAGAGCTCATATATTCACCATAGCAATAAAGTTTTATATATAAATTGTTCCCAATATTGGATTAAGAAAACATAATAACAAACAAAAAGCCCCGCCTGTGCCGTGTGTCTACCGAGTTTTTGAACCCTAAAAAAATAGGGCGGAATCTCTGATGAAATTTCGCGATTTCCCACAAGGGGACTGCCACTAGAAGTCAATCAAGTAGATTCCATAAGATTTGAGTGTCGGCTCAAAACTTCCTCGACAAATCACGTACACTGCAGGGCAATTATTTTTTTGCGAAAATCAATGCAATGAGTTTTTTTATATCTCTTTAATTTTATATTACCATTGTTTTAGGTTACTTACAACAAAAAATAGCAAATTGGGGAGACAATCCGCAGTAATCCTTCTGAAGCAATTAAAAGATAAGAAATTGGAATAAAAAAGTAAGCTTATAGTGAATTAATAGAGGTCTTCCTGCCACGCCTGCGGAGTTAGCTGTCGGACTAGGGTAGGAAGTGACCCTTTCTGTTAAGAATTCGCCCCAAAGTTGGTTCCTCCGCTCTCACTTTTGTGAGATCTCGGCGTTAGATTGTTATTCAGTTGTCTATTCAGTTGTAGTTATGCAGTTGTGTGGGATTGGGGGAGGTGCACCGCACCTCTGCATAAATCTTAAATTAATTATTCCCAAAATGTCAACCCCTAAATGCAAAATAATTAAAAAAATATAAAATTTATTTTCCACCAAAAAAATTAGCATATTGCAGCCAGAAAACAAAGTTTATATAAGATTTGTTATCTATTAAAGTTTGACACTTTTTGAGAATGCGTGGTACACTCAGCAAGCAAATAAATATATATAATGGAGGAAACATGGCTTATAATATAACTCTAATTCCTGGTGATGGTACAGGACCAGAAATAACACAAGCAACAAAAAGAGTGATAGATGCAACAGGTGTTGAAATAAATTGGGAAATAAAAGAAGCAGGTGTGGATGTGATGGATAAATATGGCACACCTCTTCCTAATGAAGTTCTTGATAGTATAAGAAAGAATAAAATAGCATTAAAAGGACCCATCACAACACCAATTGGCACTGGATTCAGAAGTGTGAATGTTGCTCTCAGAAAAGAGCTGGATTTATATGCTTGTGTAAGACCTTGCAAATACTATCCAGGTATAAGAAGCAAATATCAAGATGTAGATTTGGTTATAGTAAGAGAGAACACTGAGGATTTATATGCAGGAACTGAATTTGATTTATACACTCCAGAAGCTAAGCAGATAATTGATATGAGTGGAGGCAAAATAAGAGAGGATTCTGCAATTTCAATAAAACCTATTTCAATAACAGGAACAAGAAGAATTGTAAAACTTGCATTTGATTATGCTATTGCAAATGGAAGAAAAAGTGTTACTGCAGTATGCAAAGCAAATATTATGAAATATACAGATGGACTTTTTTATAAAGTAGCAAGAGAAGTAGCAAAAAGTTATGGTGCAAAGTTTGAGTGGGGTGATCTTGAACCAGAAAAAGGTGATGAAGTTTTAGGAAATCTTTCTGGAAAAGGCTCAGAAATTGTTTATCAGGAAAGACTTGTTGATAATATGTGTATGCAGCTTGTTCAAAAGCCGGAGCTTTATGATGTTATGGTGATGCCAAACTTATATGGTGATATATTATCAGATCTTTGTGCTGGCTTGGTCGGTGGCTTAGGAGTTGCACCTGGAGCTAACATTGGTGATGATGCAGCATTATTTGAACCAACTCATGGAAGTGCACCAAAATACACTGGGCAAAACAAAGTTAACCCAACAGCTATGATTTTGTCTGGTATGCTTATGCTAAGACACATTGGAGAAATTGAAGCATCAAACAGACTTGAGAAAGCAGTTGCAAAAGTGATAGCAGATGGTAAAGATGTTACTTATGATATGAAACCTGACAGAAATGACCCAACTGCTGTTGGCACATCAGAAATGGCAGATGCAATAATTAGAGAAATGCAGAAATAATTCTCTGTTAGAAATATCAGTTTTTTATAAAAAAGCCGTTTTTCAGCTCAGAAAAACGGCTTAATTATATAAGCTATTATATTAAATCTAAAAGTAGTATAATTTGGGAACACTATCAATAAAAAGTCAATCATTAATATTAAATACTTTTTGAGGAAGCAGATGAATATCAGAATAATCACACTTTTTATATTAATTGCAGCAATATCATTTTCAATCATTGGTTGTGGTGGTGGTGGTGGAAGTTCAATTGATATGGGCAATCAATTAATTTTATCCACATCAGCCACTCCTTCAAATATTGGTTATATGGGTGGATTGACAGTAATAAAAACTGAAGTTACAGATTTTAGCAAAGTTTCATCTGCAACAGCTTTGATTACATCCTCAGCTGGTGGTTCATCAATAATTGAATTGCTCTATTCTGGTGTAAATAATTTTTTGGGATCATATAATGCACCTTCAAATAGCACTTCAAGTGCTGTAACATATTCTGTATCAATCACAGTGATAGACAAACAAGGCAGAACTCACAGGTCAAATACAAGTTTTAGAGTTAATGCTTATGGAGGTAGCGGTGGTGGTGATGATGATAATAATCCGCCTCCACCACCTGTTTTCCCTTAATATTTAAGATGTTTTCAGTTATTGTGTGTTTTGGCACGAATTTTGCAGTTATTAAAGAGTGAAAATAACATCTTTTTCCTTCCTAAAGTGTTGTGGTTTACTTGCTTAGAGTAGAATCTTAAAGCGGCCCGCTGGTCAATTGACTAGTGGGTATTTTTTTGTCTGTTTTTTTGGTTGAATAAGAAAGAGGGGGATTGAGGCTGCTTTATTATTGGTCGTTTGTCTTTTATGCATAGCACTCTGTCATTCTGAGCGTAAGCGAAGAATCTATTTTTTGTTAGAAACACATCCCTCGGGCTTCGCCCGCTCCCTTCAAAGGGAGAATTAGACTCTTCACTATGTTCAGAGTTACAGTTTTCAATAATAAAGCAGCCTCATTTTAATCTTTTGAAAGATTATTCCATTGAAATTGCATCTGTTGGACAAGCATCAACACAAGCACCGCAGTCTATGCATGTGTCTTCATCAACTTTAGCTAAATTGTTTTCGATAGTGATTGCGTCAACAGGACATGCATCGGCACAAGGACCGCATCCGGAACATACATCAGGATCAACTTTAGCAGCCATTTCTAACAGCCTCCTTTTAATGAATAAAGAAGTTTAGTTGAGCATATTTACAAAACCCAACCAATCTATAATACAAACTAAATTGTTATCCTGCAATAGATATTTCTCTCAAAAGCCTTAATTATAATTATATTAATTGTAAATATATTAAAAATTGAAATTTATATTATCTATTTGATTGATAAAACTCTGACCCTATTGACTGCACATACTAGAGGTTATAACATGAATTGTTTAAGGTGTAAAACTTTTATTGGATATAAAGTTTATTTCCTGTTGAATTACTATATAATATTTTGTTCTTACAAGTTTAATAAGTATTATGCTGAATATGAGGTTAATATAATGGATTGCACAGCAGAGCAAGCAAATATTCTAGTACAAGCACTACCATACATTCAAAAATACTCCGGAAAAACTGTTGTTATCAAATATGGTGGAAATGCCATGATTGATGAGGACTTAAAAAGAAGTGTGATAAGAGATATTGTTCTTATGAAATTTGTCGGAATGAATGTAATATTAGTGCATGGTGGCGGGCCTGAGATAAGCTCTGTAATGCAGAAAATTGGCAAAGAACCCACTTTTGTAAATGGCTTAAGAGTTACAGATGAGGAAACTATGGAAATAGTAGAAATGGTGCTTGCTGGCAAAACCAACAAGGGTATAGTTTCTATTATGAATAATCTAGGTGCTAAAGCAGTGGGTTTGAGTGGAAAAGATGCAAATCTTATAATGGCAGAAAAAGCAACATCTTCTGTTGACCTTGGTTTTGTTGGAAAAGTAACTAAGGTTAATCCAGAGGTTCTAAAAGACCTTCTTGAGCATAATTATACTCCTGTTGTTTCCTCTGTAGCTATTGGCAGCAATGGAGAGAGTCTTAATGTCAATGCTGATCATATAGCTGGAGAAATTGCAGCAAAAGTGGGTGCAGTAAAATTAATCATAATGACAGATGTTACAGGAATATATAGAGATTTTAATGATAAAACAAGCCTAATAAGTGAGCTTCATATAGATGAAGCAAGACAGCTTATGTTGAATAAAGTTATTGATAAAGGAATGGTGCCGAAGGTGGAAGCTTGTATAACTTCTATATCAGGTGGAGTTGAAAGGGCACATATTATAGATGGCACAGTTCCACATGCTCTGCTTATGGAAATGTTCACAAATTCTGGTATAGGCACAATGCTAATACCATAAATTAGTTAGGAGATTTTTATGTCACAGTATCAGCCTCTTGCAAGCGATGTAGTAATGAAAATGGATAATGATTATGTAATGCATACTTATGGAAGATTGCCTATTGTTCTTACAAGAGGTGAAGGTGCAAGAGTATACGATGCTGATGGCAATTGCTATCTGGATTTTGTAGCAGGAATAGCTGTAAATGCTCTTGGGCATTGCCATCCAAAAGTTGTGGAAGCAATAAGAGAGCAGGCGGGCAAACTAATTCATACAAGTAATTTATATTACACTCAGCCTCAGGCAGAACTTGCAAAGCTTTTAGTTGAAGCATCTGATATGAAAAAAGCTTTTTTCTGCAATTCTGGAGCTGAAGCAAATGAAGCAGCGTTTAAGTTGGCTAGGAAAGCAGCAAAGAAAAATGGACAAGAAAAGAAAACAGCAATAGTTGCCGCTGAGCAATCCTTTCATGGCAGAACTTTTGCAGCAATCACAGCTACCGGACAGCCAAAATATCAAAAATCTTTCCTGCCTTTAGTACCTGGATTCACATATATACCATTTAATGACAGCGATGCATTAAAAGATCATATAAATGATGATACCTGTGCTGTGATATTAGAACCTGTGCAGGGTGAAAGCGGAGTTCATCCTGCAAATAAAGAATTTTTACTAACAGCAAGAGAGCTTTGCACAAAATTTAATGCGGCTTTGATATTTGATGAGGTGCAAACAGGTTTAGGCAGAACAGGAAAGCTTTTTGCTTATCAGCATTTTGATGTAATACCAGATATTATGACTTTGGCAAAAGCTCTTGGTGCAGGATTTCCAATGGGTGCTTGCCTAGCATGTGGTGAATATGCTGATACATTTGAGCCGGGTGATCATGCATCTACTTTTGGAGGCACTCCGCTTGCTTGTACAGCTGGAATTGCTGCAGTAAATGAGATTATCAACAACAATTGGGTTGAAAATGCTGATAAGATTGGTAGATATTTAAGAGAAAGATTATCAGAACTTCCTGATATTAAGGAAATAAGAGGTCTTGGACTTATGTGTGCTGTTGATTTTAACAACACAAACTCCAGAGATTTAGCCAAGAAAGCAATGAGCAAAGGACTTTTGATGAATCCAATTGGTGAGAGCACATTAAGAATGGTGCCGCCACTTATTATAAATGAAAGTGATGTAGATGAAGCAATAAACATTCTTCTGGATTGTTTTTAAGGGCATCCAGTATAAAAGAGGCATACTCAGATGAAAAAAATAGAAGAAGTAATAGGCACAAAGTTATCCTCAAAAAATCTGCTTAGTATATCAGATTTTTCTAAAGAACAGATTTACTCAGTTTTTGATTTAACCAAGAAAATGAAAGATGGAACAATATCAGCTGATGACCAGAGAGAATTTTTAAAAGGCAAAACTCTGGCAATGATATTTGAAAAGCCATCTCTAAGAACAAGAGTTAGTTTTGAGACTGGAATTTTCCAGCTTGGAGGACAGGCAATTAATCTTCAGCCGTCTGATATTGCACTTGGTAAAAGAGAAAGTATATATGATGCAGCTAAGAACTTTGAGAGAATGGTTGATATAATAATGGCAAGAGTTTATGAGCATTCAACAGTTGCTGATCTTGCTGAACATGCAAAAATACCGGTGATAAATGGACTTTCAGACCTTGAACATCCTTGTCAAGCAATGGCTGATTTTATGACTATTCTTGAACACAAAGGCAAGCTTGAAGGCCTAAAAGTATCATTTATTGGTGATGGAAATAATGTTGCTCATTCTTTAATGCTGTTTGCTGGAAAAGTGGGATGTAATTTTACTATTGGCTGTCCTTTTGGATATGAGCCGGCAGAAGAAATATTCGATCAAGCACAATCATATGCTAAAGAAACAGGTGCTGAGATAATTTTATATAATGATCCAATGGATGCAGTAAAAGATGCTGATGTTGTATATACAGATGTTTGGGCTAGTATGGGACAAGAAGCTGAAGCAGAGGCTAGAGAAGAAGTATTTGCTCCATTTCAGGTGAATACTGATCTTATGTCAAATGCTAAATCAGATACAATATTTATGCATTGTCTGCCTGCCCATAGAGGATTGGAAGTAACTGATGAAGTGATAGACAGCAAGCAGAGTGTGGTTTTTGATGAAGCAGAAAACAGGCTACACGTGCAAAAAGCTATAATGGTGATGTTGTCTTACTTATAATAAAAGAATGTTGATATTTTATATCATTGGAGGAAATAATGTCTAAAACTGTTGTGCTTGTGTATTCCGGAGGACTTGATACCTCTGTTTGTATTCCTATGATGAGGGAAGATTATGGCTTTGATCATATTGTTACTGTAACTGTGGATGTTGGTTTGCCAAAAGCTGAGTTAAAGCAGGCTGAAGAAAAGGCGGCATTGCTAAAAACAGAGCACTACACAATTGATGCAAGAGAAGAATTTGCTAAAAACTATATTTTTTCTGCAATAAAAGCAAATGGAGATTATCAAGGTTACCCGATAAGCACATCTATTGCAAGACCTTTAATTGCACTCAAAGCAGTTGAAATTGCCCAAAAAGTTGGTGCAGATGCATTTTGTCATGGCTGCACAGGCAAGGGTAATGATCAATTCAGAATAGAATTTGTGATGAGAGCTTTGATGCCTGAAACTCCTGTAATTGCTCCTATGAGAGAGCATACAATGACTAGAACATGGGAAATTGAGTATGCTGAAAAGAAAGGCATTCCAATAGGTCAGAGCAAAGATAAAATTTGGAGTATTGATGAAAATCTATGGGGAAGAAGCATAGAAGGTGGAAGGCTTGAAGAGCCTGATTATGCTCCACCAGAGGAAATTTTCCAATGGACAAAAAATCCTGCAGATGCACCAAATACACCAACAGAGATAGAAATTGGTTTTGAGAATGGTGTGCCTGTTAGTATAGATGGCAAGAAGATGGAACCAGTTGATTTGATTGTAAAAGTGCATGAATTGGCTGGTGAGAATGGTGTTGGCAGAATTGATATTATGGAAGACAGAATTATTGGTCTTAAAGTAAGAGAAAACTATGAGTGCCCTGCAGCAAGTGTGATTATACCAGCACACAAAGCACTTGAGGCATTAGTATGCACAAGACAAGAAAGAGAATTTAAAATGCTTGTTGATCAGCAATGGGGTAAGCTTGCTTATGAAGGTCTTTGGTATGATCCATTCAAAGATGATCTTGAAGCATTTATCAATCAGATTCAAACAAGAGTAACTGGTTTTGTTAAAGTCAGATTATACAAAGGAAGCTGCACAATAATTGGCAGATCAAGCAAGTATGCATTATATAATGAAGACCTAGCATCATTTGACAGTAAAACTTTTGATCAAAGTGAAGCTGTAGGAATTGTAAAAACTCATGGCATGCAGGCTAGAATGTATAGAACAGTAAAAGATTTATAGGTTTTGAGGTTAGATTAGAGATAGATTCCTGCTTTGGAAAGAATAAACGTCACCCCGAACTTGATTCGGGGTCTATTATAAATAAATTGGATGCTGAATCAAGTTCAGCATGACGTATGCGGTAGTGTTTCGGGAACTTGTTCCCGAAACATATATGACTTTATACAAAGCTCAGAATAACTGAATCGTAGTCATTCTTAGTAGCGGAGTGACGAAGAATCTAAAAAGGATAATTTCTAACTTCTAGCATAATAACCTCTAAAGTCCAAAAGGGAGAAAGTGTTTTGAGCAAAAAACTATGGGGTGGAAGATTTCAAAAAGAAACAGATAAAGTAGTGGAAGCATACTCTGAGTCTATATCATATGATTATAGACTTATAGAATATGATATAAAAGGCTCTATTGCTCATGCATTAATGCTAGGTAAATGCGGCATAATTGCTCAACAAGAAGCAGAGAAAATAATTGAGGGACTGCTTGCTATATTAAAAGACTATCAGGAAGATAAAATAGAATTTGATACATCATGTGAAGATATTCATATGAATGTTGAAAAAATGCTTTTTGAAAAGATTGGTGATGTTGCAGGCAAACTTCATACAGCAAGAAGCAGAAATGACCAAGTATGTACAGATGTCAGATTATATCTAAAAGATGAAACAAAGCAGATTATCAATGAAATAGCTAATTTGCAGAGTGTTTTAATTGATAAAGCTGAAAAGTATATTGATGCTGTGATGCCGGGATTTACCCATCTTCAACATGCTCAGCCAGTGTTGCTTTCTCATCATCTGATGGCATATTTTTGGATGTTTGAGAGAGATAAAGAAAGATTTGCAGATTCTCTAAAAAGAATTGATATAATGCCACTTGGTTCTGGTGCACTTGCAGGCACAACATTTCCTATAGATAGAGACTTCACAGCCTTAGAACTTGGTTTTTCAAAAGTAAGCCAAAACAGTATGGATTCTGTAGCTGATAGAGATTTTATATCAGAGTTTTTATCTTGCTGTGCTATTTTTATGACGCATATCAGCAGATTTTCAGAGGAAATTATAATATGGAACACATCTGAGTTTGCATTTATAGAATTAGATGATTCAGTAACTACTGGATCTTCTATTATGCCTCAAAAGAAAAACCCTGATGTTGCAGAACTGGCTAGAGGTAAAGGTGCTAGAGTGATTGGAAATTTAATGTCTTTGCTAGCTCTTCAAAAAAATCTTCCTCTTGCATACAACAGAGACCTTCAAGAAGATAAAGAACCATTATTTGATTCAATTGACACAGTAAAAATGACTCTTTCTGCATTCAATCTAATGATTAGAACAGCAGAATTTAATACTGATAAGATGCAAAATATTGCAGGAGAAGGATTTTCTACAGCTACAGACTTAGCAGACCATCTGGTAAGACAAGGCAAATCATTTAGAGATGCTCATGAGCAGGTTGGATTACTAGTGGCTTATTGCATTGATAACAAAAAGAGTTTAGAAGATTTAGCTATAGATGAGATAAGAAAATTTGCTCCAAAAGCTGCTGATAATATTTCAAAAGAACTCAGTGTGCAGGCAAGTGTAAATGCAAGGAAATCAAAAGGCGGCACTGCAAAAGAAGAAGTATTAAAGCAAATAAAGTCTGCAAAGGCACTCCTAAAGTAAGTTATTGAATAAGACTCCTTTACTGTATTCAGAGTTACATAATAAAAAACACCTGCATAAAATAGCATGCAGGTGTAGTATTAATTTCAATCTATTCTTATAAATCAAATAATTATTTTCTTCTTCTTATTGCAACTCCAGCTATTCCAACAAGTCCGCTTCCAAGAGCAACTATTGTTCCAGGCTCAGGAATAACAACTTGATCACCAGAGATTGTTACCATGTCATATCTTATAGTGCCAGTGCTTCCATATGTTGCATTGCTTACAAAACCAACTATAAAATTAGGATTGTTAGCAGCAGCAGAAATTGAAGATAAGTCTAAGATAAAACCATTAAACCAAGCATCTGAAGTAAGATTAGCAAATACTCCAGATTCGATCCAGTTAGAACCGTCTGTACTATATATCCATTTCATGTTTGAAGGACCAGTTCCAGATCTTTTGGCATCTAATGAAACTGTTATGTTTTCATAACCAACTGTTGAAACAGCAAATGCTACACCAGAGCCTATTGTTATGTAATTTGCTGTGTTGTATGCTCCGTATTGGTTTGGTGAAGGACCAGCAATTGGATCTGAACTTTTATTTGTATTACTTACATAATGTGTTGACCATGCTCCACTACTTGCAGCTGTTGCATTTCCAAGAAAGCTCATTGTTCCTGTTCCAGTGCTGGGGCTTGAAAGAGTTGCTTGTGTGTTAAAATTCCATTGTGCAATAATGTCTGCAGATGCAGAAACAGCAAGAGCGAGAGACAATACCATAACGAGAACGATAAGTTTTTTCATCTTTCTTTTCCTCCTAAAGATTTGGCAGATTTATATCTGCTTATAGGCACTCACTATTAAGTGCACGAGTATATAATATCCAACACATCTTACAGAGGATTTACAGTAATATGAAAAAAACACTGTTTTTTATTGGCAATAAAAAAACACCCTTCAGTTTCACTAAAGGGTGTGATTATTCAAAAAAATATTTGTAGATTTATTTAGCCATTGACTCAGCAATCACTTTAGATATTGAAGTGTTGTCAATATATTTGCCCCGTATTTTATCTTCTGCAACAATATGTTTTTCAACAAATAAATTAGCATCTTTGCCTTTAGCATAGAATGGTACTAAATGATTTGTGTGTCCTCTGCTGTGCCATTGCATTCCCGGCAAGTTTCCTTTCCCATTATTCACAAGCGGATTCCAAGCAGGATTTGACCCAGGACCTGTGAGATGTCCTGTTTCGTGGTCTGCTGTGATAATAAGCAGAGTGTCTTCCCAACTGCTGTTTTTCTCAATCCATTCGCAAACAGCATCAATAGCTTTCACAAAATCAACCTGCTCTTCTATTAATCTTACTGAATTATTTCCATGACCAGCAGCATCAATTGCTCCACCTTCTATCATTACAACAAAACCATTCTCATTTTTGCCAAGAACATTCAAACCTGCAAGGCTCATTTCTGCTAAAGTAGGAACAGAATCAATTAATGGAGCGGTAAACGGTTCAGGATTTTCAATATTTTTTCTGTAGAATTGAAGAGAAGCTGGAATTTTTGCTAGACCAAACAATCTTTCAGGTGTTCCACCACTAGAAAGCTTTACAAAATCTTCTCTGTTTTCTATAAATGTCCAAGGTCTGTTTCCACCTGCTTTGCCAGTAGATAGTTCTTTATATAATTTTTCATTTCCAAAAAAAGAAAAATTGGGAGTTTCAATTTTATTTGAATCATTATCATAATATGGATGTCCAGCACCAATAATAACATCTAAATCTGACTTATTGATCATTTGGTTTGCAATGATATAAAAATGACTTCTATTTTCAGCATGTGCAGCAAAACCAGCAGGTGTAGCGTGAGAAAAACCAACAGTTGTTATAACACCAGTGGATTTGTTGTATTCTTTAGCAATCTCTAAAATATTTTTGACAGGTTTTTTATCATGATCCATTCCAATAGTACCATTTATGGTTTTCACTCCACAAGCCATTGCTGTAGCAGCAGCTGCAGAGTCTGTTGCTCCAGATTTTGCTGCATCAAAATCTGTCCATATCTTGTTAGTATCATACTCTCCACCATATGGATATGTGCTCATAGCTAGTTTTACTGGAAAATCGTCATAAACCTGAGATTCAGGTGAACCAGATAAATATATTGATCCAGCATAAAAATGATTAAATCCTGCACCATCAGCAATCATAATAATATAATTTTTTCCTGCTGCACATGCAAAACTGCAAGTGAATACAATGATTAAAGCTAGCAATATTGAAGTTTTTAATACAATTTTCCTAAATGATAGAGCTTGTATGGTCATTTTAACCTCTTTTTTCATTTTATTATTATCAGTATAACATTTATTACAGACGATACTGCTATTCAACAATAACCTTCATTTAATTGAATCATAAAAAATCCCCCTGTTTTGTTATAATATAGGGGGAAGGTTATCAAAAACTCAATTAATATTTTGCTTTTATTTGTAGTTCTATATCAGCAAATGGGATATTAATAAGCTCTTTTTCTATATTTATATCTGTCCAAAGGTCTCCATTAATTGTTACTTCTTTAAATTTCTTTCCTTCTTCAGGATGTCTTAATCTAAGTACAATTTTCTCTGGTTGTTCTCTCTGTGGTAAATTTATCTTTGCAGATAAAAATCCCTTATTTACATGTGATTCTATTTTTATATCCATCATTCCAAAGAAAGTCATTGCTTTTGTGAGTTCAATTTCTTTTCCATCCTGCATCCAAGCTCTTGGCACACCCATTCCAAGTCTGAGTTCTTTGCCTTCTTCAAGGATAATCATATATCTCATATATTGAATAAATTTGCACTCATCTGGTGTTTTATATAAAGGTCCGCCACCTTTTCCATAATCAGGCACCCATTCTGCAAAGCATACCATCTCTGGATAGTAGCTTGCCCAGAATATGTTATAAAATACTCTTATAAATTCTTTTATTTCATCTCTTCTAAGATGAGCTATCATATTTGTGCATAAGTTTGGCTGAAGATTAAATCCTCCAAGACAGAAGAAATTATTAAGTTCATCTTCAACGCCATAACCACTTTCTTTGCTCATAAAGATTCTGTCTTCTAATTGTTGTAGCATCCAAGTAACAAATGTACTGTCTGGCTCTACCAATTCACCATCTAATAAATGAAGTGATGGATATAAACCTTCTCTAATCCAGCCTTCTTTTCTATCTACATTCACATCAGTTCTGGGTGGGATACAAGGAATATATGTGCCATCTTTTAATTTTACAACAGGGCTTGTTGCCATAGTTTCTTTCATACTGTTCAATATGTCATTGCCATAATCAACTGCATCTTTTCTGATTCTACTTGCCTCAGGATGATTTAATTCATCAAGCAAATCTGCAACTGCCATCATTCCAACATAATAATATGCATTTGTTGCATACCAATAGAGATACTCTTCCACATCTTCCAAATCACCAGCAGGAGCCAACCCGTAAGACGCTGGTTTTGTTCCATCAGGATTTAATATCATAGTTGCTTGTCTTTCAAAGGTAATCCAATCACAGCCTTTGATAAGTCCGGGAAGTGCATTATTTATAAATTCTCTATTTTTTGTATATTTATACTGTTCTGCAATTTTCCATAATGCCCAACCATGATGCATATTGTATCCCTGAGCTGTATATCTTTCATTTTCAACATCCGGATGAGTTGCCCAATATATGCCGTCTTGGGTTCTAAAATTGCCCGGAAGCATTTTTAAACCTTGACATTTTATATATGGTTCAAATAGTAACTGAGCCTCATAAGTTAGTCCTCTCATATTGAGAGACTGAGCAACCATTGCAGTTTCATTTATATAATTTGCATATACAACAGTAGCTGCATAATGCTCATATAATCCAGTTTCTGGATCTTTGTCAGTTGTGATGTCCACATGCCACCTGTTTGCCTTGTATAAATCATTCAGCCAAGGTTCTGGCACATTATATGTCATACCCATAGCAATTCTATTTTCCCAATAGTCTTTTGTTTCTTCATATTTCTGACTATATGAAAAAGATTTCAATGCTTCAACTTCTTCTTTCTCTAAAAGTTCTATATATGTGATATTGAAATCAACTTTATGGCTTTCACCGGCTGCAAGATCGACTTCATATTTTATAACATCTCTAGGATCTGTTGTTTTTCTAATGGTATCATTAGGGCTTCCGGGTTTGTCTGGTACATAATCTCTTACAATTTCCACACAGCCTTTTCCATTAGTTCCAAAATAGCCTCTTTGTGGAACAAGATCTTCTTTTCTTTCTATTCCATCAGTCGGGCCTTCAAGCAGCAGCAATCCATCATCTATGCTCATTTTCCCTGTATTTGATATCTCTATCCAAACATATGCCTTTTGTGGAGATGATGATGTGTTTGTCAGTTCAATTTGGTTGAGCATTATTTGTGTTTCATCACCTTTTCTTTTGAACTCATCATCATTTATATTGCCTTCAATAATGGTCACAAGACTGCTTTGTTTGTATTCTATTAAGTCAGCTTTCCAATATGAATGAACTATTGGCAGGTAATTTTTTTCAAGTTCTCTTTTTTCCAATTTATGCTCTTGTGTGCTGAAACATGGTGATTTTCCAGATGATATTACATAATCTATTGAATATACACCTTTTCTTTTCTCAACTAAATAGGGATTCCATCCTCTTCTATCAAAATCTTTACCTTTTCCTCTTATTGAATGAGCAAGAAGTGATAAATTACCATTTTCAGTTATAAAAAACTCTTGCTTTAAAAAAGGAAGACCAAGGATTATTTCTTTATTATCTTTTGCTGGTATAGCTTCCATAACTTGTTCTAGTGACTGTTCCGGCATTTTCGCTACTTTTTCAAGCACAGTTGCATCCCAAGCATCAGCTGGTTTTTCCCAAGTATCAAATGTAATTCCAGAATCTGCAAGAGTGATAAATGCATCAATATCTCTCACATAAATCGATGTTTCATTCATCAAATCATCTAAAAATACAGAAAAACTTTCCCATCCATCATTCCTGAATACTATCATTCCTCTGTCTGAGCTTATTCTATTTGGATTGCTTGCATATAACACATCTGCAACTACAACATTATTGTCAATTTTGAAGTTGAGAATTTTTGCATTCACAGTGTCAATTTTTCCAGTATATGGAACTTTATTTTCTGCATTTGTTTTCCAATACATTTTCAGAGAAGTTTTTTTCCAAATACAAAAATTATTATAAATTTCTACTTCACTTATTTCTGCATCAGAAGAAAAAGCAATCTGAATTTTATAGGTTTGTCTGTAATCAAAATCAGTTAATTCAACATTTGGATTTTCTTCTTTATCAAGAGGTGCAAATGTAAATTTCAATCCACCATTAATCTTACTTGCTGTTTTTTTAACAGATACAAATTCACCTAAATATGGGTCATCTAATCTTGACCAGCCACCTGTGCCATTATCAGGCCAGATCCTATAGAAATATTTTATATCAATATTTTCAACTGATGGAATATTGTTGCCTTTTATCACAACATGAGCAACATCTTTAGGTTGTCTCCAATCAATCTGAATAATATCACCATTAGATATTTTCACAACATCATCTGTTTTAGAATCATTTAGAATAGGACAAAATTCTAATGCCTTATTCTCTGGCTTCAATATATATGGATAACCAAATTCTGCAAGATTTACAGAGCTGTCTATACTTGGTTTCAAAGTGTATTCTCCTTTAGAATTTAATATTATAAAAGGTTACTATAATGGAATATTGCAGTCAAGACAAATGTATAATTTAATCAATACTTTTTCATATAGTATAAATTAATTGACACATATACGCTTGACTCAATAGATTGTATAGGTTTATTATACCAATTGACAAAAAATGTAAAAGGATAATGATATGAAAGCTGCTGTATTAAAAGAATTCAATCAGCCACTTGAAATAGTAGATTTTCCTACTCCAAATGTTTCAGATGGTGAAGTTTTAATTAAAATGACTGCTGCAGGTATTTGTGGCTCTGATGTTCATATGTGGATGGGAGAAGATCCCAGAACACCAAAACCAATGATTTTAGGTCATGAGGGTGTTGGTGTTATTGAAAAAATTGGAGGGTCTGCTCCAAGATTAGACATATATGGAAGAGAATTAAAAGTTGGTGAGCCAGTAATATGGGATAGGGCTGTTGTTTGCGGTTCTTGCTATAACTGTGCTGTAAAACAACTTCCTAATTTATGCAAAACAAGATGGGTGTATGGAATTCACAAAGGATGTGATAATCCTCCACATCTAAATGGTGGATATGCTGATCATATCCTACTTACATCAAATACAAAAATAATTAGTCTTTCAGATTGGGGAGATTTTGATCCTGCTGTTTTAGTATCTGCTGGATGTTCTGGTGCTACAAGTGCTAATGCTATTGAGCTAGCAGATATCAAGATGGGTGATTCTGTATTGGTTCAAGGTGGTGGACCTTTAGGTCTTTATTTAGTTGCTTATGCAAAAGCAAGAGGTGCATCTCAAGTATTTGTGGTGGAAGGTGTGCCGGTTAGAATGGAATTAGCAAAAAGAATTGGTGCAGATCAAGTGTTTGATTTCACAAAAACAACCTTTGAAGAAAGGAAAGAAATCATATTGTCCAAAACACACGGAATGGGTGTGGATGTAGGATTTGAAGCTGTTGGAAGCCCTAAACCAATACCAGAAGGAATTGATTTGGTAAGAAGAGGCGGAAGCTATGTTGCTGTTGGCACAGCTGTTCCAATGGGCAATATAGAAATTGATGTATATCATCAACTAGTTCTCAAACAACTCAAATTAATGGGAGCTTGGACTAATGATACTAGACACATATTAAATGCTCTTCAGATAGTAAAACAGCACTATCAAATATTCAAAGAGATGATCACACACAGATTTCCATTAGATAAAGCAAACGAAGCTTTGATGACAATGAAAAATAAGGAAGCTATCAAAACAGCAATAGTGTTTGAATAAAAAGAAAAAGCCCATGTTCATTCTTGAACATAGGCTTTTTCTAAAAAATTAGAAATTAGCTTGCATTGTACCAAGCAAAAGGACTTTCTTTAATAACCATTTTTGCAGGTTCTTTTGGTGTATTTTCAACCAACACAACTTGTCCATTTTCTTCTTTTTCTATTATGTATCTAGCACTATCGCCATCACAAAGAGCAGATTTAACAACATTCCAAGCTTCATCAAAACTGCCTTTATTTATAATAATTGGATGACTTGAGCTAAGATTTTGGAAACCAATGTTTGCTTCAGTTAAAAGTTTTTTTACTTCCACAAACACTTTTCCTCTTGATGAATCATTTTCAATTTGAACCTGTGTCTCGCCCTTACCAAATTGGGTGGAAGCACGAGCGGTCTTACTAAGTTTACCTTTTTCAGCCACTTGAAACCCTCCGGCTTATATTCTAATAAAATGGCACACAACTATGGTGCTTTTGATTGTCCTCAATGGGATTGCCATCCATAAAGCCAAAATTGAATTCCACTTCCTGCAGTATTATTATTTGGCTTCATGTTCAGTCTTATGCATCAGCTACTAATGCAGAATAACTGACAGGCAATAAAATTATACCATGTGTAATTCTTGTAGTGCAACAATTTATGAAATATATCAAATTAAATTTCATTTAAATTATTTCTTAATTGCAGATTTCTTATTTTCTATCGTTTTGTTATACAGATTTTCAAAGCTCATTGCCATTGAATCCATAGAAAATCTTAGAACATTTTCTTTTGCTTTAGATCCCATTTTGTTTCTAAGATTTCTATCATTTGCAAGAAGGCTAATTTTTTCAGCAAAAGCAGATGGAGAATTATCAACTAAAAACCCATCTTCACCTTCAATAATATTTTCTGGCAAACCTCCAGCATTTGCTGCAACAACAGGCAAGCCAGCACTAAGAGCCTCACAAACAGCTATCCCTTGGGTTTCAGTAACAGATGGAAATGCAAATATGTCTGATGCACAATATATGGGTTCAAGCTGCGTTCTATTCAACATTCCTAAAAATCTTATTTTGCTATAAACACCAATTTTTTTTGCAAGAGATTGAGTTTCTTTTAATGCAGGTCCGCCACCAGCAACAACAAGAGTTATATCAAGATCTGAATCTAAGAGCATTTTAAACGCACTTATTAAGGTATTCAGATTCTTCTCTCTTGCAACTCTGCCCACATAAAGCAAAATTAGACCATTTTCACTAACACCTAATTCACTTCTTATTTCTTGTTTTTTAGTATCATCAATAGCGTGAATTAAATCTACTCCGGTTTTTATTACTTCTATATCACTTGTTACACCAAAACTTCTCAGAACATCTATTACAGGTGTTGAAGGTACAACTACAATGTCACACTTGTTATAATACTTTTTCATCAAATTTTTTATTATTGATTTAGTTGTTTCTTTAGGCAAAAAAGGCACATAATGAGTATATTCTGTATACATTGTATGGTTTGTAGAAACTAACGGTGTATTAGATTCTGAACAAAAATTTTGAGCCATTCTACCCAAAATAAAAGGTGTTTGAGTATGAACAATATCTGGCTTTATCTCATCAAAATATTTCTTTGCTTTTTGTGAATAAGGAAAAGGAATTGGATAATCTTTACAAAGCTTTGATGTGGAATTTATTCTGCAAACATTTGGGTGTTTATCTATATAACCATTGTTTGCCGGAGCAAATATAAATATTTCATGACCTTTTTGGGTAAGTTTTTCTCTAAGCGAGCTTACACAAACACTCACTCCATTTATAATTGGCTCATAACTTTCAGAAAAAATAGCAATTCGCATAAGATAATTATAAAACAAGAATGGACTGTAAAGATACAGCCCATTCATTAGACAATGTTAAATTATTTTGTTTTTGCTTTATCAAGCTTTCCTTGTAATTCCATAAAAGCAAGAACATCTGAAAGTTTAAATCTTCTTTGATTACCAGCAGTTCTATAATGTTTCAAAACACCTTTATTTGTATATCTTCTCACTGTTGTTGGGCAGACATTAAGAATTCTTGCTGCTTCTTCAAGAGATACTGAAGGGTCTAACAATCTTTCAATTAGCTCACTTCTAGATTCTCTAAATTTTTTATATGAGTTTTGAGCAACTTCTTGTTGTGTATCTGCAAAAAGAATTTTAAGATGTGATGGAACATTATCCCATCCATTTTCACTACTAACAGCTTTTTGTTTCGGTTCAACTGCAGCTGGTTCTTCTCTAAATTTAACTGTTTCAGCTCTTGGTTCTGGTTTTTTAATAACCTTTGGTGTGCCAGTCCATTCATCATCTTTTTTTTCAATTGATTCAATTTTTTGGACTGTTGAAGCATTAATGTTTTGATTTGGTTTTTTAATATTTGTTTCTGATGGTTTTGAAATAGGTCTGGGGCTTCCAGTTCCTTCAGATAAATTATCAAGAACTGTTACCTCACCAACACCCATTTCGTTAGAATCCTCCAAATCATTTTCACTAATTTGATCAATGCCACTATTATAACTTATTTCATCTTTAGACTCTACTATTTCACTAGGTTCAGCAGAATTATCTTCAATATTTTTTTCTTTTACAATTTTTGTTTCTTCAAATTTAGCTTTCAGAGCAGCTGCTTGAAGTTTAAGTTGTTCATCTCTCTGAGCCATATATTTATCAATGCTACTGCTAGGTTTTACTTCTTCTGTATAATTAATTTCTGAAACAGATTTTTTTGACTCATTGTCAAATGATGATACTTTATCAAGGTATGACATAAAATCTTCAATTTCAGGTGCAGAAACATCCTCTTTTAAAACTTTTGTTGCAGTATTTGCATAACTTTTATCTTCAATTTCAGAACTGTTGACATTTGTGTATTTGGCTTCTATATAGTCTGCTTTTACAATAATTGCTTCAGAACCAGCAGCTAAATCCGCTGATTCTGAAGCAATGCTTGGTTTTTTTTCTATCACCATATTATCAACAGGACTCAATTTGGCATTGCTTGATTGAGTCGCAGATATTTTCTTTTTTTGCTGCAGTTCTTTTTCAACCTGCTCAACTTGTTTGAACCATTTTCCCAATTTTGCGTCAATTCTACCCATAGTCAATTCTCCTCAACATATAAACATAGCATCACCAAAACTAAGGAACCGGTATTTCTCTTTAACTGCTTCATTGTATGCATTGATAATAAAATCTCTGCTAGATAATGTGCTTACCATTATAAGCAAAGTAGTTCTTGGCATATGAAAATTTGTAATAAGTGCATCTACAATCTTAAACTGATAACCGGGCTTTATAAATAATTTTGTTGATCCATTAACAGCAGAAACTTTTCTTTTTTCCACTGCAGCACTTTCAAGTGCTCTGACAGTTGTAGTTCCAACACTAACAATTCTGCCTTTTGTGTTATTTATTATTTCAGCATTTTGCTCACTAATTTCAAAATATTCAGTGTGCATATCATGATCTTCAATATTTTCTGTTTTCACAGGTCTAAATGTAGCAACACCAACATGAAGAGTAATGAATGCTGTTCTAATACCCTTTTTTTGAATGTTGCCAATTAAATCTGAGGTAAAGTGCAAACCAGCAGTTGGTGCAGCAGCTGAACCATCATATTTTGCATAAACTGTCTGATATCTTTCCTTATCTGCAAGATTTTTATAAATGTATGGAGGGAGTGGAACTAATCCATGATTCATTATATTTTCATCTGGATTGTCGGCTGAATTAAACTTTAATATTCTCCCACCCTCTTTAGTGGTGTCAATAACTTCAGCAATTAAATTGTTGCCAAAATCTATTACAGCACCTGGTTTGAGTCTTTTTCCAGGCTTGCATATAGCTTCCCAAATTCCACATGATAATCTTTGTGTGAGAAGAGCTTCCACTTCTGCACCAGAATATTTATTTCCATAAAGTCTATATGCAGAAACTCTTGTATTGTTAAATACCAGAGTATCATCTTCTCTCAAATAGTCTATTATCTCAAAGAATTGTTTGTGTTCTATGTTTCCATTACACTTGTTTAATATTAAAAGTCTGCTATGGTCTCTTTTATCTATTGGTTCTTGAGCAATTAATTCTTCAGGCAGTTCATAATCATATTCTTTGAGACGCATACACTATTTACACTATCTACTTTCTAAAACTCAAACCACAATTCAATTATATCCACTTACCCAACACAACTTATAAACTTGCAAGGCTTGCACAACCTTCTCAGCCCAAACCTTTACTTTTTAACAACTGTATGGCACTCATGGTATCCTTGAAATTGACACATGTCAAGATGGAAAAAAAGTAAATTACAGTTATAAAAAACTCAAGATTTTGGCACATAAACTGTTAATTATAAACAATTAACAAAAACATATTTTCTAGCTTATAATTAATTTTTCTTAAACTTAATCGTTATACTAGAGAATCATAATTCATAAAATAATCTATTTTTGCTGTTTGGTAT
>JBDNDK010000150.1:0-5962 GCA_046719185.1 Armatimonadota bacterium
ATAGACCTGCACATTTAATTACTATTCTCTGTAATGATAATGATATTGAGAAAATGAGCAATATAATATTTGAGGAAACTTCAAGTATTGGAGTGAGAATAGATACAAGACAGAGAATTTGCCTGAATAGAGAGATAAAAACTATTGAAACTAAGTATGGCAGAATTAGATTCAAACTGGCATATAAAGATGGTAAAATTGTAAATGTTCAGCCAGAATATGAAGATATAAAAAATGCCTCAGCAAAACACAATCTGCCCTTTAAAACAGTAAGAGATTATGCTGTTTCAGAATATTATAATAGCTTGAAATAGTATTAAATCAAGCCATACTTCTGCCAACTGCATCTGCTATTGCAGATATTTTAGCCATAAGCTCTCTGTATGAATCTAGATTTAATGCCTGGTGTCCATCACATAATGCCTCAGACGGGTTTGGATGTATTTCTACTATCAATCCATCTGCACCAGCAGCAATAGCAGCCGTTGATAATGGAATAACATAATGCCAGCTGCCAGCAGCATGAGATGGATCAACTATCACAGGCAAGTGTGAAAGATGTTTTGCTACAGGAACTGCAGAAATATCTAAAGTGTATCTAGTGTAAACTTTATCTAAGGGATGCACACCTCTTTCACAAAGTATCACTCTGGTGTTGCCTTGAGCTAGTATATACTCAGCAGCAAGCAGCCATTCATCTATAACAGCAGCAGAACCTCTTTTTAACAATACAGGGTGATTTTTCTTTCCACATGCAACAAGCAATGGAAAATTCTGCATGTTTCTGGCTCCAATTTGGATAATATCAGCATACTCAGCCACCATATCCAAATCATGATGATCCATAACTTCTGTAACTGTTACAAGGCCATATTTTTCTCCAGCCTCTTTTAGAAGCTTTAATCCCTCAAGACCTAGTCCTTGGAATGAATATGGAGAACTCCTAGGTTTGAATGCACCACCTCTTAAAACTTTTCCACCGGCATTTCTTACAGCCTCAGCAGCCTTAAAAAGCTGTTCTTTACTTTCAATAGCACAAGGTCCTGCAATCACAACCACTTTCTTTGAACCAAATACTACATCCTTAACTTCAAACACAGTATCAACCGATTGAAACTCTCTGGAAGTGAGCTTATATATACGGCTGACATGTGTTACTTTGTCTACTCCGGGCATTGCCTCAAGCAAACTGCTCAAAGTGTATCTTAGCTCTGGAGGAATTGCACTAGCTATGCCTATTGCAGTTCTTTCTCCACCTGGCATATTTAATGCTTTGAGGTCATAACTCTCTATCTTATCTACAACCTGCTGCACTTCTTCAGCACTAGCATCAACATTCATTGCTACAATCATTGCAATACCTCTGTGTTATTAGTTAATCTTCTGTAGGATTCTTTAAAGTATTCTTCTGATATTTCAAATCCAACAAAAGAAACATCTAAATTTTTACTTGCAATTGCCGTGCTTCCAATCCCCAAAAATGGATCAAGAACTAATTTTGCACTGTCAACTCCATGCAGTTTTATACATCTTTCTGGAAGCTCTATTGGAAATGTTGCAGGATGCGGTCTTTCCTTGTCTCTTTTCTGTATTGTTTTATAAGGAATAAACCAAGTATTCCCTCTGCAATGTAAATCACTCTTTGATGAATTCCATCTAGCAATGTTAGTTTTATCCTGATATGGCACTCCAACTGATAATCTATCTAATTCCACATCTGCATTATGTGTGAAATGAAATATATACTCATGGCAATCATTTAGAAATCTCTTACTATTTATTGGTTTATAGTGCCCAACAGTTACATCACAAGCTATGCCCGGATAGTTTCCTACTTCACTTTTTAATATTGAAATAGATTTCACCCAATGAATCACATTCTGCAGCTTAAAATGCTTTGCTGCAACATGCATTATTTCATAGCAAACCATTGGATCTGTCGGCTTTGAACCAACATTAAGAAAAAAAGAGCCTTTATCAGAAAGCACTCTTTTTATTTCTCTTATCCATTTATCAGTCCAATCAAGATATTCTTCTCTTGTAATATTGTCATCATAATCAGCATAATCAATACCAATATTATATGGAGGTGATGTGACTACAACATCCACAGACCCATCATTAAGATGCTTTTTCATACCTTCAATACAATCCATAGAATAAATTATTATATCAGAATTGTTATTATTCAGTTGAAAAGCATTGTATGATGACAGTTTTATCATTATCTATTTTTTTATTCCTCAAAGGTAATACATACATCACCCGGAAGTGCAAGTCCTGCTGTTTGTTGAACTATTTTTGATATTCCACTCACAGCACTGCAACCAGCACAACATCCAGCTTCTTGAGCAGATGTATATATTGGTCCCTGAAATCTTTCTCCTATTTCTTGATATGCATCTACAGAACCTAATAAATCTACCAATTTTTGCAATTTTGCACAATCAGATTCAAGTTTTAATGTAACATTCTGCATATCTTCAGATACAGCATCAACTTTTGATACTAAACCACAAACACCGGGATTGATTGTAATTTTCACTTTGTTCTGCCTCTTTTTTTTTAATCATCAGATTGTTTATTACCTGTAACTTCTTCCCACATTGATGGCAAAACTACACCTGATGGACCCATAAACCAATAATGAGCATAGTCAGTTAAATGACTTTTATTAGGATTGATATCAATAATTGAAGCACCATTAGAAAGTGCATATTCAGCAAAACCATATCCACCAGAAACCTCTCCAGAAGTACCTATGATGAACATCAAATCACATTTTCTTGCTGCCTCTATTGCTTTTGACATAGCATCTCTTGGCACATATTCACCAAACCAGACTATATTAGGTCTACAAATAGCACCTGTCCTGCCTCTTGGGAGGGTTTCATAGGTTAATGTTTCAGGAAGATGAAAATATCTCACATCAAAGACTTCATTAGTCTCAGTGCATCTTACTTGCCAGATGTCACCATGAAGTTTTACAACATTCTTATTTCCAGCTCTTTCATGAAGGTCATCAACATTTTGGGTTACAATCAAAAATTCAGGGTAGTATTCTTCCATCTTGGCAAGTGTAATATGTCCCTCATTTGGCACAGCTTCTTCCACCTGCTTTTGCCTCATTCTATACATATTCCAAACCATCAATGGGTCTTGAAAGAAGCCTTCAGCAGTGGCAAGGGTCATCGGGTCATACTGCTTCCATACTCCGTCATCATCTCTGAAAGTGGGAAGTCCTGATTCTTTGCTTACACCAGCACCTGTATATACAAAAACACTCTTGGCATTTCTTATTATGCCTAATATCTTTTCTTGTTCAGCTTTTATGTTACTCACTATCTATCTCAACACTTGCCATCATTATTATTTTCATAGAACACTCTCACAGCCTTGCCTTCCTGCCTTGGAAGAGTGCCCGGTTTATATACATCACCTTTAGGACTAAAGCCAAGTGTTTCTTTAAGTTTCTTTTCTACCATATACCCAGTTACACCCTCTTGGGCTTCTACATTTATCCTAACATCTCTCACACCATCAACTTCTTCTATAATTATCTGATAATGGCTACAAACACCAGGGATTTCCATAAGAGCTTGCTCTACTTGTTTTGGGAAGAAATTAACACCTTTAATTATGAGCATATCATCTCTTCTACCGGTGATTCTATCTAATCTTAATCCTGTTCTGCCACAAGAACATTTTTGTCTTGTTATTATTCTTGTGAGATCACCAGTTCTAAATCTTATCACTGGTATAGCTTCCCTAGTAAGAGATGTAAACACTACTTCACCAATTTCCCCATCAGGAAGTGTCTTTCCTGTGTTAGGGTCTATAATCTCACATATATATTGGTCTTCCCATAAATGTATACCATTGTGAGCTCCACAGTCCATGCCAGTTGTGCCTATTCCACCTGTTTCTGTCATACCATAAATATCAAAAGCTTCAATTCCAAGACCATTTTCAATCCTCTCTCTCAGCTTATCAGAGAATGTTTCAGCTCCAAAAATTCCAACTTTCAAACTTGGCACTTCTTCTTTGTTTTCTTCTAAATATTCAATCAGCCTTATGCCATAGCTCACAACACCCAAAATGCCTTTTACCTGAAAATCATTTATAAGCTTTATTTGCCTTGCAGTGTTGCCTGCACCAGTTGGAATAATAAACAAGCCAGCTTTTCTTGCTCCATGATATGCACCAAATCCGCCATTAAATAATCCGAAAGATGGAGTAATCTGGAAAGGATCACCACAAACAAGTCCTGCCATATAAAGACATCTAGCCATACACTCAGCCCATTGGTCAAGGTCGTTATTTGTATATGCCATTACAACAGGTGAGCCTGTGGATCCACTGCTCATATGCATTTCTCTTAATTGTAATTTATCAACACAGAGCATACCAAGCGGATACTGCTCTCTAAAATCTTCTTTAGATATAAAAGGCAGATTTCTAATATCTTCTAATATCTCAATGTCTTCTGGTTTTATGCCAACAGCATCCATTTTTGATTTATAAAAACTGCTGTTTGAGTATGCAAGTTTTACAGTTTTTCTTAAACCTTCTAATTGAACTTTTGCAAGCTCATCTTGAGACATTGTTTCTGCTTTTTCATTCCAGTATCCGCTCATATTTGCTCCTAGAAACAATACTTACACTTTCAATTGTGTATAAGTATTTAAGTTATTTTTATACAATGTATGTATAATTATTTTGATTATTATTTAACAAGCTTCCACTTGCCATTTACTACTTCTACCATCACCAAAGAACTTGAATCTAATCCCACATGATCTTTAGAAGACATATTGTAGATACCACTTACACCAACATAATTCTTTGTGTTTTCTAAAGCATCTCTTATTTTTGCTGGGTTAGTGCCAGCCTTTTTTATTGCATTTGCTATAAGCTGAATGCCATCCCATGCATATCCTGAGTGTGTTCCTACCTCACCATAACCTCTTTTTTCATATTCCTTTTTGAAATTCAATAGAAGTTTTTTCTGAGGATCAGAATCTGGAAGTTGATCTGCAATCATAAGCTTAGTGCTAGGCATTAATGTGCCATTTGCATCTGCACCAGCTAACTTAATATATGTTGGATCTGGCTGACCATGGCACTGAATTATCTTAAATGGCACTTTTAATTGTCTTGCATTTTTAGTTGCCATTGCACCAGCCGGACCAACAGTCCATACTATCATTGCTTCTGGTTTTTCTTGTGCAATTTTTCCAATCTGAACAGTCATATCTTTGTCTTTAGGATCAAACTTTTCATGAGCAACAATTCTTATACCATAGTTATTTGCAAGACTTTTAAGCAACTCTTCGCCTTCCTGACCAAATGCATCAGTTGCAGTGAGCAATCCAATTTTCTTTACACCTTGATTTCTCAAATGGATATAAATTCTAGCAACTGCTGAGCTGCTTTTCTGAGGACTTTTGAAAACCCATTTTCTTTCTTCTACAGGAACAACAGCTGCAGCTCCACCAACTAATGCAACTACAGGAATCTTAGCACTTTCAATAGCAGGAAGCATAGCCATTATTGCACCTGTTGTTGTAGGTCCAACCACAGCAACAACTTTATCTTTTTCAACAAGCTTTTTGAATGCAATTACAGCTTGTGCAGGCTCAGATCTAGTGTCTGCAATTATTAGTTTTATCTTCTTTCCATTGATACCACCTTTTTTATTGATATCATCAACAACCATGTTAGCAACTTGTTTTGATGGTATTCCAATGTGTGATGCCTTTCCACTGAGGTCAAATAAACCGCCAATTTTTATTTCCTGTGCTGATGCACAAGTTCCGAAAAGCATTGTAGCCACAAGAGCAAACAAAACCATTACCACTATTCTTTTCATAACATCTCCTTTTACATTTTCAAAAAGATTTTGTAACAGAATCACTTAAGAATTTGTTACATTCATAAATAAATTATATCCCAGATGGTC
>JBDNDK010000151.1:0-5942 GCA_046719185.1 Armatimonadota bacterium
GCGGCAAGTTGAGTGATGCCTCCAACTGAATCTCCTCTTTCTTTAGCAGCCATTATTGCCTCTTTCATTTTTTCTGCAGCATCCATATCAGGGCATCTCACAGGATTGGATTCTATCACATCATAATCAATTTTCTCTGCTCTTATACCTGCTATTTCAACAGAGTATGCACATATAGTTACACCTCTCTCAGCTAGCATTTTTTTTGCAACAGCTCCACCTTCCACTCTAGCAGCTGTCTCTCTTCCAGATGATCTTCCTCCACCTCTTGGGTCTCTGATTCCATATTTCTTCCAAAATGTAAAATCAGCATGACCAGGTCTGAACATATTTTGTATTTCAAAATATTTTGATGAATCTTGGTCTTTGTTTTCAATCATCATTGCAATTGGTGCACCAGTGGTTCTGCCATCATATACTCCAGATAATATCTGCAGCATATCTTTTTCATCTCTAGGAGTAGAAACAGCACTTTGCCCAGGTCTTCTTCTATCAAGCTCTTTCTGAATTTCTTCAGCAGTTATTGGATAACCGGGTCTTACTCCATCTAAAACAGCACCTATTGCTTTGCCATGACTTTCACCAAAAGTTGTAAGTCTTATTACATGACCCAAAGTATTAGGGCTTGCACTTCTTATTCCAAGTTCAATGCTTGCTTCTTCAATTATTTTCTCTGCCACTTCATTAAGTGGGATATTATCAGTATTTATCACTGCATCTGCATAAGGCATTATCACCTCATTAAATGTTTCCACTCTCCAAGTGAAATTTTCTCTGCCTTCAGGTCCTCTTAGTGATTCTGGAAGTCCTCTTTTTATGAGCCTATCCCACAAAACTTCTGTAGTACCTGTGAGCATTATCATAATAGAGTTTTGCCTTAGCAATCTTCTGTTTTCTGGATTCATTAGAGTGTATCCGCCAGTTGAGATGATACACCAATCTTTTGTGTTTGCTTCTTTCACTGCTTTTCTTTCAAGCTTTCTGAAATTTTCTTCTCCAATGTCATTTAATATAGTTCTGCAGGTTTTATGTATGCCATGTTCCTTTTTGTATATTTGTTCTATAAGATTATCAGTGTCAAAAAAATTAATTCTGAGAGATTCTGCAGCTATCTTTGCTGCTGATGATTTTCCAGAACACCTTGGACCTGTAACTAATATTCTCACTCTAAACCTCCAGAAATTATCTCTTTAGATAAATATTGATTGTAAAAAATATATTCTAAACTAGTAACACATTTATGTATATGTTTAAGGATATTTTACAAAATAAATTTTTCAATTTCTTCTTTTATTATAAAGGTATGCTAGACAGATTGTAGCTGTAAAACAGCTTATTATCAAAAAAAATTGTCTTTTTTTTATATTTTTTTCTTACAACCCCTTGACCTTGGGAAATAGTCTGATATAATGCAAGGGTAGAAAGTGGTAAAAAGTGGAATATTTGGGTATTATATGCAATATCAATACCATTATTGTGGTAAATGGAGTAAAAAATGGCTGCTGCAGATCAAGTGAGTGTGAAATTCTTAAATGAAGGCATGAGTGCAGTTTTTCTTGTGGATACAAAAAGTATCAAAGAATCAAGAGAAATTAAAAATATCTTTAAAGATCTAGCTGGTGTATTAAGAGTAAGACAGGTCTGTAGCGGGAAGCTTCTTGGTTATGCTGTGATGGCAGATAAAAATGATTCTGCAATTATTGATGATATAGAAGATATATTGAGAAACAGTTTTAATCTTATTTTGGCTCAAAGATCTTTGGATAATATCACTTTTCATATTGTAAAAGAACTTTGTGCTGGAATAAAAGGCAAATTGATGACTCTTCCACATTGTAATTTATGTGGAAAGACTATTCCATTTCCAGCTGCTGAGCTGAATATTAAAGATAAATCAGGCAGCGTGTTGGTAACAAGAAACTATTGCACTGGCTGCATAGGGAAGTTTTACAATGGCAGTCAGAATTGCCTAATTGACACACTTGCAAAGGCAGACCATAAAGGACTTGCTCTTTTGACAAGAACAAATTTGGTGAGAATAAAAGCTTTGCAAGTGCCGACTTGGTATGCTGTGATGCCGGATTCTGAGGTTGCTGTTGCTGGAATTAGTAGATAATTCAAAAAAATATAATTTTTTCACTCCTGCAGTATTTGGATTAAAGCAGGAAGACATAAGAATCTCAGTTTTAGATTTCGGTATTACAAAACATTTTATGGGGGTTGCTGACTTTTGTTTTCGGGTGCTTATGAACATTCTGTTGATGAAAAAGGCAGAACAGTTATCCCTGCAAAGTTTCGGCAGAAGCTGGGAGATAAGTTCGTAATCACTCGTGGGTTAGGTGGATGTTTATGGGTTTTTCCTGAAAATGTCTGGCCTGAAGTTCAAAAAAAACTAACCCCAAAGTCATTTCTTGATGCAAGAGGCATCAAATTAGAGAGATTTTTTCTTGGAGCAGCATCAGAATGTGCTCCAGACAAACAAGGAAGAATTGCTATACCTCAAATGTTGCTTCAACATTCTGAGATAGCTCCAGGAGATAGTATCTGGATAGTCGGACTCACAGACAAAATAGAAATCTGGAGTAAGGCTAAGTGGGATGAATTTAATGAAAGTCTAACCGACGATGTTATCGCTGAACTTGGCACGGAAGCTCAAGAAAGCTGATAACCGAAATGATGAAAAAGAAGAAGAAGGAAGGCGGGAGCATGATGCCACCGCCTTTCTCATTTTTTGAACAGTGCTTTACCATCTCATCACACGTAACCCGGCTAAACTGTTCACACTCTGCCAGACAACAGAGCAAGTCCATCATAATATTCGGTATGTACTTTGTAGAACTTAAATATTATTAAGAATAAATTTCAAATGATTATTTATTCATAGCATCTGAAAAAATATCAGACTTCATAAATTTAGCCTTTGCCTTAGCTCTTATCTCACCATTTTGAATTATTTTACTTTCTATTACATATAGTGGTGGTCTTGATGAGACTATTTCAGCAAATACTTCAGCTTCCAAATTCAATTCAACAGGTTTTAAGTATTCTATTTCCATTCTGGCAGTTAGACCATTTATTTCCTGCATAAGAAGGCAATTTGTCATTGCAGCATCAAGTATAGTTGCTGTTATACCTCCATGGATAATTCCCGGATAGCTTTGAAAATGCTCATCACAATACCATTTAGCTTCTACTGCAGTATCAGATACTTTTATAAATGTTAATCCTAAGCCATTCTTTTGGCATCCGCAGGCAAAGCAATTGCAGTGTATGTTGTTTTCTATCTTTTCTGTTTTATCTAATGGTCGCAACAATTTGAACCTGCAACTAAAGACTGATTGAGATATGATTCAACAACTGCCTTTGGATCTTCATTTGGTGCTCCCACAATTACACATACACCATTATCCTTAAATAGTGATTGTGCTCTTGATCCCATTCCTCCTGCAATTATTAACTCTACACCTTCACCATGCAGCCATCTGGGAAGAAGGCCAGGTTCATGCTCAGGTGCTTTTAGTGCGTGATTGCTCAATATTTCTTTTGTATCTTCATTTACATCAAAAATTGTAAATTCCTCACAATGTCCAAAGTGTGAGCAGAGTAAACCATTAGATGTTGGAACAGCAATTTTCATTTTTTAATTCTCCTTAGTTTTGTTCTAATTTAGCGTTTATATTTTTCCAAATATTGCAGATATCTTCTCCAGCAGGTGATAGTGCATATTCAACTATACTTTTGCCTTGAATTTGAGCTTTTGTAACTTCTGGGTCATATCTTATGTCACCAACCAATTCGATATTATTATTTTTGCAATAGGTTCTTATTTCATTTGCAATTTGATTGTTAATATCATATTTGTTGATGCTGACCATTGTAGGTATGTTAAAGTGTTTTGCAAGTGAACACACTCTCTCTAGATCATGCAAACCAGAAAGAGTAGGTTCTGTAACAACTAATACCATAGATGCACCTGTAATTGATGCAATTACAGGACAACCTATTCCAGGTGAACCATCAATAATTATGAGTGATTTATTTGTTTCTTCTGCTATTTGCTTTGCTTGAGTTCTGATGAGAGTAACTAGTTTACCTGAGTTTTCCTGTGCAATACTTAATTTTGCATGCACAATTTTGCCATGCCTTGTTTCAGAGATATACCATTCACCATTTACCTGAGGTGAAAAATCTATTGCTTTGGCAGGGCAAAAGTAAGCACACACTCCACATCCTTCACACATCACAGGATCAATACTATATTTTGCATCTTGAAACTTCACTGCATCATATCTGCAAACATCAGCACACTTTCCACATTTTATACATTCATTTTGAATTATCCTAGCTTGATTTCCACCAGAAAAATCTTCTCTTTTTTCTATTTGTGGTTCTAATATTAAATGCAAATCAGCAGCATCCACATCACAATCAACCAATACTTTTTCAGTAGCCAATGAAGCAAAGGAAGCAACAACACTTGTTTTGCCTGTTCCACCTTTTCCACTGATAACAACAAGCTCTTTAATCATTTGTATTGCCTCCAATTATGCTTTTAACATTAGAATTAGAAGCATTTGGTAATTTCATTTCTGCAATTATATTTTCTAGCAACTCATTAAATAATTTCCCAACACTATCAATCTCTTTAGCAATTAGTTTTCCTCTTGAATAAGCCTCAGCTATTGCTTTTTGATGAGGGATTTCTAAGAGTATTTTTATATTTTCTTCTTTGCAGTATGTTCTAACTCTATCATCACCAATATTAGACCTATTCACAACAACTGAAAAAGGCAATTTCAGTTCTCTTAACATATCAACTGCTAAAATCAGATCATTAAGCCCAAATGGAGTTGGTTCAGTGACTAATATTACATAATCTGATGAGTTGATAGACTGAATAACAGGACAAGATGTGCCAGGTGGTGCATCAATTATTATAAGTCCATTATTAGGAATATGTTCTTTTACTTTTCTAATAAGAGGTGGAGACATTGCTTCTTTAATATTTAGCTTGCCATGCACAAAGAATATATCTTCTGATTTACCATGTTCTAAAACTCCAATTTCTCTGCTAGATTCAGAAATTGCTTTTTCATGGCACACAAGCATACATCCACCACATCCATGGCAAAGGGTAGGGAATGTCATTACTGTTTTTCCAAGCACAGCAATTGCATTGAATTGGCAAATTTCTTTGCATTTTCCACAAGCTGTGCATTTTGATTCATCAATTATAGGCATAGGGACAGATACAGGAATTATGTTAGTTATATTGGGACTAAGAAATATATGACCATTTGGTTCTTCAACATCACAATCAAGGTATGTAATGCCAATATCTAATTTTTTTGATGCAGTGTATGCAAGGTTAGCAGAAATAGTAGTTTTTCCAGTGCCACCTTTTCCGCTTGCAACTGCAATAATGTGTTTGCTCATTTTGACACTCTGCCAATGTCCTTCAACATCTGCATTTTGTGCAGGGATAAGTTGATTGTTTTTTAACATAAGTATTGCATCAGAAATATTTCCAGAAACTCCAGCATATACTATTATATTTGCAGCAGATAGTGTTCTAAATGCATTGGGTCCAGTATGACCTGTAATAACAGCTTCAACTTTTAAATTTGCAAGATTTGATGCTGATTGAATACCTGCTCCTTGAGATGCATTTAAGTTTACTTCATTATCTACAACTTCAAAGTCATCTGTATCTGTATCATAGATAATGAAGTATTTGCATCTGCCAAATCTTTGGTCAACATTACCCTCTAAGGAATTATTAGATGCAGTAATGGCAATTTTCATTAGAAACCTCTACCTCTTCCCATTCCACCACCTTGACCTTTGCCTTGTCCTCTACCTTGGCCGCGTCCCATTCCTCTGCCCATACCTTGACCCATACCGCCTCCCATGCCAGCATTAGGGACACTTGTTCCTGCTGA
>JBDNDK010000152.1:0-5884 GCA_046719185.1 Armatimonadota bacterium
GACTTTGCAAAATCACTCAATCAAAAAGCAAAAAACAAGCAGAAAAAAGCATCTATTCATGTGAAAATAGACACAGGAATGGGCAGGATTGGTGTTGATTATTCAACTGCATATGATTTTATAGTTTCCATAAAAGAGCTTGATTGGCTGGAATTTGAAGGCATATTCACTCATTTTGCAACTTCTGATGAAGATGAAAAAACATTTACATATCTACAAATCTCCAGATTTAATAGTGTGATAGATGAACTCAAAAAAAATAATATAAATCCAGAGTATATCCATGCTTCAAATAGTGGAGGTATATTAGCATTTCCTGATGCATATTATAATGCTGTAAGACCGGGAATCACTGTATATGGCTGTTATCCATCAGAAGACACACCAAAAATTATCTCTTTGAAACCAGCTCTCACTTTAAAATCAAAAATAACCTTTTTAAGAGATGCAAAAAAAGGTACAACTGTCAGCTATGGATGCACTCATAGGCTAACAAGAAACTCCAAAATTGCAGTCCTTCCAGTTGGTTATGCAGATGGATATTCTAGGTTTCTTTCAAACAAAGGTGAGGTTGCAATTAGAGGGCAGAAAGCACCAGTTGTGGGCAGAGTGTGTATGGATCAGATAATGGTGGATGTTACAGATATTGATGGAGTTTGCATTGGTGATGAAGCTATACTATATGGCGGCGGCTATGATTATCTGAATGTTTCAAAAATAGCAGAAAAGATTGGAACTATAAATTATGAGGTCTTTTGTAACATAAGTAAAAGAGTTCCAAGAATTTATATTAACAACTAGGGTTGAATTTAATTGAAAGAAAACACAAATAATATCAAAGCAGCAGTTCTTGGTTCAGGAAGTTGGGGTACTGCATTATCTATACTACTAGGTAAAAAGGGTGTTAAAGTTTCTTTGTGGGGCAGGTCTGAAGATCTGTTAGATTCCATATCAAAAGAAAGAATGAACTCAAAATATTTGCCAAATATCAAGCTCCCGGATTGTGTTGATATTTCTAAAAGTATTGATAATGCAATAAAATCTGCTGATGCTGTTGTGATGGCAGTTCCAAGCACAGCAATAAGAGAAGTTTTAGGTTTGCTCAAGGGAAAAATAGATGAAAATACTTTACTTATTCATGCTGGAAAAGGTCTTGAGAGTGAAACAGGATTGAGAGGCTCTGAGATAATAACTTCTATTATGGGAGAAGAAATAGGCAGAAAATGTGTGGCATTATCAGGACCAAATCTTGCAGTTGAGCTTGCTAATTCTGTGCCTACAGCAACAGTGGTAGCTAGCAAATGCAAAGAGTGTGCAGTAAAAGCTCAAGAATTATTTTCTTGCAATAGTTTGAGGGTATATAGAGGTGATGATGTTATAGGACTTGAGCTTGGTGGTGCATTAAAAAATGTGATTGCTATAGCATCAGGTATATGTGAAGGTTTGGGTTTTGGAGACAATACAAGAGCCACTCTTGTTACTAGAGGTATGGCAGAGATTTCAAGACTTGGAGTGGCTATGGGAGCAGATTTTAAGACATTTACTGGTCTATCTGGGTTTGGAGATTTGATGGCAACTTGCAGCAGCAGATTATCCAGAAATCTTAGGCTTGGTCTTATGATTGGGAAAGGGAAATCATTAGAAGAATCATTAAAAACTTTAGGGCAAGTGGCAGAGGGTTTGCAGAGCTGTGAAGCTGCAATACTTTTGGGAAAAAAATATAAAGTAGATATGCCTATTTCTAATCAGTTGTATGAAGTGTTATTTAATCAGAAAAAGCCAATAAAAGCGGTTGAAGATTTAATGGCTAGGGAATATAAAGAAGAGTCTTACTAAGCCAGTTTTTACTGTAGTAACAGTAATTTTACTAGTTTATGTTTTGCGGATATTTATCATATCATGCATGAGTTAGCATAGGGTATAACTTAATTAGACCAGTTTTGCCTAGAGATTATGTGAGTCTAAAGACAAAAAAGGTTCAAGTTAATGGAAATGATTTTCCAATATAGAGGGAACTATATGAGATGTAAATGTGGAAATGAAATATCCCATGTCCCTGAGCACTTGCAGGATTTAGCAAAATGGGTATGCAGACAATGTGCAATGAAAGATTTAAGTGGCACTAATTCTGGAGTAGTTACAGAAAGAAACTCAGATATTAACAGACAGAAACAACCTGTAGAAAACAAAATTTAATTAACAATTTAATATGTATAATCTAATCTAAAGCCTGCAAACTGATGCAGGCTTTTTTATTTTGTATGATTACCAGTTTAGATATATAAATGGCTTTATTATACTTTGCATTGGGTATTAAAGCATTATAAGAAAAAAATAAAGGATAATGTGATGAAGAATATAAAATGGTGGGAATGGTCTGAGGAAGCATTTGAAGAGTCAAAAAAAACTGGCAAACCAATTCTGCTTTCTATTAGTGCTGTATGGTGCCATTGGTGCCACGTGATGGATAAAACAACCTACTCAAATGAAAGAGTAGTGGAATACCTTAATGAATACTATATCCCTATTAGAGTTGATAATGATAGAAACCCTGAAATTAACAGCAGATATAATATGGGAGGTTGGCCCTCAACTGTTTTTCTAACATATAACAGAGATGTGTTGGCAGGAGCTACATATATTCCACCTCATCAGTTTATAAATCTTCTTGATAGGGTCTATGAAACTTGGCAAAAAGAAAAAGATGTCTTAGTTAGGCAGGCTGAAATAGAAAGAGAAAAGAGTATTAAAAAAATATTGGATCAAAATCCTGTTCAAATAAATCCAAAAGATATTGAAATTATAAGGAATTGGATAATTGATGAGTATGATCCAGATTTTGGTGGTTTTGGCTATGATCAAAAATTTCCTGTAATAAATGTTCTTGAATTTATACTTAACAATTATAAAGCAACAGGTAATTGGCAAGATTTGGAAATGGTAAGAACTACTGTTGATAATATGATAAATGGAGAAATGTTTGATAGTATAGAGGGTGGAATGTTTAGATATGCCACCAGAAGAGATTGGACTGTTCCTCACTATGAAAAAATGCTTGATGATAATGCAGGAATTGCATATATTCTTTTAGATTTATTTCAAATAACTAAAAATGATAATTACTTAATTTTTGCTGAGAGTGTGTTTAGATATATTGAAACTGTATTAAAACACAATTCTTATCCTGCGTATAGAGGCAGCCAAGATGCTGATGAAGAGTATTTTAAGGCAGATGCACAAACACGGAAGGAAATGTCTGTTCCTTATATAGATACTGCTGTTTATACAGATTCAAATGCTCTTCTTGCAAAAGCATATATAAAGAAATACTCTATTACATTAGAAGATTCAGCTATAAAAAAAGCTGGAGAAATACTATCATTTTTTAATAAACTCAAAAGAAATGAGGAAAATTGTGTTTGTCATTATTATGAAGACAACAACCCTCATAATTATGGAGTTTTATCAGATCAAGTGAACCTTGCATATTCCAATTTATTATATTATGAAGCAACTGCAGATAATGAATTTCTGAAGACTGCTGAGTCTCTACTTTTATCTCTAGATGTTTCTCATTCAAATGGTAAAGGGGCTTATTTTGATATATCAAAGTCTCTTGCTGAAAGAAAAATGCTAATTAGGTCTAGCTCACCATTGCAGGAAAATGCAAAGTTAGCCATTGCATTGCTTAAACTTAGTGATCTAAAACAGGGTGAATATATAGAGATAGTAGAAAAGATATTAAGTATGATTGCACCGAATTATGAACAATATGGAATATTTGCAGCTGATTATGCTCAGGCTCTTTTGATATTAAATTCATTGCCTATGATAGCCACAATAATTGGAAAAGGTAATCAAGAGGAAAGAGGCAAGCTTTATAAAGAACTATCATCAATATCAAATATTAGATTAAGCTTTACTTATGAATTTTCTGAAGAGAAATATAAAACAAGAATCTGTGTGGGCACAAAATGTCTTGCTCCTGTTGTTAGCATTGAAGAAATATCTGATGAGATTAAAGAATTGAGTAATTAATAATTATGCTACTTCAGAGTTTTTTATGTTACTTTCTGAAATTAGCAATCCATTTCTAGCTTCAGGGTTGTTTGAGTCAATTACAAGAGCTTGTGAGAATGCAAGTGCTGCACATTCAAATGCACCTGTCATGAGGAAACAGTTGCCAAGTCTGATAAATCCTAATAGGTTGTCAGGATTTATTAGCAATGCTTTTTGATAAGCACCTATAGCTTCACTATATTTCATTAAAATATACATTAAATCTCCATATTGAAATAAAAGTTCAGGGCAATTATTATCTGCATTCATTCCATCTTTTAAAATATTGACTGCTTCATTATATCTTTGTTCAGACATCATTATTCTTGCAAGTTTTGCATATGCAATTCCCATATCATTTTGGCTTTCAATAGCTTTTTTGTATTCAGATTCTGCAATCTCAAAATTTCCAATTGAATTTGCACAATCAGCAATGATGCAGTGAATATTTGAATCATTTGGCAATATACTGCCTATAGATTCAAACAAATCTATAATGTCTTTATTTTTATCTTGAATTTTATATAATGATATTAATCTATTTAATCCACATTCAATGTAGTTCTCTTCAATTAGGTCTTTGAATATTTTTTCTGCTTTTTCAAATTCACCAAGATAAAAATAACAGTTCCCAATGAGCTCTTTTGCTTTGTATATGTCATTTCTTGACTTAAGCAGAGTTTTTGCTGATTCTATTGCTCCTTCATAGTTTCCCATTAGCATTTGAGCTTCAGCAATGCCTAATAATGCTTTATATGATTTGATGCTTTGGTCTCCAATATAAATATTTGCATTTGATGTTAACCTTGCAAGTTCAAAATCTGCTATTGCTTCTTCATACCGCTCTAATTTTAATAGTGAAATAGCTCTATTGTAGTATATCTCTGGGTGTCTTAATCCCAGCTTGTCTGCAGTTACAGAAATTTCCAGAGCTTTTTGATATTCATAAATGCTATTTTTGCAGTATATGTATCTTGCATAAAACTCTTTAGCAATTGGATTGTTTGATGTTATTTTATCAGCTGTAGTGCTAAGAAAATAGTCGCATTCATTATGGTTTTTTGCAATGCAGTGTGCTTTTGCAAGAGCATATGCAAATACTATGCTATTCGGATATTTATTGAAATCTTTAGTTAGTTTTTTAATACTTTCATCGCTTGCTAATTTAGATTCTACTTCTTTTTTTGTTGTGTGTTTGTTTATATATATGTTAGAATCAATAACTAATTTATTTTGTTCATATAATGGTTCATCAATATCTGGTACCACACTTCCTCTAAATTCACAACTTATATCTTTTCTTACAATTGGAACATGCCTATATGTATAGAAATCATTTGAATTTTCATTTAAGATAGGTTGTTTTATGATAACAGATAATGCTTGAACATCAGAATTTCCTAGAGAATTTATGTGTTGAATAATTGAATTGTTGGCAAGCTCTTCATCAGGTTCAAGAAATATTATCCAATCACTTTTGCTGTGTGTTATACACCTGTTTCTTATATGAGAAATATTTGAGAATGACTGAAATTCAATAATTTTGCAGTTTGAGGGAATTTCTAGAATATAATTTTGTAAGTCATTTAATTTTACTGCAAGAATTAACTCATCAGCAATATCCAAAATCTTCTTTAATGTGTTTGATATATGTTTTGATTTCTTCTCTATCACCACACAAGCTGTTAATTTCTTTTTATTTGTATAAACAGCATTCTTTCTTCTCATTTCAGATACACAGATAAGGATAATAAGTAGTATTTGAATCTTTAAATTTATTATTGGCAGATGGAATGAAATAAGTAGATAATTGACAAACACATAT
>JBDNDK010000153.1:0-5874 GCA_046719185.1 Armatimonadota bacterium
TACACCACTTGGATGTCCTCCATCATTAGGCATGCATTCTAAATATTCCAAAATTTTCTTTATTGACTGTTCAAGCCAGTCAATAGCCCTATCATCAAAATCATAAAGCAATAAAGCAGTCATTCCAACTGCACTATGTATATCACAAGACCAATCATCATTAGGAATTTGAGCCCATCTTGTGGATTGAGATTTGCTTATTTCCATTAGTCTTTGAGCATATAATGCTATCCTTTTTTTGCAAGCTCTTACTAAATCTTCTTGCAATTCTTCTTCAAGAAAATCTATAGCATAACAAAATGCTCTCATCCCGGATGCTGTTTCTGGTGAGGCATTATAATTGCCATCTACAGCTTCATGTCTTCCATCTGACCACTTTTTCCAAGACAAAGCAGTGTTTAGATGTTCAATAGCAATTTCTATAAATTTTCTGTCTTCTGTTAGATGCCAACAAACACCAATTGCTGGTAGTATATTTTCCATACCCAACAATTGCCATCCAATCTGAAAAAGCCTAGGATCAACATCTGCAGGAGCTGCAAGAGGAGAAGTTGCTGAATCAACATTTGATAGTGCTACCTCTAATACCTTATCAAAGAGTTCTTTGTAATCAGTTTTGTTGAGATTGCTTTTTATTTTATTTAAATCTTGCTTGTTAATAAGCAAAAAAGGTCTTTGATTAAGGTTTGTAAGATGTAACTTTGCTTTCTGCCAGTCTATTGTTCCAAATTTGAAATCCTGCTGCTCTTGCCCCATACTATAAGGAGATCTCCATTTGAGATTATAGTTTGTGCATCAGGTGATATCTTCAATTCACCATCTCTGTGCATACCCATTAGTTTTACACCTGCAGGCAGCCCAGACTGAAACTCATGTATTGTTTTACCTACCATTCTTTCTTGAGGTTTTAATGCTTCTACCACATATCCATCACCCAAATCCATTTCACCAACAACTTTTGGATGCACTAAATTTTCAGCAAGCTGATGAGCCATATCTATCTCAGGAAAAACTATTAGATCTGTTTTCATTTGCTCTAGAATTTTAGCATGTTTCTTTCTCATAGCCTTTGCAATTATATATTTTGCCCCAAGCTCTTTGAGATTCATTGTTACAGTAACACTATCTTCAAGATTTGAACCTCTACCCACAATGCACACATCAAAGTTTCTCACACCAAGTGTAGCTAATGCATTTTCATCAGTAGCATCCATCTCTATTGCCTGTGTAAGATGATCAGAAAGCCTCTGAACTATATCATGATCTTCATCAACTCCAACAACTTCCTGACCCAATTCATATAATTTTGTTGCAATAGCTTCTCCAAAATATCCAAGCCCTACAACAAGAAAACTCTTTTTTTGTTTATCTATTGTTTTGTTACCCAATGACCACATTTTCTTCTGCCAGCCTTCTTTTTACAGGTTTTTCTCTAAATGCAAGGGCAGCAAAGGCCGTCAACGGTCCTATTCTGCCTACAAACATTAATATAATTATAACTATTCTGCCAAATGAACATAAATCTGGAGTTATTCCTGTGCTCAACCCCACTGTACCCCAAGCAGATAATGCTTCAAACTGAACATCAACAAAATTTGCTTTGTGTTTTGGATTTATAAAATCAACTTCAGTGAATGTTAGCATTATTGTACATATAATAACAATCAAAGCTGCAACTATTGAAATAGCAAGAGCTTTATTTATATTTTCCTGAGGTATTCTTTTTCCAAAAATCTCTGAATCTTGCTTTCCTCTTATAATACTAATTACCGCAATTATCATCAACACTATTGTTGTTGTTTTCACACCTCCACCAGTTCCACCTGGAGATGCACCAATAAACATCAACATACCCATTATTGCCAAGGTTGTTGCATGAAATGAACCTATATCTAAAGTGTTAAATCCTGCAGTTCTACAAGTTGCAGATTGAAAGAATGATGACATCAATTTTTGTGTGAATGACATTCCTCTTAGAGTATCAGGATTTGACCACTCAAGAGTCATTATTGCAAATGTGCCTAAAAAAAGTAGTGCAATTGATGTTAATATTACAAGTTTCGCATGCAAAGACCATTTTCTTTTTTTTCCTCTTATAATCTCTTCTACAACAGGGTATCCTAATCCGCCTATTATAAATAATGCAGGGATTATAAAACTAATAACAGGATCAGATACAAAATTTGTCAAACTTGAAAATTTGCCATATTCTGGTCCCATTATATCAAACCCAGCATTACAAAAAGCAGAAACAGAATGGAATATTCCATAATACACAGCTTGCCACCCACTTATGGCTGTTGTTGCTGCAAACCTAAGCATTAATATTATTGCTCCAATTGCCTCACAAATAAGAGTGAAAAATAATGTATTTCTTGTAAGTCTGACAACTCCAGAAAGTTTTTGCAGACCATAAGATTCTTTTAGTGTGATTCTTTCAGTTACTCCAGGTTCTTTGCCCAATATAATAGCAACAACAGTAGCAACTGTCATATATCCCAATCCACCTAGCTGAATTAAGAGAAGTATTACAATTTGACCAAATGTGGTGTATGTAGTACCTGTATCTTCAACTACTAATCCAGTAACACACACAGCACTAGTAGCAGTAAAAAATGCATTATATGGCACAATAGCTTTATCAACTCTGCATGCTGGGATTGAAAGTAGGAGTGTGCCTATTGCAATAAGTATTGCAAAACTTAAAGCAATCGTTGTTGCTGGTCTTAAAAGTGCAATTTTTTGTCTAGAATTTTGATTTTCCAATTTCATCTACCATTATTTAATTAAGAATATTATACTACAAGTTTTGCAAAAGAAGGAATTTATATTATTTACTATAAGATTATACATGTATTAGACACATTTGCTAAGACTAAAGAGGAGATAAAATGACCAATAATTCAGATGTTGTTGGAAGTCATTATGAATGGATGAGTAGAGATGAAATAGCCCAAACACAGTCTGAGTTTATCAAAACTACTGTGAAGCAGGCTGCAAAATCTCCATACTATTCAGCAAAATTTTCAGAATTAGGAATAAATCCAGAAGATATAAGATCTACTGATGATATTAAAAATCTTCCGTTTACCACAAAAGAAGACCTAAGGCTTAGCTATCCAAATGGAATGCTAAGTGTAGATCCTTCAGAAGTTGTTAGAATGCATACATCAAGTGGGACTACAGGTAAGCCAACAGCAATTATGCACACAAAACAAGATATAGATAATTGGTCTGAGCTAATGGCAAGATGTATGGCAATGGTTGGATGTAAAAAAGAACATGTTTTCCAAAATATGACAGGTTATGGAATGTTCACTGGTGGCTTAGGGCTTCACTATGGTGGAGAAAGACTAGGTATGTGGGTGTTGCCTGCTGGTGCAGGAAACACTAGCAGACAGCTTATGCTAATTAGAGATTTTGGAGTGAAAGTTATTCATATTACACCAAGCTATGCTATGCATGTTGCTGAAAGAATGATTCAAGATGGTGATGATCCTAAGTCACTTGGAATTGAAATAGCATTATGTGGTGCAGAACCATACACAGAAGATTTCAGACTCAAACTCCAAGATTTATATGGTTTCAAGGCATATAACAGCTATGGACTGAGTGAAATGAATGGTCCTGGAGTTGCATTTGAATGTGTATATCAAGATGGAATGCATATATGGGAAGATTCATATTTTGTAGAAATAATAAATCCTGACACATTAGAGCCTGTGGCTGATGGTGAAGTAGGGGAGCTGGTGCTCACTACACTAAGAAGAACTGCTATGCCTATTATCAGATATAGAACAAGAGATCTAACAAGGCTTATAACAACAGATTGCAAATGCGGCAGAAAACATGTGAGACTTGCAAGAATGGTTGGCAGATCTGATGATATGCTTATAATCAGAGGTGTTAATGTATTCCCAAGCCAGATTGAAGAAGTGATTATGAGGCACAAATGGATTGGTGGAAACTACTTAATTCATCTTACTACAAAAGAAGCTCTTGATAATATGACAGTAAAAGTGGAAATTGCAAAAGAGGCTTTTGATGGTTCACTGGAAACAGTTAAACATCAGAGAGATGAACTCCAAAGACAACTAAGAGACCAAGTGGGATTCACTGTTCATGTAGAAGTTAATGAACCAGGCAGTTTGCCTGCAAGTGAAGGTAAAGCCAAGAGAGTTCTTGATGAGAGAGGATAACAGCTATGTATAAAGAAGTTAGAGTTTTTATGGAAAACAAACCTGGAAAGCTCTCTAAGGTTGCAGAGCTTCTTGGAAATGCTGATGTTGATATATTGGCTATTGATGTAGCTGATGAAGGTCAATTTGGTGTATTAAAAATACTCACTGCAGACCCTCAGAAAGCTAGAGACATTTTGTCTGAATCTAACTTACTGACAGCACTAAATGATGTTGTTGTGATAGAGGTTGAAGATAAACCAGGTGGGCTTGTGAAACTTGCAAAAGCAATAGAAGGCTGTAACTGCAATATATCTGATGCCTATGGATGCATACTTGAAAGAGGCAAAAGAGCAGTGTTTGTTGTAAAAGGTGATAACCTAGCAATAATAGAAGATTCTGCCAAAAAAGCCGGCTTGAAAGTGCTTGATAGTTTAGATTAAGAAAATAATTATCTTAAAACATAACCTAGCTTCCCAATTATTGAGAAGCTAGGTTTTTTTAATTTATTTCAACAGCCGCAATAATCGGGACTATTCCATTTGGTCCCTGAATAGCCCTCACGATTCCTGTAATATTGACATATCCAGTAGGGAATTGTTGGCCGTCTGGTAAAATAACTGCTATACCCTTTGCGTTGTTTCTGTTTTCATAATGAAATCCATCAATTAAAGATGAACCATCATCTATCCAGAAAACAGAAATTGTTGAGCCATCTTGTAGTTCAAAAACACTATTAGTGCCTGTTATTTGTCCGGTTGTCCGAATAAAATGTCCCACAGTATTAATTCCGTCACTATTATAAACAGCTGGCTGTGATCCAAAAGCACCACCACCACAAGATTTATTTGTTAATCCTATAGGTTTTATTGCAGAAACTGGAGTTTTAACAGTAATTTGAGTTGCATCTATCATTAATTCAGCAGAATCCTCTAGGATTAACTCACCAGATACATCTATTACATCACCCGGCATTAGACCATATTCCAAATAATTTAGTTTTATTCCTATTGCATTTGATCTATTACCTTCAGATACATAAACTACATCCCATTTGTCAGTGAAATCTGCACTTACTATTTTATTTGTTAGATTTATACGTGTTCCAATGGGGAATTTTTTTGCTGATCCTATACCACCTGAAAAACCTAATTCCAGATATGGTTTGAATTCTTTTATTGCATATTTATTGCTTCTAAACTGTGACAAGTGGCTTTTCCAATTATCACCAGGATATGTTTCTATTTCTTCACTGTCTTTTATTATCACTCCAAAATTATCATTTGGGTTTTGAATCCAATACAGTGCTAAATTGGTAATATCCCAAGTCATCCAATTGCCTATTTCATTAGGAACAACAGCACTTGCCTCTATGTTACTGTCATAATCACCACCACCTGGCTTGTAGCTAGGTATTAAAGATAAATATGAATCCCAATAGATTTTTTGGTTTGCCCCATTTAGTTCTCTGTGTTCCCAAGAAGAATTGAGTTGTTGCCAATTGTTGGTAACTCTGTGTAAATCATATGTTCTTCCCGATGCTGATCCATTGTGTGTACCATAATAATACAAACAAATTTTTGCACTGTTGAATGAAATATTATTTGGAACCATTGATAAATCAAATTTTATCAGAGATCTGAAGTTCTTTACTTCACCTCCTCACCAACTAGTACGAACTCTTAGATCTAAACTG
>JBDNDK010000154.1:0-5832 GCA_046719185.1 Armatimonadota bacterium
CCTTTCTTTACATCAGCAAGAGAGGCAGTATTACCATATTGTGAAACTATAGCACTTCTCTTGTAAACTGAATAAACACCAGTTGTTCTATTCACTACTAATGCATAAGCTGTATCACCTTTGATAGTAAGTGCCATAACTCTATTGGCATTACCAGGCTGTGGTGCTCCCATTGATTGAATAGCTAAACCTTCAACATATGGAATATCAAACTTTACATATACATTATCAAGTGAATATGGATATATATAGTTGTCATATGGACCAATAGTCTCAGACATTGCAAACCAGCCACTGCCGTCGTTAGGGTTAGCAGCTAAAGCAGATACCCAAATCCAAGAACCGTATTGCTCACCAACACCTTTAGGGAATGCATGTCCTATTTTTTGAGTAGTGATGCCTGTTTTAGGATCATCTTCAGTAGCTGTAAAGAGACCTGTATTACTATTTGGGTCTCCATCCCATCTGATAATCATATTATGCCAGTCACCATTTTGATATCTTCCTCTACCGCCATACCAGAGTCTATTATTTACTGGGTCATAGGATAATGGTGTTGTAGGTCTTGCTATACCATAGTAAGCACCACTATTGGGATTTTGTCCATTAGCAGCATTTCTTCTGTTTTTGTTGATACCTATAGCAGAAAGGTTGTATTCATTGTTACTGCTTTCTGTTGTATGGAATATTGCCCACCAATCTCCACCAACATACTCAATATTATAAAGTTTGTGGATTCTTGACCAGCCACTATTTGTATTAGGTGGCAATGCTAACTCGTGTGCTTGTGTTACTGGATCATATTTCCAGAAATAATTGTATTTCCAATAATTACTATTTCCATTCCTTGTATAGACAAATCCGCCATTAGGACCAGATGCAATAGATTCTATTCTATCATCAAAATTCTGTCCGGCATTAACCATAACCCTTACTGCCCACTGACCAGAAGCATTAGGATCTGGTCTGATTTGGATTATTCTTACATCATGTCCAGCATTGGCATCCCAGTTGTTTTCCATCCAGTTCTGAACACCATATACACATACATTACCATCCTCGTCTTCACCTAAAATAAGTCTTGTGATACTACCTTGCACATTTGAACCTGGTGTTGTATTATTACCATCATAGAGTCTGCAGTTTTGAAGGTCAATATCATACCTTGTGTAGCTTGAACCACTTGGTGTGAAGATAGTAACAAAACCTTTATCATTACCATTTTGACAGTTGTTAGATGTAACAAATATTCTTCCTGTTGAATCCACAACTATATCATTAGTAACGGTTCTTTTGAAATCCCATAGATTTCCTAATAGCTCCTGAGCACCGTTTCCGTCGCCAACCTTTGTCCATTGTGCAGCAGCCATACTTGAGAAGCTCAAGATCACTGCAAGCACAACAATTGCTGCGAGTAACTTCCTCATTTTAAATCTCCCTTCATATATACTGTGATATATAAGTTTAGAATTATTAGGCATAAGTTATATGTGTGTCCGGCCACAGCCACACAAAACTATGCCATGGTATTGTTGCAAATACCATCTATACATTAGTCTTACCATGTAAAATGCCATATGTCAACTAAATTTCTAAAAATATTTTATTTGCAATACCAAGAATATTGCATGAAATTGAGCATTACAGATAAATGGACATCACTATGAAAATATCATTTTAATTTTCTTGCACTTTTGGGGAATAATAAGTAGAGTACATTTTTTATATATATTAATATCAACTATAACAAAAATCATTTACTATTAGCTTTTGTTTATTGTATGTAAAAGTTGACCATGAAACAATAAATTTGATATAATACAGAATGATTTTTAGTGCGTATCATTCTTTTTATCCACTTCAGCGAGGTCTGTATGCTAAAGGGCATTGCACAAGCTGGCACTAATGATGTTGTTGAGGAGAGGCAGGGAATTGTAGTTGCCCTATCTCAGTTATCAAAAAGCATCAATGGAGCAGACACTGAGAGTTCCTACAAAATTGCAGCAGATACAGCTGCAACACTAATCCGTGTACACAAAGCAATTCTATTCATTAATGAAAACAACACACTCAAAATTATCGCTACCAATGGAGAAGGCATATCAGATCCACTTGCAAAAGCAGCTAGAGAACTTGCAGAATCCTCACTCACAAGCTCAGGACCAATTGTGTATTCAAATATATCATATAATAACTGCAAAGCCCATGAATCTCTATGTAATGCTCAAATTGTGTCTGCAATATGTGTCCCAATGAGAGTTGGAGAAGCAAATGTTGGTGCTATGGTACTGCTCAGTGATGTTCCTAGAACATTTTCACCTTCTGATATAGAGCTTTTACATGTGATTGCCAGTCAGACAGCATTGGCAGCATGGAGAGCAAAACTGCAGAATGAAGCAAACAAACTGTCTCCAACCCAAAATGATGAACTAATCAGACTTGCACACAGAAAAATACAAGAGCTTTCATTGGTAAATCAGGTTAGTGAGGCAGTTAGCTCAACATTAGAACTTGATGAACTTCTTAACATAGCCTTAGAACAAAGCATAATGGCAGTTGGAGCAGAAGTTGGCTCTCTTATGCTGGTAAATGAAGAAACAGGCTTTCTTGAAATTGTTGCTTCCAAAGGTATCACACAAGTGATAGTATCCAAAACATCTCAACAAATTGGTGATGGTATAGCTGGATGGGTAGCAAAAAATGGTGAAAGTGTGCTTGTTGCAAATGCCAGAGAAGACAGAAGATTTAAGATGGAGTTTTATAGAGATGACATCACTTCTGCTGCTTGTGTGCCCCTAAAATTTAAGGGTAAAGTGATCGGTGTTCTTAATGTGAGCACTAGAACAGGCAGAGTGTTTGATGAAAGAGATCTAGCACTTCTTGGCACTGTTGCAAATGAAATGGCTGTAGCAATAGAAAATGCAAGGCTTTATGCAAGAGTAAACAGAAGAACCAATCAGCTTGATACCCTTCTTAAAATAGGTCAAACAATCACATCAACATTAAACCTTGATGAGGTTTTACACAGACTTTGTGATCAGACATGCAAACTGCTGCAGATGGATATTAGTGTTATATTATTAGTTGATGAACTGAGCAACAGGTTTAGGTTTGGGCATGGTCATGGATTAAAGAGTAGAAAAAAATACTCCTATTTTGATTTAGCTGTTCCTATTGCAAGCAAAGTGATTAAAACTGGAAAGAAATTGATTGTTGACAATATCAGCAAAAAAAGGCTATTAAAATCAGATGTATCCACCTATGAAGGCATTAAAACTGCTGTTGGCTTCCCACTAAAAAATCAAGGCAAGATTGTGGGAGTTCTCACAGCATTTGCAAGAGAAGAAAAACTATTCTACAAATCTCAAAGAGATATTATGGGACCTCTTGGTGAGCTGTCTGGAGTTGCAATCAACAATGCAAGAATCTATAGACAAAAATATAAAATTGCAACTATGCTGCAGCAGCATTTGATACCTACTGATATTCCAGAGATAAATGGTCTTGATATAGGAAGAAAATTTTTACCAGCAAGAGAAGTTGGTGGAGATTATTATGACTTTTTAGATCCAAGTGAAGAAAAAGTAGGTATTGTGATGGCAGATGTGTCCGGTAGTGATGTTGAGGCAGCAGAATACACTACATTAGGCAAGCATGTATTAAAAGCTTATGCAAAGGAATATGAATCTCCAAGTGTTGTGTTAAATAAAACAAACACTCTTATTAGTGAAGAAACACATGCAGAAATGTTCATAAGCCTATTTTATGGTGTGTTGGACATTAAAAATAGAATATTGAAATACTCTTGTGCTGGTTGTGAGCCGCCGCTGTTATACAGAAGCAAATCTAATAATATATTCAGCATTACAGCTTCTGGGATATTGCTAGGAGTATGCAGCAGTGCAGAATATGAAGAAAAAGAGTTGCATTTGGACAAAGGAGATATTTTAGTTTTATTCACAGATGGGCTTACAGAAGCCGGCTCTGATGACAACAGGTTTGGCTCCGCTGCGGTAATGGATATAGTTGTCAAAAATTCAAAACTTTCTGCACAGTTAATAACAGACAAAATCCATGCATCCCTTTTGGATTTTGTAAAAGGCAGAATTGCAGATGATGTTGCAATAGTTGTAATTAAGATAAAATAATAACATTACAAATATTTTTAAATTCTCCCTCTGAAAATATATACTTTCACTTGATTGATTCCAATAATGTAAATGTCAGCTAACTGACAAAATAAAATATTAGGCTACACATTATTAATGTGGAGGAAAAGCTTGAAATACGGAGATACGGTAGCAATTGAAATACCTACATCCTTAGAGTATCTCGCTGTGATTAGAAAAACACTTGATGTGATAGCAAAAAGACTGCATCTTGATGATAATAGAGCTAATGAACTAAAAGTTGCAGTAGGTGAAGCCTGCACAAATGCTGTTAAACACAGCAAATGTGATGAAAATAGCCATGATAATGTTCAAGTTAAATATGTCAGAGAAGAATCTGGACTTTCAATTGAAATAAGAAACAATAATAATGACCATCAATGCCAAGCTTTGCCAGATTCTGTTGACCTGAACAGAGAAGGTGGTATGGGTCTTTTTATAATAAGTCAGCTGATGGATGAAGTTAATTTTTATAATGAAAACAATACTACCATTATGAAAATGACCAAAAAACTATCTGACTAGATTTTGCCTATATTTCTTTTAATATTTCTATTGCCTTCTTTAATGCTTTGCCTCTGTGAGAAATATTATTTTTCTCCTGAGGAGTTAACTCTGCCATTGTCTTGCCTGCTGATGGAATATAAAACACAGGGTCATATCCAAACCCATTTGTGCCTCGCATCTCTCTTTGTATCACTCCCTCAACAATGCCTTCACAGGTATATACATTGCCATTATTATCTGATATAGCAATCACACATCTAAATCTTGCTGTTCTATCTTCATCTTCAACATTTTCCAGCATTCCAAGAAGCTTCTTATTTCTCTCAATATCATTTTCTGCAAATCTGGAAGAATATACTCCCGGAGCACCATCAAGAAAATCAACTTCAAGACCACTATCATCAGCAAGAGTTAAAAGTGAAGTATATTCAGAGTATGCCTTTGCTTTTATAATGGCATTTTCTTTGAAAGTGGTGCCTGTTTCTTCAACATCAGGCAAGTTAGGAAAGTCTTTTAATGAGACAATTTCAAAATCAGCACCATCTAATGCAGATATTACTTCTGTCACTTTCCCAGGATTGGTAGTGGCAATTAGCAGTTTTCTCATTTTATGTTAAGCAGCTCTTTTATCTGAATTATCATTTCAGATGTGCCTTTTGTAGCAAGGTCAAGCAGATTATTAAGTCTATTTCTGGTAAATGGAGAACCCTCAGCAGTGCCCTGCACTTCTATCATTCTGCCAGAAGAAGTCATAACAACATTCATATCCACAGATGCATTAGAATCTTCTTTATAGTTCAAATCAAGAAGCTCTTCATTCATCACAATTCCCACACTAATTGCAGCTATCACATCACTATATGCAGGTTTTCTGATGATACCCTCATGTTTTAGATATGTGCATGCATCAGCATAAGCAATGAAAGCACCTGTTATAGAAGCTGTTCTGGTTCCACCATCTGCCTGAATCACATCACAATCAAGCTGTATGGTTCTCTCACCAAAACAATTAAGGTCAGCAACTGATCTAATTGATCTGCCAATTAGTCTTTGTATTTCCTGACTTCTTCCTCCAACAGAGCCTTTTGTAGCATCTCTCTGGGTTCTTGTCTCACAGCTTCTTGGCAACATACCATACTCAGCAGTCACCCAGCCT
>JBDNDK010000155.1:0-5817 GCA_046719185.1 Armatimonadota bacterium
TTTAATAATTTTTTCAGGATCTTTTTTTTCATATAAATCTTCAAAGAAATATTCTTGTTTTTGTATTACATTAAACTGATTAAATAAGGCATCATTTTTTTCTTCAATAAAAGAAAACTCACCTTGGCTAATTGCAATATCTTTTCTTCTTTTTATTCTTCTAAGCAATGATGGAATTCTAAAATTTGAGAAAGAAATACCAAATATATCTGTTGCAACATCTTCTAAATGGTGTGCTTCATCAAATATTACAACTCCATAATCTGGCAAAATTGAATTTTTTGAATCGGTGAGCCTTAGAGCAAGGTCACTAAAGAATAAAGAATGATTTGCTATTATAATATCAGCTGTGGCAGCATCTTTTTTCATTTTATAATAGAAACATTTTTCTTCATAATATTGGCATTCCTGTCTTTTGCATGTATCTGGATTGCAGCATACTTCATACCATTCAGGAAATGTAAAATCTAAATCAGATATATCACCTTTTTTTGTGTTCTTTGCCCATTTTTGAAGTTGTTTGAAAGATTTATCAGCTTCAAATATCAATGAACCTGCAGCCATATCCATTTCATGAAGGCACAGATAATTACTTCTACCTTTCATAATAACAGTTTTGAATGGTGTTTCTTTAAGCACTTCTTGAATAAGCGGAATATCTTTATTTATCAGCTGACTTTGGAGGTTTATTGTATGAGTAGATACAACTACAGGTTTGTCTTTTATGCTATGCACAATTGCGGGAATAAGATACCCAAAAGACTTTCCAACTCCGGTGCCTGCTTCAATTAGGAGTTTTTCTTTGTATAAAATAGCTTCAGAGACAGCTTTTGCCATATCAAGCTGTTCTTTTCTATATTCATAATCAGGGCAAAGCTTAGAAAAACTTCCACCGATTCCAATTATATCTTCTATATCTTGTATCATTTAATGAATTTTATAGAACATTTATTCGCTTGTCAAATCATTTAGATGTTTTACAATTACTTTTACCCTAGCTTCCCATGAGTTGTCATTCAAGAATTGTATTCTTTGCTCAGCTGTATATTTTCTTTTGGGTCCATTTTCTACATATCTTCTCATTATTTCAACGGCTTCTTCATTTTTATTATAAAAATCAACCCAATCTTCAAATCTTTCTATTTCAGGATATCTAACTGCAATAATTGGCTTATTAAAATTTATATACTCATATAATTTTATGCAGTCTCTACTAAGCACACTATCATCTATTCTAAATGGCAGCATTAGTGCATGAAAATCTTTTACTTTATCATATAGTTTATTGTGGTCAATAGCTCCAAGAAAATTTAATCTGTCTCTAAACCATTGAGAGTGATATTTATCAATAGGACCAATGAGATTTATCTCAAGATTTGGAAATTCATCAAGCCATTTATGCATAAGTTTGAAGTCCATACTATGACCCAAAGCACCTACAAAACCAATTTTTAATTTATCTTTTTGTGGTGTATATACAGGGTCAGGTGCTGTCTCAATTATATTTCCGCCAAATGCATTTCTAATTAGCACAGTTTTTTCTTTGCATGGGTATTTGTTATTTATTACTTCAGCAAGAGCGTGAGCAGAGGTGAAGATAATCTTGGATTCTTTTAATGCTCTTTTTTCTGGAGTAGAAATATAGCCGTTCATAAAAGTGCCCGGGCCATAGAACCATTGGAAATTATCCATAGAATCATGAATAATAGGGAATTTTGTACTTTTTGGTATGTAGTCCATAAGATATGGTGCACCAACCCATACAAAATCTGGTTTTGTAAAAAGCATAAATAATTTAACAAATGCTCTTATATATAGCTTTGTTAGGTGCCAAAGAATGGGAACATCATATCTTTTTGGGATTCCAATCCAAGGGATAAGTTTTAGACCTTTTGTTTTATTTTGAGTAAGCAATTCTCTTTTTCTTGCATATTGATAGAAAACATAAACATCATAGTATTTAGATAATTCTTCAGCAATATATTGAGGTCTTTGCTTAATCCACTTCCAATCTAAATGCATAAAGTAAAGTATTTTTTTTCTTTTTTTATTATTCATAAATACCTTCTTTGGTTTCAGTTATACAAAATTCTAAATATTATTATGCCAGATTATAAGAGTTTTTTGTGGGTGTGCAATAATAGTTTTTGAATTTCGTCAATCTCTTTTATATAAAAAGTATTAAGATTATTTATAAAATACTGCAATTGTAAAAAATTGTTTGTGTCTTATTTTGTTTCAAGATATGCTGTATAATATCTTTTTATAACAATAATTATATAGACAATACCTATAAAGCTTTTGTGTATTGTAAAATGAGATAGAATGATGATGAAACAAAATGGATAGATCAAAAGCATTGGGAGAAGAGCCAATCTGTAAGTTGCTTATTAGGTTGTCTCTTCCTGCAATGGTTGGTATGCTGGCACAGGCAACATATAATGTTGTAGATACAATATTTGTAGGTCAAGGTGTTGGCAAACTAGCTATAGGTGCTCTTACAGTTGCATTTCCAATTCAGTTTATAATGCTCACTCTTTCTCTTACAATAGGAATTGGTGGTGCTTCCATAATATCAAGATCCTTGGGAAGTAAAGATAGGAAAAAAGCAGAACATACTCTTGGAAATGTTGTGTCCTTGGCATTTTTGATCAGTATATTTGTTGCTGTATTTGGCACATTTTATTTGAAACCAATACTTATTTTGTTTGGTGCAACCTCTGCAATTCTACCATATGCAATAGATTATATGTCTGTTATATTTATGGGAGCTGTGATGTTTACATTTGCTGTTTCAGCAAATAATATTGCAAGGTCAGAAGGCAATGCCAAAGTTTCAATGAACACAATGCTGATATCTGCAGGTCTAAATATTATTCTTGATCCAATATTTATATTTGGTTTCAAGATGGGAGTTATGGGAGCTGCATTAGCAACTGTGATTTCTCAAATGGTAACAGCAGTTTACTTATTATGGTATTTCACAAGTGGAAAATCTGTTGTAAGACTGAAATTGAAAAATCTTAAACTAGATAAAGCTATTTGCATTGAGGCTATTTTGGTTGGTGCTTCAACTTTTATTATGCAGGTGTCAATAAGTATAGTTGCTGTGATAGCTATTAGGACCCTGAAGGTGTATGGTGGTGATGTTGCAATAGCAGCTTATGGAGTTATTGGCAGAATATCCACACTAGCAATTCTGCCTATAATTGGTATTTCTCAAGGACTTCAGCCTATAATTGGATATAACTATGGTGCAAAAGTTTATGAAAGGGCAAAAGAGGCTTTATTTATATCCATCAAGTCATCTGTATTACTAATAATTATTCCTTGGCTGATATTTTTATTTTTTCCTGAATATTGTATAAGGCTTTTTTCTAGGGATAAAGAGTTGATTGAAATAGGTTCTGTTGCATTAAGAACAGTTGTGTTAGCAATGCCTATTGTAGGTATTCATATTGTTACAACAACTCTATTTCAGGCATTGGGAAAGGTATCCGAATCACTTTTATTATCATTTCTCAGACAGGTTTTGTTGCTGATACCATTGATGCTTTTATTGCCAAGTTTTTTTGGAATGATGGGTGTTTGGCTGTCATATCCAATTTCAGATGTGTTAGCAGTTATTATAACCGGTTTTGTGTTGATAAAAGGATTACAATTGCTATCTGAAAGTATAAATGATTTAGATTTTGTGCAAGTTGCTGAGGAAGTTAAGTGAATTTTTGCTTTTGATTCTTGCCTTGATTTGGCTGCTATGATATAATTCTGTGCACTTGTTAGATTTAGAATACCATTGTTAATAGTTTTACAAGAGAATTGGCAATGTTAAATTGTGGTTATTTTATCTTCCACTATAATAATTTTATCCTTTGTAAGGGTTGTAAAGTTTTAGAATAAAATCGTGTGATAAATAAAAATCAAATTTATTATTTTTCAAAGCAATAAAGCCTACTTGTTGATATCATTGTTGTAGTTAAAAAATCAATTAAATATTAGTTGCCATTTATTTGATGTATTTAATATACTTGTGTTTGTGAATATAAATGGCTCTTACTAAGCCTTAATGGGGCTATATGTATTAGGAAGGGAACTATGGCGGAAAGAAAAATTACAGGAACTCATATTGTTTTTGCATTAGTTGTGTGTGTATTAATTGCACTATTATTTGTGCCTATTGGTCCTAAGCCAAAGCCAAAAGTAGCAAAGGGTGAGTTGCCTGCAGCATCTGCAGTTGCTGTAGTAACTGATGACTCAATACAGGTTCCTTCATCACTTCAAGAAAGATATAAAGCAATATCTAATGCTGTAAATATTGAAAGAGTAAAAGAAACAGTTTACACTTTGGGTTCGTATGAATCTAGAATGGTTGGATATGAAGGTAATGAAAAAGCTGCACAGTATGTGAAAGATCAATTTGAAAAAATAGGACTTCAAAATGTAAAGAGTGAAGGATTCAAAGTTACTGTACCTATAGATCAAGGCTCTTCTATTACAGTTAATGGACAGACTTTTCCTATATATTCTATTTGGCCCAATCTTGTTAGAACTTCCCAAGTAGCCCCTGAAGGTCTTAAATGTCATTTGATTGATGCAGGAAAAGGAAAGCTTCCAGATTTTGATGGCAAGAAAGTTAATGGATCTGCTGCAATAGTTGATTTTAATTCAGGAACAGAATGGTTAAATGCTCCCAGACTTGGAGCTAAGGCACTTCTTTTTGTTGAGCCTGAAAGGACAATGAGAGGTGAAGGTGAGGCAAAGTTTAGTGCAATACCTGTATCTATGCCAAGATTTTGGGTTAAAAAGCAAGATGCTGAAAAGTTGAAATCATTTGTTGCTGAAGGCAAGGCAGATGATGCTGTAATAAAATGCAGGATGCCTTGGGAAAAAGTAGATGCTGAAAATATTGTTGGTTTTATAGAGGGAACTGATCCTAAACTCAAAGATGAAATAATTGTAATACATTCACATTATGATGCAACTTCCATAGTTCCTGCTCTTGCTCCCGGTGCAGAAGGATCTTGTGGAATAGCTGGTCTTTTAGAACTTGCAAGGATATTTAAGCAGCCTGAGTTTGCTCCTAGAAGAACTGTAATGTTTATTGCAACAAGTGCTCATTATCAAGGTCTTGCTGGTATGAGAAATTTTATAGAGTCTCATATAGAAGATTATAGACAACCATCAACAAGAGAGAAAATTTCTGCATTTGTAGGCAAGTATTTCCCAGAAAATCAAAATCATACTTCAAAAGCACTAATACCAACAATGATTGTTTTCTTGATTATAATTGCAATTGCTAATTACATAAGAAAAAAATTATCTAATGCTATCAATAAACATAAATGGCTATGGGTATTTCCCGGAATATTTGCAATTGCCGCTGTTGTTGCTGGATATATTACTTTTTCACAGCTTAGCAATGGTGTTAGCTACAAACTTCCAAATCCACCAAAGTTTTATGTATGGAGTGGACTTGATTTAAGCAGTCAAAGTGAGGGAGTAGGTATATTCTACAAGGGTTATTTTTATGATTATAGAGAAGACATTCAAGGTAAATTCTCAGATTTAGCTGGTAGAAGCAGAGAGAATGCAGAAAGAGTTGCATATACTCTTGGATTTGCAGATCAAAAAGATATAAGATTTGCTGATGGTGTTAACCCTGTTAGAAAGAACTGGAGAAACTTTGTTCCTGGCAAATTTGCATTGGATAGTGAGGTTGTTACTCTTGCTGGTGGCAGAGGTATATCATTTGTTACTACTGATGATGGTAGACACTTGCTTGATACTCCACTAGATACTGTTGAAAAAATTAATTTT
>JBDNDK010000156.1:0-5717 GCA_046719185.1 Armatimonadota bacterium
CTATGTGGAAAAATTATACCAATAAAGCTCCAGACTATCCTCTATGACAAAGATAAATCGGTTTAGCTTTGATGTTTATATGAATACCAGAACATATGTTCGTTGGCTTTTGTTGCATATAAAAAATTAGAGATGGATAATTCACACTCCAAACTGCATCAATTGGAATTTATTTTTGCAACTGCTGCTCTATACACAACATCAAGAAGCATATTGGGCTTGAATGGCTTGAGCAATATGTCATACGGTTTTATATTCTTAGAAATATTTTCATCTCCCTGGTCATATCCTGTAGCAACTATTATCTTTGCTTGCGGTGCCACTTCACATATCTTCTCAATAGCATCACTTCCTGTCATCTCAGGCATATTTAAGTCTAAAATAATCACATCAAGATTATCTTTCATCTCATCACACATATCCAATGCCTCTGTTCCATTTTCTGCTGTGTAAACCACATAGCCTGCATCCTGTAATAATTCTTTACATAATTGTCTAATTGCATACTCATCATCAACAACCAACACCTTTGCATTCACATGTTCCCTTATTGGAGACATTTCTGTGTGCTTTATCACATTTTCAACATCAGCCATTGGAAGATAAATACTAACCTTTGTGCCCTCGCCAAGCGTGCTTTCAATGTTCATCAATCCATCATGACTTTTTACTATTCCATAAACTGTAGATAAACCTAACCCCGTGCCCTTATTAACAGGTTTTGTTGTGAAAAATGGGTCTAAAGCCCTTTCTAACGTTTGAGGTGACATTCCATGTCCTGTATCTTCAACTACAATCCTCACATAGTTGCCTTCTTTTGCCCACTTGTGATCTGATATAAATTCTTTTTCAATAACAACATTATCAACACTTATTGTGAGATGTCCCCCATCCGGCATTGCATCCCTTGAATTTATACACAAATTCATCAAAATTTGATGCATCTGAGTATTGTCAGCCATCACAATAAATGGTCTATTCTCTGCAATAACTTCAATCTTTATAGTCCTTGGAATTGTGTTGCTTATAAGTGTTGCAACCTCTTTTGCAACTGTTCTCAAATCAACCGGCTCTATAGTTCTCGGTATTTGCCTTGAAAATGCCAATATTTGTTTTACCAAATCAGATGCCCTAAGAGCAGCATTTTCTATTTCCATTATCTCATTCTCAGTGCTTTCATTTTTACTTTCTTTTATTTGAATAACATTTGTATATCCTAAAATTGCCTGTAGTATATTATTAAAGTCATGAGCAATGCCTGCTGCCAGCTTCCCAACTGTTTCTAACTTTCTTGCTTGATTAAGCTGTTCTTCCTGCATCACTCTTTCAGTTATATCAAAAGCAATACCCTCAAGCACCCTTTTCCCACTTAGCTCATCTATATATGATTGACCAACAGTCTCCCAATGTGTCAATCTTCCCTCTTTGGTTTTTATACTTACAGAAAATGAATAATTCTGATCCTTTTTAGCTGCCTCTATAAATTGAGCCTGTATTCTGTCATAATCATCATCATTGGGAATAAAATTTCTAATGTTGAATTTATCATGTTCATTTGGATTATTCAGTATAAGACCATAAGATTCAGCTGTTTTACCCAAATTGTATTCTAATCTTTTATCATCACAATTATACTTATAAATTATTGCAGGAACATTTTCTATAACTGATTTATATCTTCTCTCAGCAGCTTTTGCTTCAGTAACATCTCTTATTATAACAACTCCTCTTTCAACCTCACCCTTATCATTCAAAATTGGAGTGATAGTTGTATCACCCAAAAAGAACTCACCATCTTTGGTTTCAATAGTTAGCTCACCTTTCCATATCTTGTTTTTAAGAATATTTTCCCAAACTTTGTAATAAAACTCATTACCATATTTAGATGTATTTAATACACTTATACGCTTGCCAATTAACTCATCTCTAGTATAACCCTTTCTAGCAAGATATGAATTATTTGCATATTCAATAATTTCATCTTTTGTTACTATTATTATCATATCACTAGCAGCATTCATTGCTTCTGTCTGAACAACAAGCTTCTTTTCTGCTAATACCCTGTCTGTAATATCTTCAACAAAACCTTCAAGATATGGTTTCTCTGTATCTGATCCCGGATTAATTCTCATATTCAGGTTGCCATAAAATATAGAGCCGTCTTTCCTTTTGAATTCAACCTCATGACTTAGCAGAGTGCCAGTCTCTTTTATTCTTTCAATAATCTTTTCTCTAACTTCAGGATGCACATAAAATGATTGCCCTGTGCTGGTTACTGTATTAGTAATTTCTTCCGGAGATTCATATCCAAACATCTCAGCAAATGCCTTATTTACTATGATTTTGCTTCCATCAAGCTCTGATTGAAATACACCAAGAGCAGAATTTTCAAATATACTTCTAATTTTCTCTTCTGCTTTGATTAATGCATACTCTGCTCTCTTTCTTTCTGCTAGTTCATTTGTGAGATCTCTAGTTTTTATTGCAACTTGTTTTCTAAGTGTCCAGCTCCATAAAAGTATTATGAATAAAAGTATTAGTAGAGGAATTATAATATATGCAAAATATCTTGCTATAAAAACAGACTGCAGTTTTCCTTCAGTGTCAATTAATCCAAACCATTTGTTATAGATTCTTTCATATTCACCAGTTTGCCTTAGTATCCTCAGCCCTTCATTAATTTTTTCTAAAGTATCTATATTATCTTTTTTTACTATATATGCATATTCATATTGAAAAACTGATTTCCCAACAGTCTTTAGATTGGTAATTCTATGCTGTTTGATATAAATAAGACCAGATATTCTGCTTATAATTGCACAGTCATGTTTGCCTGATGCAAGAAGTCTTATAGCATCTGGTTCTGTATCAACAAGTATTAAATTATCTCCAAAACCCATATCAGTTAATGTTTTGATATGAGCAACTGATTTCTGAACAATTATTTTCTTGCCATCTAAGTCATCAAGAGATTTAATATCATCATTATCTTTTCTTACAAATATAGATTGGGAAATTACAAATACCGGTTCAGAGAAGTTATATATTTTTTTTCTTTCTTCAGTGATAAATGTGCCTGAGAGAAAATCCAGCTTATTCTCATTGAATTTGTTGAATAATTCATTCCAAGTTCCGGGGACTATTTTGACTTCAAAATCCATAACTTCAGCAAGTGCTAAAGTTAAATCAACATTAAACCCTGCTGGATTTCCTTTTGAATCAATATACTCAAAAGGATGCCAATCTTCCTCACACCCAATTAGGTAAATTCTTTCATAATCTACTTTTTTTTCAGGTAGTGTCTGAGCAGAAATTGAAGAATTCAAACATATAAATAGAATTGTTAGAAAAATAAATAACCTATTAGACACATCACTATCCCTAAAGCCATATTTAGACTCTAATTCTTAAGTATATATAAATATTACCCAATTATTCCTAAGCAAATATATTATTTGTATTATATTCTTAGGGTTATGTGAAGAATGTAAACTTTCCTGCATTTATGCAACAATTTATTCTATCTTATATTAATTTTATGCTCCCAGCAAAGATTGCCTTGTTCTGAATAGGTTCCAATGCCATTTTTATGCAAATCAATTGTCAATTTCATGTCACCAACTGTGTGTGGAGTCGGAAGGCTTATTTCTATAACAATTCCTTCACCTGATGATACATTATGCTTTATTGGAACTAATATCGGCTTTTCACCTTCAAAACTACACCAAACACTCACTGCATTTTGCCCATCTTTTTGCCATTCTTCCCAGCCGTCATTTCTAATCCCAAGAGTAAATGTCAATTCACTATCTGCAGCAGCTTCATCCGGCAGAGTATCAAAAGTGAAAGTTGCTCTACACTCATTTTTTCCACCCAAATGATGCCTTAATAAATACATATATGTGAATGGTTCAACAGGTTCAAATTTCAAATCTGGTCTTGACTGTTGAATAAAATTATTAACTCTGCTATAGCTCTGCATAGTCCATAACACCGTTCTTATTGATAAGAATCCTGGCTCATCTCTTTTTGCATGGGCAGTAAGCTGAGCTAATCCATCTTCATCCGGCTGTTTTAAGTCTCCATAGGTTGCACCAACAGGCATCCATTTCAGCATATGATCGAATTTCTTATCAGCTGGCAACCAATGAGTATGAGTCAATACCCCATCACCAGAAAAACTCTTATACATAGAAATAGCTTCATCATTTAACATACCTGAAGCACCATTAAGCAAGAAACCAGTGATTGAGTAATTAAGTTTTCTATAATATTTCTTATTATGCTCAATCCAAATATCTGCACCAGACGGTAATTGAGATATTCTTCTTGGTTCGATTAATTGTGTTGGATTAACATATCCTGCCCCACTATCACCTGCTATAAAATAGTCATTAGCTGATTTGCTTTCAAATACCCATTGAAATATAAGAGGGAATCTTTCTATTAAATTTGGATTAAATGCATGCCCTGCAGGAACCTTGCCTCTCATTGGATCTGCCCACATTCCGGGCATAACATTATACATCCAAGCAGCAGCATCATAATCTCCAACATAATGATATAAAAAGTTTCTATCTGCTATATTACCTTCAGAATCTATATAGCCTTTAGATTGCAAATCCTCAAAGGTGGGTTTGTTGTTCTGTATAAATCTATCTGGAAGTTTATAATGATTAAATAGAGATGCATTAGCCATAGAAACCAATCCAATAGCATCGGCATCAAGATATGCATTATAAGCTGACACAATTTTTGCAGTTTCCCATTCAATTGTTACAGGATGGTGTTTGCCTCCAGCATTGCCATGTGAAGTGTATTTAATAGCCCAAGGTGTGAAACCAGAAAAATGAATCATCTTATCTCCAGCAAGCTTGTAGCAGGCTTCCAGTATCTCTTTTAGTGTATTAAGATCTGTTCCCAGCTCTTGATTAGGGTCATCTCTTGGTGTTTCATCAGCCCGCACATGCAAATCTACCATAAAGCCTCTTTTTGAAACAATATAATCTTGGTTTGTTAGCCCCACATTATCTATGGATAAATCTTCTGCATGCTTCAACCAATATGCATCACACCAATAGCCTATCTCTGTGCCGCTGCATTTGCCAGTGTCTAGATAATTTATCTTTGCCCAAATATAAGCATCATTTTTTGCACTCTTTGTAGATGGTCTATCAGTTCCCGGAATCATTCCATTTCCAGTGAACATACCAACAAAATTGTGTTTCACTTCGAAATTTATATCACCATTAACCAATTTTGAATATATAGAGTCTTCTGATTCATCATATCTAACAGGCAATAGGTCTTCCACTCCACATACAGTAGTAGCAATATAGCTTGTAGCAGGAACACTCTCATCCCAAACAACCAAGCCATTTATATAATCTTTGAATATTTCAACAGCTTCCATTGGAGTTGAAATTTTCACAATATCAGCATTTGCTAAATATCCATCTGGAGTTCTCATAAAATCCAGCCAGAATTGATCAACATCATTGTAATTTATATAAAGCTGAGGTTTTTCTCTGTTCACAATACCCTGCAAAACAGCAATTAAATGTAGTGTATCATAAGCTTCTTCACACAGTTTTTTATTTGTTGCATCAATTCTTCTATATTGAGATAGGTCTAAGTGATATATTGTTGATTTCTCCATAATTTCAGGTGCGTATATATAAAAATCTGTCTGCCTCTCAATTACTTTACCAGCAGCA
>JBDNDK010000157.1:0-5709 GCA_046719185.1 Armatimonadota bacterium
TGAGGCTGTGGAAGTTGCACAGAAATTAACTGTCAGAGATAAAAATGGTAAAATCACTCAGTTTGGTTTGCTTATAGAATGGATATGATGGCATCAATTTATACTCCAATGGGGTGGAAGTATATTTAATGAAGATGGAACTAAATGTGTATTAGACAGCCCAGAAGCTATTGCTGCAATACAATTTATGCAGGATTTGATATATAAATATAGAGTATCACCCAGCCCAATAGATGAGACAGCTGCTACAAGTGGTGGCTGGGGCTCTGGAACATTGAGCTGGTTTGGATCAAAAAAAGCTGCTATGACTTTTGCAGGCAGATGGTATTTGTGCAGTTTGAGAGACTATGAAGGACCGCAATTGGGTGCTGTTGAAACTCCATATCACACAAGAAGAGTACATGTCTGCCTTGGAAGAGCTACACTAATAAATAAAAACAGTAAGAATAAAGAAGCTGCTCTTCAATTCTTAAAATATCTCACCAGCCAAGAATATAATGAGCTAATAAACTATCAGGCTGATGGAATTGCAGCAGTGAAAAAATATAATTACACAGATAAATTCAATCATAATCCTGATTTCCCAGAAGAAGATTTTAATCATGTTTTTCTGGAATCAGTTAAATATTCTGTTCAAGACCCTATTAATTCACCGTTTGTTGATAGTTTTATAGTAAATAAAATAGTAACCAAACAGTTAGACCTTGTGAAAGCAAACCAGAAAACTGCAGAAGCTGCAATGAAAACTGCCACTAAAGAAATAAATGCAGAAATTCAAGAAACCCTAAAAAGAGACCCTAGCCTCAAAAAAGAGTATGAGAAGTTAGTTTTTGGAATAAAATAGATAACTAAAAAATAATTTGTTTGGGACTTATTTTGATGTTTTCTTTTGGTGGGCCCACTCGGATTCGAACCAAGGACCAATCGGTTATGAGCCGACCGCTCTACCGCTGAGCTATGGGCCCCAATTGAGGTGAGTTAATAATAACACTTTTTATGTAATTAATCAATAGATTTCCAGTAGATTATATATAATTTTAATTCAAAACACTTTTCACAGCTTCCACCATAGCATCAATATTTTTAGGTTTTGTGCCAGTTGATGCCCCTCCACCAGCAGAAAGCAAGAATGCATGTTTTACTGATGATATTATCTTTTTTGAGGTGTTATATACTTCTTCTGGTGTACCATTAACCAACATTTCTAGTGGTGCCAGATTTCCCATCAAACACATTCTATCTCCAATGGCATTATCTAAAACGCTAATATCATCAAGATGGCTAAAGTTTAATACTTCTGCTCCTGCATCAGATAATCTATCATAAAAACTATAACCGGGGTTATCATTGTGATATGCTCTTATGCAGTCTGGAAATGCTGAAAATATTCTTTGCAGATATGGATGTGCAAATTCTTCATAATCATTTGGTGAGAGCATTCCAACTATATCATCAAGAAGTAATATTCCTTCAACTTTATCCAAGTTTTCTTTTTGTGCTTTCGCCAAGAAATAGCAGACTCAGTGCATAAATTGATTAGAGCATGAACAGCATCTGGTTCAATTTTAATATCAACTAAAAGCTCAGTAACTCCTCTTAACTGAGATGCTACAGCTAAAGGTCCTCTGGCAGCTACCATTCTAGTAGGATAACCAAGTTCTGCCATTTTAGGCTCTAAATATGATTGCATTTGGAGAGCAACAGGCATCAAACCCTCTGTTTGGGGATTTGGAACTTTTAGATTTGATATTTGTGAGGTGTCACTGATGATATGCGAAGCAGTTGGTGGTGTATCTTTCCACCACTTCACAGGACAACCAAAAGCAGAAGGCTCTATCACAAGTCCAAACTCAACCCAATTTCCAGGCAGGAATATCATATCAGGAAATCTATTTAATACTTTTATATTAGTATCAATCCATCTTTCCTGAATAAATAAATATTCTTTAGTATCACAACCTGCAAAACTTGGAAGCCAAGGACTATCTATTATCAAACAAGCTGCCACATCAAATGTGGTTCTATTTCTCACTATGTCAACAAATTTTTTCCAATTCTTATCAGTCAAATTTTTACCTTTGATCTATAATAATTAAGATTCTATATAAAATGAAAGTGTAACACTAGCCAATTTTAATGTCAAAGTACAGATGAGTATAATCTTACTATAAAAAATAATGTGTGTTGCATTCTATGCTGTGGTATAATCACTTGAGAGTTGCTTAATTTTTAATTCTCACTAATAACAAGTTGATAATACTATCCTATGAATCAAGAAGAAAAACTTCCAAATAACTCAGATGATATCTGGCCTGAAGAAAAGAAACAATTAGCCATACAAAAACTCTGGGAAAATAAGGAGCTTATATTATCTTTAACTCTCAGAGATATAAGATCCAGATATAAGCAATCTGTGCTTGGTGTTGCTTGGGCAATTGTGCAACCTCTAGCTATGCTTTTTGTATATACTATCGTTTTTTCCAAAATTGCTCAGATTGATACGGGTGATATTCCATATCCTGTTTTTTCTTATGTTGCTTTATTACCATGGTCTTTCTTTTCAGGTTCAATAAGTTCTGGAACAGAGTGTCTTGTAGGTAATTTCAATCTAATAACTAAAATATATTTCCCAAGGGAAGTGTTTCCAATATCAAATATATTAGGTAAAATTGTGGATTTTGGAATTGGAACAATAGTTCTTGTTCCACTATTGATTTTCTATAAAATTTCCATCACATGGTATGCACTATATGCAATACCAATCTTAATAATACAACTTTGCCTTTCTTTTGGAATTGTATTTTTACTTTCAAGCTGGAACTTATTTGTTAGAGATATTAGGCATGTTCTTCCACTTGCAGTTTCAGTTTGGATGTATATGACACCTATTGTATATCCAATTGATAAAGTGCCAGATTCACTTATGAAGTTTTATTTGATAAATCCAATGGTTGGAATAATGGAGTCATACAGAAATGTTGTATTAGAAGGTGCTCCTCCATTGTGGGGACAGCTTGGAATTGCAGCTGCTGTATCTATTTTATTCCTAATAATAGGATATAGAAATTTCAAAAGACTTGAACCATATTTTGCAGAAGCAATATAAAATATTATGAATGTAATCAAAGTAGAAAACCTATCAAAAAGATTTATATTAAGACATGACAGAACCAGAAGTATTGCAGATACTTTCACAAAAATGTTTTCAAGAAATGAGAAAGAAGAATTCTGGGCACTAAAAGACATCAACTTCACTGTCAAAAAAGGTGAGGCTGTTGGTATTATTGGTCACAATGGTGCTGGCAAAAGCACTCTGTTAAAACTTCTTACGAAAATAATGGCTCCAACTCATGGAAATATCAAAACAAGAGGAAGAGTATCTGCACTAATTGAGGTTGGTGCTGGTTTCCATCCTGAGATGACAGGTAGAGAAAATATATTCCTTAATGGCTCTATTCTTGGGATGAAAAAGAGTGAAATTAGCAAGAAATTAGACTCTATAATAGAATTTGCAGGTTTAGAACAGTTTATTGATACTCCTATAAAAAGATATTCAAGTGGAATGTATGCAAGGCTAGGTTTTTCTGTGGCTGCACATGTAGAGCCTGATATACTATTGGTAGATGAAGTGCTTTCTGTGGGTGATGAAAAATTTCAAGTGAAGTGCCAACAGCATATGAGCAACTTAATGAATAGTGGTGTAACAGTTTTATTTGTATCACACAATCTACCTGCTTTGATGGCTCTTTGTAAAAGATCTATCTTGCTAAATAGGGGTGAAATTGTTGGTGAAGGTGATTCACCAGATATGGTAAGGCAATTTAGAAAACTTCAGCAAATGACAAATTCTCAAGACTCAAAACATGATGACAACCGCGGAATTTATATAAAAAAATTAACTATTAAAAATAGTAATAATGAAGAAATAGAAGCAATAGATGCACTCGAGCCTTTGATAATAGAAGCTGAAATACAAGCAAATGAACCATTAGATAAAACAAATTTTGGTTTTGAAATTGATAGGTCTGATGGTGTGAGATGTTATGCTCAAACTAGTGCAATGGATGATTTTCTGCCAGAATTAAAAATTGGTCTAAATAAAGTGCAGCTTAAAATAGATGAACTTGCACTTGTTGATGGAATATACACAATAAACTTTGGGATTATGGATGAAAAGGAAGTAATACATTTCCATACAATAATTAGAGGTGCATATTTTACTGTGAGAACTGACAAACTCTACAGAGGCACCACTTTTTTAAGACACAATTGGAATATGGTAGAATAAAATTCAGATTGATTTAATAAGAAAAAGTGCCCGAGTCATTTTAGACTCGGGCTATTAAGTTTGAGAGGTATTATTTGATGAAAATTCTTATATTTAAGCTTTTACTTCTTTCTTTTTTAATTGAGGTTCAATAGCTTTTTTGAAAAATTCCTCAAGGTTATCTATTGAAACTCCACCATGCACAAGTCCGTTAACTTCCACATTCGGACCGTTTGCACAGTTCTCAAAGCAGAAACTACCTTTGAAATCTAACATATTTTCATAGCCTTTTTCTTTTGCCATTTCAATAAGCTTCTGCATAATGTCATAGGAGCCAGCAAGGTAACAGCAAGTTCCAATGCATACTCTCACATCCACTTTTTCTTCAGAAACATTTTCTATAACATCTATCACTTCACCAGTAAGTCTTTTTCTATGCTTGAACTTTGTATGCAAAAGCTTATGAGCTTCATGGCTGTTTGGTTCTTTTAGCCATTTTCTGTATGTTTCCTGTATGAATGGATTATCAGATGCATTGTGCATTGCCTGAACCCTATCATTATCATATATTGCATTCTTTCTTCTTTCCCTAGCATTTACATCATTAGGGAATGGTTGACCAGCTCCACCAACACAACCACCTCTGCAGCTCATAACTTCCACTAGGTCATATTGTGCTTCACCACTTTTTATCTTTTCCAAAAGCTCTTTTGTGTTAGCAAGTCCACTGACAACAGCAAGTTTCACTTTTCTGCCTTTGAGCTCAAATTCTGCTTCTTTTAAGCCTTCAAGCCCTCTAACCTCATAAAACTCATGGTCTTGCCTTGTTTTTATATTTCCACTGTTTGCAAGCCTTAATACTGCTTCAGCAACTCCACCACTAGCACCAAATATTACACCTGCACCAGTTTTAAATCCAAAAGGCATGTCCATAGACTCTGGTGGAATCTCGCTAAACACAATTCCAGCCTGATTTATCATCTTGATAAGTTCCTGAGTAGTTAAAACTATATCAACATCCTGATTGCCATTTTCTCCAAACTCCGGTCTAGCAGCTTCGAATTTCTTTGCTGTGCAAGGCATTATAGAAACAACAACCAAATTTTCTCTGCTTATTCCCAGCTCTTCAGCAAAATATTTCTTAGCTAAAGAACCAAACATCTGCTGAGGGCTCTTGCAGCTTGATAGGTTGTTTATAAACTCAGGATAAAACTGCTCTGCATATTTCACCCAACTAGGGCAGCAGCTTGTAAACTGAGGCAAGTTTTCATTCTTTTCTAATCTTGATAAAAACTCATTGCCTTCTTCAACAGTTGTTAAATCAGCAGCAAAAGATGTATCAAATATTTTGTCAAAACCAATTCTTACAATGCCGCTCATGGGAGCAGACAGCACAGGAGTGCCTGGCCGCGATTGAGCGATATGATCGCCATTTTCAGAAG
>JBDNDK010000158.1:0-5676 GCA_046719185.1 Armatimonadota bacterium
AATACCTGCAGCTATTTTGTTTGTTATCTTACTCAATTTGCCACCATTTTCTCTAAAAAATAAAGCGGTGAAACATAAAATGCCTCAACCGCTCTTTATATATAATCATTAATTTGCAGTTTTATAATGCATCATCAACTTGATTAAGCAAGGGCCTTATTAAATCCTTCAAGTCTTCAAGAATCACAAATGGATTTCTAGAAGCATCTATTATCTTGAAATTATATTCTTCAGCCATCTTATCAAGCTCTTTTATCACCCTTTGCTGATACACACAGAAACTCTCAAATAAATCTTCTCCAAGAGCCATATCCATTCCAGATTCCCAATAATTGAAACCCTTTCCATATAATGCCCTTGGTATGAGTTCTGTGTATTCTACTCTAAGATAAAGCACCAAATCTGGAACTAGTGCAAAACCATATACTCCCTTCAACCAATCCGGATCAGCACCTCTTACTATATCTCTTGTGCAGCTTGAATAAAAATATCTATCAGATAATACATAATAACCAGCTCTCAATGCTGGAATTATCTGTTGTTCCATTCTGTCTGCAAAATCGGTAGCATAAAACAAGCTCATAGTTTTTCTTCCAAGAATGTGTCCACTTTTTGCCTGTTCAAGTCCTTTTTGAGCAAGAGCCGACCTACTTAAACCTGTATCTGCAACAGCATGCCCAGAACTTTCAAGCCATTCTTTAAGCAATGCGGCTTGAGTAGATCTTCCAACATAATCCGGTCCTTCTATGACTATCAACTTGCCTGTTAATGAAGAAAGGTCAACATCAGGAATACCATCACCATAAAACTTAAACCTGCTCAAAACTTGTCCTCCTCCATTTATCTATAGAACCAGCTTTTCTTTCCAACATTTCAGCAACAATTTTTCTCACCTGACTTTGCTGATATTCAATAGGCATAGTACCATCAATTACTGTAAGACCAAACTCATCTACCATTTCATCATATTCCCTCATAATTCTAGCCTGGAATATTTTGAAACATTCTCTTATATCAGTGGACAGACCTATATCCATTCCAGCCTCATAATACTTTAACATTGCTCTGCCTGTGAGAATCCTATCCAAAGAAACCTCCAAAGGCACTCTAAAATAGAAGGCTATATCAGGCTTTACACTAAATTGATAAAGGTTTCTAACCCATTTTCTTGAAACACCTCTAGCTGCATCTCTTGCAAATGCAGTGTATTGATATCTATCAGCCAAAACAATAGCACCTGCTTTGAGTGATGGAATAATTTCTCTTTCTGTTCTGTCTGCAAAATCAGTTGCATGAATGAGGCTGAATGTTGTTGGAGTTAAAATTTTCCTCTTTTTACCTAATCTGGTAGTATCCTTGACTAGTGGAGATGAGTTCCATTCACTAAAGAATACTCCATATCCCTCACTTATTAGCCATTTATGCAATAAATGCACTTGGGTGCTTTTTCCTGAGCCATCAATTCCTTCAACTATAACCAAAGCACCTGATTTTTTGTCAACACTGCTATCCGTCAAATCATATACCTCATAATATTGAGATTTTTATATATAAAATTATTCACAGCTCTATATGAATTTATTCATTCATATTTTGTTTTTAATACAAATATCAGTTCATAATATATCAGATGATAATAACAATATCAATTGATGTAAGCTAAATGTAAGAATTCTTGTTGTAATTATCTAAATAAGAGTATTTATTGGCAAATAATTAGAGGATATTTCGTCTGTTTATATAATATTCAATATAATTTAGAAGAATTTTATTGGATTACAAACATAAAAGTGACGAGTCTTTATATAGATTCTTCTCTAACAAATTAATTAGTATCATATTTTAGGAGTAAATGCAGTTATGGGAGATAAAGGAATAAATAGAAGAGATTTTTTGAAAGGTGCTGCAACAACAGTTGCTATGTTTGCAATGCCAAAAACCCTTATTGCTCAAAATAATGAAATAGCAACAGATAGTGATGATGAAGAAAATGTAAAAGGACCTGCTGTTAAGATAGGTGTTATTGGTCTCGGAACTTGGGGAAGAAATATACTTACAACACTTTCCAAACAGCCTTTTATGAATGTAACAGCTATTTGTGATAGATATCAACCTGCAATTACAAGAGCTGAAAAAATTGTAACAGATGCAAAAGGCATGACTGATTATAAAGAACTTCTAAGCTCAGATGTGGAAGCAGTTGTTATAGCAACTCCCACTCATCTTCATAAACAAATAGTTGAAGATGCAGTTGCTGCAGATAAACATATCTACTGTGAAGCACCACTTGCTCATACAATAGATGAAGTTCAATCAATAGCAAATTCAGCTAAAAATTATAAAAAAGTCTTCCAAACTGGTCTTCAGGGCAGATCCAATATGCTTTATAACCATATAATTGACTTTGTAAAAACTGGTGTTCTCGGTAAAAATGTATTAGTCCAAGCTCAATGGAACAGAAAACAAAGCTGGAAAAGTATGGCTCCAACAAAGGAAAGAGAAAAAGAGCTAGATTGGAAAATATCAAGTGAAACTTCTAATGGACTAATGGGAGAAGTTGGAATTCATCAGCTAGATACTGTAGGTTGGTTTTTGAATGAGACACCAAAAAGTGCATTTGGATATGGCTCTATTATGAATTGGAATGATGGAAGAGATCTTCCAGATACTATAAAATGTGATTTTGAATTTTCAAATAATCTTAGAATGGTATATACTGCCACTCTTGCAAACTCATTCAGTGAAGATTATATTCTTTTCCAAGGAACTGATAGTTCAATTGTGATGAGAGAAAATGTAGCTTGGCTTGTTAAAGAAGCAGATTCACCATTACTTGGTTGGGAAGTATATGCAAGAAAAGAAGACTGCTTTGGTGACACAGGCATTTGTCTTATTGCTGATTCAACAAAAATTCTTGAAGAAGGCAGAGAGCCCGGAGAAGATGGTGCTGTAGAACCAGAGAAAGATGCTCTTACTATGGCTTTTGAAAACTTTGCAAAATCTATTAGGGAAGATAAACCTAATGTCTCAGACATTGATACAGGTTTTTATGCAACAATAAATTCTATTAAAGCTAATGAAGCAATAATGAAAAATATCAAAGTTGAAATGACAACACTTGCATAAAATATAAACTCAATGATACTGTTAATTCCAAAGGAGATATTAAATGGAAGAATCAAAGAAAAAAAATGGTATTTCAAGAAGAGATTTTTTGAAAGTTGCAGGAACTGCAACAGCCGGATTGATGGCTAGTTCACTATTACCAAATAGTGTATTTGGAGCACCAGCATCAGCTAAAATTTTAGGTACAAATGACAAAATTAGAATTGCAGTTCTTGGTGTTGGAGGTATGGGTAGAGGTCATCTTAACAATCTAAAAAAATTGGAATCTGAAATTAATCTTGAAGTTGTGGCTGTATGTGATGTTTTTGAAAAAAGAAGACTTGGTGCTCAGCAATTAGCACAAGTGCCAGATGAATTTGCAGTATCGGATTATAGAAAAATTTTAGATATGAAAGATGTTGATGCTGTATTGATAGCATCAACAGACCACTGGCATGCTCAAATGGCAATAGATGCTATGGAAAGCGGAAAGCATGTTTATGTTGAAAAACCAATGACAAGATATCTTGATGAAGCTTGGAAAATGTATGATGTTGCCAAGAAAACTGGTGCAGTTGTTCAGGTTGGTTCTCAAGGATGCACAGATGCTAAATGGCACACTGCAGGTAAAGCTGTTGCAGAGGGTAAAATTGGCACAGTACTTACAATACAAGGAAGCTATTGCAGAAATAACCCAAAAGGTGAGTGGAATTACGATATAGACCCAGAATTTACAGAAGATAAAGTTGATTGGAAAAAATGGTTAGGACCAGCAGAGAATATGCCTTTTAGTCCTGAACATTATTTTAGATGGAGAAAATTCTGGCCTTTTGGCAATGGAATTATTGGTGATTTATGGCCACATAGACTCCATCCATTGATGATAGCCACTAATATCACTGAATTCCCAACAAAGGTAACTTGTTTGGGTGAAAATGTGATGAATACTGATGAAGGCATAGCTCATAGAAGAGATGTTGCAGATTCAACAATGATGATTGCTCAATTCCCTAGTGGTGCAATGCTGTATCTTCTTGGTTCTACAGTAAATGAACAAGGGCTTCCTGATCTAATAAGAGGAAATATGGCAACGGTATATTTTGGCGGCGGTAAAGTTGAAATCAGACCAGAGAGACCATTCACTGATATAGTTGAACCTGAAGATATTCCTGTTTTAGGACCAGGTGAAAGCCATATAGAACATGTGAAAAATTGGATAAATGCTATCAGAACAAATACAACACCCAGTTGTGATATTGAGCTTGGAATAAGAGTGCAAACAATTGTTTCAATGGCTGAAGAATCATACAGAAAAAATAAAACTGTTACATTTGATCCACAAACAAGAAAAATGAGTTAATTATAATTTGAGTATTGAGGTAATATATCCACTCTGATACAATTGTCAGAGTGGTTTTTATGTATGAATATTTATCTAAAAAAACAAAATGGAGTTTTTGAACAATGAGTAGAGTATATACAGGAGAACATCTAAATAAAGTAGCATTCCCATTAGGTGGGATAGGTGCTGGTATGATATGCATTGAAGGCACAGGTAGTTTTTCTCACCTTTCAGTGAAAAATGCACCAAATGTATTTCATGAACCCTATGCATATTCCGCATTATGTATAAAAGGTAAAGAAAATATAGCAAGAGTGTTGGAAGGTCCGGTTCCAATGTGGAAAGCATTTGGACAACCGGGTTCTGGAAATGGTCTTGGTGACAGAACTTATGGATACCCAAGATTTGATGAGGTTTCATTTCATGCTAGATTCCCATTTGGAATAGTGGATATAGATACTCCTGAAATGCCGGTGCATGTTGAGATAACTGCTTGGAGTCCATTTATTCCAACAGATTCTGATAATTCAAGCTTACCAGTGGCAGCTGTTGAATATAAAATAGTAAACATTTCAGATGAAGATATAGATAGTGTTTATTCTTTTAATTGTTTGAATTTTTTAAAGTCTTGGTCTGGAAATGATTGTGTAAAGAGCACAAAAAATGGTTTTATTCTGCATGAAAGTGGTGCAGAAGATAAGCCTTGGGATTTGGCTGATTTTTGTGTGAGAATTGATGAACCGGAGATGGCTGTTAACTGCCAATATTTCAGAGGTGGTGGATTTGATGCACCTACAATGGCATGGAAAGCAGTTGAAGAAGGTGCTGTTATATCTAAACCTGAATATACAGAAGGTGGACAATCACCTGGTGGAAGTATTTATGTTCCATTTAAGCTAAAGGCTGGTAGAAGCAAAACTATAAAACTTATGTTTTCTTGGTATGTTCCAAACACAAACCAAAGACATGGCTTATTTGAAGAAAAAGAAGAGGCATTAAATTGTAATGGTGGCAAGTGTGAAGAAAAGCCAAAAGAAACATATAAGCCATGGTATACAGTAAAGTTCAAAAATGTAGAAGAAATTGCAGAAATGTTTAGTAAAGAATATGATGAACTGAGAGCAAAAACTCTTGCTTTCACAGAAGCTTTTTATGATTCTACCCTTCCTGAAGATGTTTTAGAAGCAGTATCTGCAAATCTTAGTATTTTGAAGTCTCCGACCGCCCGG